>NZ_CP123781.1:2352500-2659166 GCF_029909415.1 Minwuia sp. IMCC3009
GCGATCGTCGCGATCCTGTTGCCGGAACCGGTGACCGTGCAGCCGCCAGCCATGATTGAATCGCGCAGTGTCTGGCCGCTGTTCATTGCCATGGCCATCTTCGGCGGCTTCTCCATCCCGATGTATTCGCTGTTCAATGCCCATGTGAACGACCGGGTGCCCCTGAAGAAGATGGTCGCCGCCTCCAGCGGCCTGATCTTTCTGAACGGTACGGGCGCCATCCTGGGCCCGAACCTGGCGGCCCTTGCCATCGACCTGACCGGCCCCGACGGCTTCTTCATCACCCTGGCCGCGATCCACTGCATCATCGGCCTGCTGACCCTGTTCCGCATGCTGCGCAAGCCCGCCCCGACGGCGAAGCAGCATGTCGATTTCGTGGCCATGCCGGTACGCGGCACATCCTACGCGGTGCAACTGACCGTGGAGCAGGATGAGAACGGCGAGACACCTCCCGACAATGGACAACAGGACGGGACACCGGAGACGGAATCCGCCCCGGAGCCTGAAGCCCCTTCAGAAGAACCCGTTGCCGGACAAGGCGGAGACACCAATGGAAACCGCTGATGCCGTTGTCATCGGCGCGGGCGTCGTCGGTCTCGCCATTGCACGTGAACTGGCGATGGCCGGGCGCGAGGTCATCGTGCTGGAGCGGGAATCGCTGATCGGCTCGATCACCAGTTCACGGAATTCGGAGGTCATTCACGCCGGGATCTACTATCCGAAGGACAGCCTGAAGGCCCTGACCTGCGTCCAGGGCAAGCAGTTGCTGTATGCGTTCTGCGAGAGCCACGGCGTTGCGCACCGGCGTTGCGGCAAGGTCATCGTCGCCACCAGCGAGAGCCAGATCGCCACGCTGGAGGGCATTCGCCAGAAGGCCGTCGCCAATGGGGTGCCCGACCTGCGCGCGGTCGGGCGGGCCGAACTGGCAGAGCTGGAGCCTGCCGTGACCGGCGTGAAGGCCCTGCTGTCCCCCTCCACCGGCATCATCGACAGCCATGGCTATATGCTGGCGCTGCAGGGCGACGCCGAGACACATGGGGCGATGATCGCCTTCGACACGCCGGTCGAACAGATCACCGTTTCGGACGACGGGCCGGGCATCCGCACCGGTGGCGCGGCCCCGTTCGAGATGCGCTGTCGCACCCTGGTCAATGCCAGCGGACTGGATGCCCCCGGCCTGGTGCAAGACATCGACCGGCTGCCGGCGAGCGCGCGGCCGCAAACATGGTTCGCCAAGGGCAACTACTACGTGCTCGCCGGTCGTGCGCCGTTCAACCGCCTGATCTATCCGGTGCCCGAACCCGGGGGTCTGGGCGTTCATGTCACCATCGACATCGGCGGCGGCGCCCGTTTCGGCCCTGACGTCGAGTGGCTGGAAACGCGGAACCCGAGCCGGATCGACTACACCGTGGATCCCGCGCGCGCGGAAAAATTCTACGCCGCCGTCCGCAGCTACTGGCCCGACCTGCCCGACGGCGCGCTGCTGCCCGGCTACTCGGGGGCGCGTCCGAAGCTCACTGCCCCGGGCGAAGAGGCTGCCGATTTCCGCATCGAAGGCCCCGACGACCACGGCTGTCCGGGACTGATCAACCTGTTCGGGATCGAGTCTCCCGGCCTCACCGCCTCCCTCGCGCTGGCCCGGATCGTCGGCAGCAAGGCAGGCTCCGGCACCGGCTGACCCCGATGCCAGAGTCCGGCGCATGCACGCTGGACAGCATTCACACCACTCTGCTAAAGCCGCCCGGCGCGGGACAGGTGGCCGAGTGGTTGAAGGCAGCGGTCTTGAAAACCGCCAAGGGTTAACCCCCTTCGTGGGTTCGAATCCCACCCTGTCCGCCACGATTTTCTGTCTCACGCTCAACGCGCCGTGTTCACCCGCTCCGACGGGGTGCCCATGCGGGCGGTCACGCCGACGTGCGTCGGTTCTCCACGCATCCAGCCCTGGTGACTCTCAGCCCTGTCCAGTGGATGGGCAGGGGTTCAGCGGGGCCACCATCGTCTAGGCTTCCGGTGCGGTGTGCCGGAGCCTGCCTTTTCTCAGACTCGCGAGCGTAAGGCCATAGATGCAGGCGACCACGACTGCCAGGGCGACGACCTGGTGAGGTGCGATGGCATCGCCGAGGAACGGGACGGCAAGGACCATCGTGAAGGCAGGCCAGGGTGTGGTGATCGAACTGGCCAATGACACATCGATATGGCGGACAGCGTAGAACCAGACGAGCAGTTCCAGGAAGTAGACCAGCCCCATGAGGGCCGACATTGCATGGAAAATGGCGCCTATGCCTGAAGCGAACCCTGACGGGACAGCCACGGCCAGAACGACCGCCAGAAACAGCGTCGAGACCGCCACCCGGAAGAACGTGACCTGCACCGGCGTTATGGGCGTTTTGCTGAGCTCCTCCTTGATGATGACATGGGCGATACTCCACAGCAGGGGCACCCCGAGAGACACGAGGAACCAGGGCGACAGGCTCGACATCAGGAAAGTGCCGCCGGTGCCGAGGCAGTAGAGTGCGCCGATCAGAACAACTGTCAGGGCCAGTTCGACTGCGGTCTTGCGCCGTTTCAGGAACAGGGACTCCCAAAGGATCGCGAACAGCGGGTAGGCCTGGATCGCAATGGCTGCATTCGCCGCACCGGCCTTTTCGACCCCCAGAACGTACAGATAGGTCGAGAGGCCGAAAAGCATGCCGGTGAAGAGCGCGACGCGTATCATCCGGTCACGTTGCCGGCGGGACAGATCAATGCCGAAAATCCCCCTGCCGCCCCTTCGCAGTTCCCATCCGAACACCGGCGCAGCGAACACCACCTGCCAGACAGAGAGCGCAAAGGCGAAGCCGAGCGCCCCGATATCGGACGGGCGCAGGTTGGAGATAATCGGCATGACTCCGAGCAGCATGAGGCTGACCAGGGAGAGGACGATGCCTTTCCCGACTGACGGAGAGAAAAGTGCCATGACTGGAGTCCATGATTGCATTGACACCCACAGTCACTGCAATCACACATTTATCAGTGCAATAGAAAGATTGATCTGATGGCAATTTGGATTCCCGATCTGTCGGGGCGTGATGGCCCGAAATATCTCCGGATCGTCGAGGCGATGGCGGAGGATATTGCGACGGGACGCCTGCCCGCAGGGACACGCCTGCCACCGCATCGTGAACTGGCCTATCAACTCGGCATATCCCCGAACACGACCAGCCGGGCCTACGCGGAGGCGGTAAAGCGGGCGCTGCTGAAGGGTGAGGTGGGTCGGGGGACCTTTGTGCGGTCGATCGCCCCCGATCCGGCGCAGGCGGAACCCGAAACCCTTCGCCGGGCAGAGAGCGGGCCGATTGACCTGTCGCGCAACCTGCCGATGCCGGGGGTGTCAGAGCAGCACGTCCGCCGCGTGATGTCCGGGATTGCCGACACTGTGCACTTGCGATCCCTCCTGGACTACCAGACGGATGCAGACCTCCTGCACCACCTGGAGGCGGGTCAGATATGGCTCGCGCGTTGCGGCCTTGAATCGGACCTCGATTGCATCGTTCCGGTCATCGGCGGGCAGCACGGGATCCTGTGCATCCTCATGGCGCTCTTGCAGCCGGGCGATCTGCTGCTGACGGAGTCGCTGACCTACACGCCGGTGCTCACAATGGCAGCCCGTCTCAACCTGCAGACCGGAGGTGTCGCGATGGACGGCGAAGGTGTGGTGCCGGAGGCTTTCGAGGCCTGGTGCCGCAAGGCAAACCCCAAAGCCTTCTATCTGACGCCGACCCTGCAGGCTCCCAAGACGATCACGTTGTCCAGGGCGCGACGGATGAGGATCGCGGAGATCGCCGCGCGCCATGGCGTGGTCCTGATCGAGGACGATGTGTTCGGACCACTCAAGCGCGAGAAGCCCGCGCCGCTGGCACAGGTTGCGCCTGAGACGGCAATCTACGTGACCAGCCTGTCCAAGACGGTCGCGCCCGGACTGCGGGTGGGCTTTCTGAAGGCACCGAAGAAGTTCGTCCCTGCCCTTCATCAGTCGGTCAATCTGAGCGTCTGGATGACGCCGCCGATGACCCTCGAAGTTGCCAGCCGGTTGATCAAGGATGGCACCGCGGAGAGGTTGACCGGCCAGCAGAGACGAACCGCCGCGCATCGCCAGCAACTGGCGCGCAGCGTACTGGGCGCGGAGGCGATCCCGGAGGTCTCGGAGGGTTTCCATACCTGGGTGCCCCTCCCCGACGGCTGGCGTGCCGATGTGTTCTGCGCGGAATGCGCCCGCCTAGGCGTTCGGATCAGCGAGGGCCGCAGCTTCGCCGTCAACGCGGGTGATGCGCCAGAAGCCATCCGTCTCTGCGTCAGCCACGAGGCAAGTGAAGAGCGGCTGCAACGCGGCCTCGAAATTGTCGCGGGTGTGCTGCGGCAGAAGCCGACCTGGTCGTCGATGGTGATCTGACCAACAGCCAGACCGCGAAATCGGCCATCCGTCGCGCCCCGCGGAATGTGTCTGAATGAGCTCGAAGCCGTCGCAGGGAACAGGTGCACGGAGAGCCCACGATCAGCCGGCAGGGGGTGTACGGACGTGGCCGCATCCTCGACAGATCTTCATCGAACGCATGTCTCTGGCGTTCGATGAAGTACGTGCAGCAATGGGGCCCGGTCCTGGAGCCCCGTTTCCTACCAATCGGTCTTCAGGAACCTCTGCGCGAGGAAGGTATAGAGAGCGGAAATCGCCCGCCGTACGCTTTCCCTGGTCTCGAATTTCGGCGCTTTCCACTCTTCCTCGATCTCCGACCAGACAAGTGTGCCCATGTGCAGGTCATCGCGCTCGACACGAACGAATTCGATGACATTCGGCAGGTTGCTGAGGGCGGAAACCACATCGTCGATCTGTGCATCGACATTCTCGAACTTCCGTCTGAATTCCTTCGTCGCATTATCGGCCAGCAGATCCGCGCGAATGGCGTTCTCCAGCGACTGGGAGTCGGCCTTCAGCAACCCTTGGGCAGCTTTCAGATGCCGCCGGATCAGAAAAACCCAGTGATAATATTCACGAAGCGCGTGGATGTATGAAAGCTCCCGACCGAGACGCTCGATCATCTCCACGACCTTTTCCCGGCTGTCGAGCTTCAGGGCTTCCGCAGCCTGCTCGAAGCCCTTCTGGATGTTCTTCTGAACATCCGGGTCGTCAAGCAACTTGGTCATGGCGGCGTTGTCTGCCTTGGTGACACTCTCTCCCGACACCCAGGAGGCCAGCTTCAGCATCAACTGGTTCTTGGCAGACTCGAAGTGTTCCGGTCCGATGGGCCAGGACGCCGTTCCGTCGATAATCTCGGTCGGGATCGAATCGCCCGGAGAGATGTATTGAACGAACTTCAACGCGTCCTGGGCAACGCCGATCAGCTCATAGTCTTTCGAATCCGGCGCAATGCCGAACTCCTTGACCAGCCCCTCGATCGACAGGGCCGCATGGAGTTCACCCATCTCCACATGCAGCATGGGCTTGCGATCCGCCCCGGTGCCGAAGATATACGCGCCCGGGAGAGTGAAAATTCGGTGCTCGAAATCGAAACTGGTTACTTCCATCGTCCTGGCCAGATCCCGCTTGGTATGTTGAGGCTGGTGTCGGCAGCCTGTGCCTTGCCACGTGATATTCGTATCATCGGACAGGTTAACGATGCTTGAATTCAAAGCCTGCCTGATACCTGCACATCATCTTCAGACAAATCTTGTCTGAGGCCCCGTAGCTCCCCTTTCAATACTCAATACCCGGAACGGAAATCCGCCGGTTATTGAAATATCCGCCGTAAAGTCCTCATGAATTCACGGAATCCGAAAATTGCATGCCTCTGAAAGCAGGATCCACTGATGCAGATGCTGTCCGTACTTCAGAGGGATTGGCGGCCTTGCCACCTGGGCCTCTGAATGGCCAGCATCTGGCCATCGGACCAGATCAGGCCTCGGCTCCGGATCAATCGGCCATCAGCTTGTCGACCATTTCCTGATCCACCGTCATGTCCAGGCCTGGACCGGAAGCCCCCGGGGCAGCACGGCGGCCACTGATCCGGTTCCGAAAGTCGGCGACGCATCTCCAGCAGCCTCTGCCCAACGAGGTCTTGGAAATCAAACGCCTGAACGATCTTGCTGCTGGCAGCCTGCGTCTTCTTCCTGTCTCCCGCCGCGTCGGAGAGACTGTCGACAGCCTCCAGAATCGCATCGGCCGAACTTGCAAGCTTCTCCAGACTCAGATTGATCTGGCGCTCCAGATACGAGCGGTCATCCGCAGAAAGTTCCGCCTGTGCGGAGTCGGTCTTGCTCTTCCCGCCTCGCTTGCTGTAGTCGACGGCGATACTGGAAAGCTTGTTGACGAAGCCCCGCAACTCGATCGTGCCAAGCGGATGCTTCCGGTCGACCAGTGCATCGATGTAAGGTCTGAGTTCCTTCTCAAGCGACATGGTTCTGTGCCCTCCAATGCATGCCTTGATTGCCCCGGATCAGCAAGATTCGAGCTCGGAGTGGAAGCACGCCTGCACCAGCCGGTCGGGATCCAGAACGATGGCAGTCTCGTTGCCGATCCTGGCGATGCGGGTACATTTGCGCTGACAGCAGACATTCAAGCGCGCCGGCCACGCCTCACCCAGCGCGCAAGAATCTCCTGAAAATCGTCAAAAATTCCAGCGACTTGACCCACATCAAGAACCCGGAGCCGTCCCGGAACCAGAATGAAATCTCAGCCAATCAAGGCAATCGATATCTGGAGCCGCGACAATGAGACGAGCAATAGCTGCAATCCTGTCTGTCACCGCACTTTTCGTTGGCGCTTCGCTGATGGCGCGTCCCGCGCAGGCGGAGGCTGGCGATCTGGGGGTTCGCATCAGAGGCATCGCAGTGCTGCCAACCGCAGAATCGAACGGCATTCAGCCGACGCTTGGGAATTCGCAACTGCGTGCCGGCAACGCGGTCGTGCCGGAGCTTGATTTCACCTACTTCTTCTCGGACAACATCGCGGCGGAACTGATCCTGGCCACGACCCGGCATCAGATCGAGGGCCGGGGCGGCATCGCGAACCTGGGCAACGCCGCCAGCGCCTGGCTGCTGCCGCCAACGCTGACCCTGCAGTATCACTTCAATCCCGGTGGCGATTTTCAGCCATATCTCGGTGCGGGACTGAACTACACCATGTTCTACGGAGAGGATGCGGACGGGGCGCTGATCAACGCGGTCGGCGCGACAAAGGTGGAAGCGGAGGATTCCTTCGGGCTGGCCGTGCAGGCAGGCCTCGACTATCGCATTGCAGAGAACCTGTTCCTCAATGTCGATGTGAAGTACGTCCGTATCAGCACCGATGTCACCCTGCGCACCGCCAACATCGGCGTGCAGAGGACGACACTCGACATCAATCCCGTGATTGTCGGTGTCGGCATCGGCTACCGTTTCAGCCTGTTCTGATCAGCGGTGCGTGGACGGACCTGCCAATGTCCCTCCACGCATTCCGCATCCGTCGATCAGCCGGATGCCGCTGAAGCATCATGCGACATCCGGTGCCCTGCTTTGCAGCAGCCAGAAGGCAAAGAGCGGTTCAGAGCCCGCACGCATGGCATGAAGGCTGCCCGGTCGGTTGTACAGGGAACCACCTGTTCCCGGCTCGAACCAGGGACCTCCTTCCTGCATGAACTCCCCTGAGGTCATCACCAGATAGGTCTCCTCCGGCGGATGGTCATGGTCCGGGTAACGCACGTGCGGCGCGACCAGCGAGACACCCAGCCAGACGTCGGTTCGTCGTTCGATACCGCTGGGACCCAGGACCATGGCGTTCGCGTGCCCGTCGGTGAAACCCTCTTCGGCGTTGAGTCCCCTGACCGACCGCCTGCCCCAGACGAGCGCCGGTTCGATACGCCGGAACGCAACGGCGAGCCGCACGAGATCCTCGTCGTCAAGGCGATCCGGGTCGGTCGCCATGTCGAGATACCTTTCGCATGTCGGCAGACGCTCACCTGCCCCTGACGCCATGCCCCTCGGGCGCGCCAGTGCGGCAAAGCACTCCGAGACCGATGCCTGCGACCGCCCCTCCCCGGCCCGCCCGGCAAAGGCCATGGCAGCCGCGTCGATGAATGCCTGAAGCTCCATGGATCGCTCGGTCATTGACTGTTCTCCTGTAGCGGGCCGACTGGCCGGATAGCGTGCGCCATTGGTATCACAGCATCTATGCGCGCCGGGCAATGTAGAAGCCGTAGCTGATGTAATCGGAGAATTTCTCGTAGAGGGATATCTCGATTTCCTCAGCCTCGACCAAGGCAACGGCCTCAGCCGTATTGCCGTTTCGGTCAAGGAATGCCCGGAACCTGCGGCGCATCGGCGTGTAGTAATTGTCCATCCAGCAATGCTCCGGCAGCACGAAATAGCCGACGGGTGCGTAGCCGCTGGCTTCGAGAACAGCCAGCTTCTCGGCTGCAGTGCCTACCTCGGGATATTCCCGCTGCCAGTGTTCCTGCAGGTCGGTCGGCCTGTCGCTCGTGAGCCAGGTCAACTCGGAAACGGCCAATATGCCGCCAGGCTTGAGGAAACGTCGCCAGGATCTCACACCGTTGGCAAACCCCATGCTGTAGACCGCACCCTCTGACCAGATCGCATCGAACTGCCCATCCTCGAAGGGAAGCGCTTCCATGGAAACGTTCAGGGGCCTGATGCGATCACCGAGATTCGCGCGCCTGGCGGCTGTCTCAAGCTCGGCGAGAAACACCGGCAGGAAATCCACTGCGGTGACTGTGGCATCGAGCTCACCGGCAAGTATCAGGGCTGAGGCACCGCAGCCACAGCCGATATCCGCGATCCGGATGTCCCTGATACCGGCAAGTCCCGAGAGCCTGATGGCGAGACGCGTTTCGTCGTCGCCACCCGGTCCCTGCCGCCTGGCGCTGCGGTGAAGGTCCGCAAGCAGTTCCATTCCGTCCACGTTTCATCCTTCCCGACACATCCGCGACCATACGCCAATCTGCTTGGCCCCAAACCAGAAAGCCCAGCATTCCCAC
This sequence comes from Minwuia sp. IMCC3009, assembly GCF_029909415.1. Taxonomy (GTDB): domain Bacteria; phylum Pseudomonadota; class Alphaproteobacteria; order Minwuiales; family Minwuiaceae; genus Minwuia. The sequence goes on from NZ_CP123781.1 coordinate 2,361,503, forward strand.
CCGATACCGCCCGGTCAGAACCTGGCTGAACAGCTTCACCAGATCGTTCTTCGCCGGTCTCAGTCTGGATCCGGAACGGGCTATTCGCAAACCACGGCAATGGCTCGACCCTTGCGAACCTGCACCGAGCCGCGCGGTCGGTAGTCATCATGTCCAACACCGCGCGGATCATCCGCATATCCGATTTCGCGCGTTGTCCTGTGGGAAGCGTCATGTTGCCTTCGGGATCGGTCCGTAGGTCAGTCGGAAGCCGATAACCGCGGCGACCAGCAACGCGATCTGCATCAGTGCCAGCGGCAGCATGGTGCCGTCGTTCAGCAAACCGACGACGACGATGACGCTGGCGACAGTGAGCATCTGGGAGGCGCCGAGCAGTGCGGCGCCCGATCCGGCACGGCCCGGCGCCTCGATCACGACGCCGGCGGCTGTGAACGGGGCCATGCCGCCAAGCAGTGCGATGGTCAGGAACTCCAGCGCCAGGTAGGCGTACTGGTGCAGCATGCCCGCCTGATGGAGCGCGACCTGCACCAGTACCGGAACAATCGAGGCAATGACGAAATAGTGCGCGCCCTGGGGCACACCGATCGACCCAGCCAGCCGACGAGCGATCAGCAATCCGCTCAGGAAGCCGGCCATCACCACGCCAACGCTGATACCAAGGCCAAGCGGCCCGGCCTGACCGTTCGCCAGGTCAATGAAGGGCGCGTTGGCGATGAAGGTATAGCTCGCGCCATAGGCACAGCAGTGCGTGAAGAGGTAGGCGAAATAGCGCCCATGGACGAACAGGCCGGAATAGGTTCGGGCCATGCGGATCGGGTTCAGCCCACCCGTCGTCCGCTCCGTCAGTGTCTCGCGAAAGCTCGCGACCAGCCAGGCGCAGGCAAAACCGGCGACCAGCAGCCCGGCGAGGATCGCGGCCTGCCAGCCGCCATGGGGTATCAGCGCCTCGCCGATCAGCGGGCCGCAGATCATCATCGTGCCGCTGGAAATGAACAGCGGCGCCATCATCCGGGCGGTCTGGCGGTCATCGGTCGCGATGTCACGCACGACCGCGCGGGCCAGCACGTACCCGGCGCTGGCACCGGCGCCCTGGACGATGCGACCGGCGATCAGCACTCCGATACCAGGGGCGAGCGCAGCCAGAACCGAGCCGATGCCGAACAGCATCAGCCCACCGATCAGCACCGGCCGTCGGCCGAATGCGTCGGAAAGCGGCCCCATCAGCAACTGCCCGAGGCCGAACGCCACCGCGAAACCGGAGATCGCAAGCTGGGCGGTGACATTGGGCGTACCGAACTCGCGGGCAATTCCGGGGAGGCTCGGCACCAGCAGTGAGGTCGACAGGTCACCGACTGCGAACAACAACATCAGCAGTGGCAGGATCCGCGGCGTCGTCGCCCCATCGCCGGTCGCCGTCATCGTGCTTTTCCTCCCCTTCGCACAGGACGTCTCCGACATATAGCGCTCCGTGCGCCGCAAATCGATCGCGCCCGGTCAGGTCAATCTGAAGCCGACATTCGACAAGCCCGGCACAGTCAGGCCTGCCAAGGGACACAGGCCCCTCGTCTACCTGCTCGGCGGGACAAGGGTAGACAGCAGTGAACTGCCGAAACTCACTGCTGTCATGGCCCCTAACGTTGCAATGCGCTGCGAATTCGACCCGAGATCTCCGAATAGTCCATGGGGTTGGAAACCATCTGGCCGTTGACAAAGAGAGTCGGCGTACTGGTAACCCGCATGCGTTGATGCCCCTCCAGCCGCGAAGACAGAATCATGTCGACAAGTGACTCATCTGCCATGCAGGCATCGAAAGCCTGACCGGACACACCAAACTGCATGCCGATCTGGCGCAACGCCGCCGTCGGGTTAGCGATCTTGGACCAGCTTGGCTGACGCTCGAACAACACATCGACGACGCCGAAGAAGTTCTGCTCGCCGCTGCATCGCGCCAACATGGACGCCTGAAGGGCGTAACGGTCCAGCGGATATTCGCGGAGGACGAACCGCACCTTGCCGGAGAAAACCCACTCCTCCGTCAGCGCCGGATAGACTTCCTCGTGAAAACGGCGACAATCGGAACAGGTCATGGAAGCATATTCGATTACCTCTACCGGGGCATTCGGATCACCCAGGATCATATCGCCTCTGGGGTAATAAACCCTCTGCGCAGCAGCAGGCAGGGATACGCCGCCGAGCAACATTCCGGTCGCAATACCTCCTGTAGCCAGCAACTTCCTTCGCGAAATCAAACCGTTGGCCTTGTCATTCATTGTCATTCTCCGTGCATCCGTCGGGGTCTTGTGGAACGATGTTGACGAGTGGTGACTAGCTCACTCCCGAAGCGCCTCCCAACCCCCAGTCCAGAAGTTGGCTCAACCAATTCATAAGTCTCACGAACTCGATATCTTCTCGACTTTACTAGGGTCCCTGCGTGTTCTCGTTCGAGGAGGTGGTCTCGTTCTCATCGACTTCAGACAAGTTCAACTGAGCGTTCCTCGCCTTTCCATTCATCTTCGACTCGCGGCGCAACCTGGCAACCGCGTCGTCGCTGGATTTCGCCTCAACAATGCTCTGTGTTTCAGCTACAGCAGAAACTGGTTCAGTCGAGTTGAGCGATCCCTCGGCATCTTGCTCAGCCGATGCCGCCGGCTCGCGCTGCGTCTTGACCTTTGCCGCCCGAGCAGCCGGTGCTGCCCGCTTGCGTGGCGTCCTGACCTTCGCCGCAGGCTCAGCCGGTGCTGCCCGCTTGCGTGGCGACTTGACCTTCGCCGCCTGCTCAGCCGGTGCCGCCCGCGTGCGTGTCGTCTTGGCCTTTGCCGTTCGTGCAACCGATGCTGTTCGCTTGCGCGGCGTCTTGACCTCCGCCGTCTGCTCAGCCGGTGCCGCTGGCTTGCACGGCGTCTCTGTTGCCCCAATCTCTGATGCTGCACCGTTCGGCGGCACCACGGCCGCCTGTTGATCCGTCCCGTTGCCACTGTGATCACGGACCGAAGGGGCTCCCTCTGGCGTCGGTGACGGCTTCTCCGCTGATGCTGGCGCTCTTCCGAAGAAATTCTGAATCCGACCGAACAGACCCTTGCTGATCTCGGCCTTCACCTCTTCGTACGAACGACTGGCCTCGCGCTCGGAAGCCGTCTTCAATTGACGTTCGGCCAGCACATCACTCAGTTCTGCGCCAAGGGACTGGGCCCCCTCCATCAAAGGCGCAATTGCTGCCTTGGTTACTTCGTAGGTCAAGGTCGTGTCCCGCGCGACCACGGTCGCAGCGCGCGGATCGCCTGTGAGCAGGGCCATCTCGCCGAAGAACTCGCCCGGCCCGAGACGCGCGACCTCCATTCGCTCTTCCTGTCCTTCCGCGGAGACCTCGATGGAGACCACGCCCTCGGCAATAAGGAACATCGAGTCTCCAATGTCCCCCTCCTTGACCACCGCCTCACCAGGCGCAAACGTTCGCCTCTCAACCAGATCACAGAGCCGGGAACGCCCATGCTCCCCCAAAGGAGCAAATATGGGCACATGCTCGATGAGGCGCTCGGGCGTCAGCGCAGCCTCGCCAAGGTCGATTTCAGCAGGCCGAACATGCAGGTCGAGATGGCTGGTTGACGGGTGGATACCGGACTGGGCCAGAACGCGGTAAATGCTGATCAGGGCCACATGTTCCTGCGAATTCTTCAACATTCGGTCCGTGCAATCGAAGGCAACCAGAAACTTCTGCCCATGCTCATCGACGCCATTGTACTTGACCCATGTGAGGCCGAGCCGCTTGCGTCCGTCGACAGGTACGACAAGATGAAGCGCGTCATAGAGCAGGCGCGTGATCCGCTCGGGGTTGTGCTCCAGGCCGAAGTGCAGGATCTGGAAGATCCTGTAATTATCATTGGGGTAGCTGTAGTTCTCGATATGGGATTCAGAAGCCGTCGCGTTCGGAAAGAGGTGGTTCGGTTCGTTTGAACAGTTTCGAGCCGTTTCTTAGGTGGATTTTCCGCTTGGTTATGCCGCCACCGGGATTGGTTGCAACTTGATGTGATATGCCTGATCGGGCGTTTGCCCTTCCAGCGATGAATGCGGTCTCCTTGTGTTGTAGAAGGCCAGGTATCGGTCGATGCCCTGTCGGGCGGCTGACACGCTTTCATAGGCGTGCAGATAGACCTCCTCGTATTTGACGCTGCGCCAGAGCCGTTCGACAAACACGTTATCGCGCCAAGCGCCCTTGCCATCCATGCTGATCTGGATGTCGGCGTCCTTCAGCGCCTTGATGAAGTCAATGGACGTGAACTGTGATCCTTGGTCCGAGTTCATGATCTCCGGCTTGCCATATCTGCGCAGGGCATCATTCAAGGCCTCCAGACACGGCGCTGTTTCCAGCGTCACCGACAGCCGCCAGGCCAGAACCTTGCGGCTGAACCAGTCCAGAACGGCGACCAGATAGACGAACCCTCGGGCCATGGGAATGTAGGTAATATCCATGGCCCAGACCTGATTGGGCTGCGTCACGGCCAGCTTGCGCAGCAGGTAGGGATAGATCCTGTGACCGGGCGCAGGCTTGCTGGTGTTCGGTCTGCGATAGAGCGCCTCAATGCCCATCGTTTTCATGCAGGTTGCCACGTGCAGCCGCCCGGCCGTGAAGCCTTCCTGCCGCAGCAACCCTTTCATCATACGGCTGCCCGCGAACGGGTAGTCCATGTGCAACTCGTCAATTCTGCGCATAAGCTTGAGGTCCGCCGCACTGGTCGGGCGCGGCGCGTAATACAGGCTGCCCCGGCTGATCCCGAGAAGCCGGGCTTGCCGTGTCAGGCTCAGCCTGTGGTCCGGGCCCGTCATTTCCTTGCGCTCGGCAACAGACCGGCCTTGTCGAGCGCGCCCTCTAAAAAATCGTTTTCCAGCGCCAGCTGGCCAATCTTCGCGTGCAGGGACTTTACGTCGATCTGCGGCTCTTTCGCGGCCTTTGGCGTGTCATCGAAGACACCCGTTACGCCCTCAAGCAGCTGATCCTTCCACTGCTTGATCTGATTGGGATGCAGGTCGAACTGCGTCGCCAGCTCGCTCATCGTCCTGTCGCCCTTCAGCGCCGCCAATGCGACTTTCGCTTTGAAGGCAGGGCTGTGGTTCCGCCTGGGTCGTCTTGTCATCTTCGCTCCTTCGTCCCGGCAACGCTGCCGGATTGGGAGCAGAAAATCCACCTAACTCAACTGTCCAGATTTGTCGGGCCACCTCTCAGGCCGTGATCTGTCGCCAGTCCGCGACCATTGCATCGTAGCGCCGCTTGAAGTCGGGTCGGCGGCTGAGATAGCGGTCGAGGTTGAAGTGATCGTGGATGGCGGGGTGCCCTGCTCCCCCAACTCTGCATCGCCTTGAGCTCGCGCATGTCTCGCGTGAACCCTTGCTGGAGAGATCCTGCGAGAGCTGGTTGACCAGACTCTCGTGCCCCCAAGCGGGTCGGGTCGAAGCGACGGCTGGTCCACTGGCCGCGTCGGCAACATCGTCGAGATGGCCGCCTTGACCGATGCACCGGAACCACAAAGCAAACGGGCCGCCCTCGATGAGAGAACGGCCCGTTCGGTAAAAGTGGTTGCGGGGGCAGGATTTGAACCTGCGACCTTCAGGTTATGAGCCTGACGAGCTACCGGGCTGCTCCACCCCGCGTCAAGGTGCCTGGCGAGCGGTTGGAACCGCGTTGCCGGGAGCGGTGATATAGCCCCTGTGCCCCGGCTTGTGAACCCCTGCTCTCAGGAAAAATGACAGCTTCATGAAAGCGGTGGTGGCGGGCGTTGACCGCGGTCGCCGGAGAGGCGCTGCCAGAGCCGGTCCAGGCCCGGTACGACACCATGCGGCATCAGCATCACCAGCGCGATCAGCAGCAGCCCATAGACCGGAAAGGAGATGGACTTCGAGATGATCCCGGCCGCATCGGGGAGGAATTCGACGATCAGGCCGCCGACGAACGCGCCCCGCAAGGTATCGATGCCCCCCGCCACTGCCCCGATCAGCAGGGCAATCCCCAGAAAGATCGTGTAGGTATCCGGCGCCACGAAATCCGCCAGCAGCCCGGCGAGCCCGCCGGCCAGTCCCGCCGCGGCACCCGACACGCCAAAGGCCGTGGTCCGGAACAGGGCGACATTGATCCCCATGGTCTTCGCCGCATCCGGGTGGTCGCGCAGCGCCCTGAGCGCCCGCCCGATGCGGCCGTGCATCAGATTGCCGATCAGGAAGGCCGACAGCACAACGATCAGCAGCGACACCAGGTACCACCACTGGTCATCGGACAGTGGCAGGCCGAACGGTGCCCCGGGACGATCCAGATAGATGCCCTGCACCCCGCCGGTGAACTGGTCGAATGGCGGGGCCTTCAGGATACGCGGCACCACCAGGGCGAGTCCCCAGGTGGCCAGCGCCAGATGCACGGTGCTGAACCGCAGGGCCGGCCAGCCGAACAGGAAGCCGAAGACGAAACCCGATACCGCGCCGAAGGGCAGTGCCAGATAGGGGGACATGCCCCATTCGGTGGTCAGCATCGCCACCGTATAGGCACCGATGGCGAAGAACGCGCTGTGACCGATGGAGAACTGCCCGCTGATCCCGGTCAGCAGGTTCAGCCCCAGAATGGCGATGGCGAAGACAATCGCGTCCGTGAAGCGATAGAGGTCATAGTCCTCCAGCACGAACGGAAGCGTGAGGGCGATCAGAAGCCCCAGGGCCGTCTGGACACGAACCATCAGCGCCGGTCTACTGTCGGGTCGGAATCGAGAATGTTCGACACCTCGATCAGGTTCCCGTCCGGGTCCCTGAGATAGAGGGACAGGATCGGCGCGCTGGCCCCGGTACGCTGAACCGGCCCCTCCAGCACAGGAACACCAAGTGCTTCCAGATGTGCCAGGACGTCTGCCAGGGGGACTGTGGTGAGGAAACAGAGGTCGCCCGATCCCGGTGTCGGGCGGTCGGCCTTCGGCTCGAACTCCCTGCCCGCCTCGTGCAGGTTGATCTTCTGGTTGCCGAAACGCAGGGCGGTCCGTCCCTGTCCGAAGGTTTCCACCTGCATGCCCAGGGCCTCCGTATAGAAGCGGACAGTCGCGGGGATGGAGGCCACCGTCAGGACAAGATGGTCAAGGCTGTCGATATGCATGGATTTCCGTCCGGTCAGGTCGCGGCTCAGCGGGCGACGGTTTCCACGGGCACTTCCTCCGGTGCCCCGTCGGCATCCTGCTTCACCTCATCGACCAGCAGGACCGTGTCGGCAGAGGGTTGCACGGAGCGCCAGCTCAGGCTGTCGAAGGTGTTGCAGCGGGGACAGCGGGGGTGCCAGTCGGCAGGCGTCTCGCCGCAACTGTCGCACTGCCAGTGTGGCGCGGCGGGCGCGTCCGCAAGGCGCATCAGCCATTCCCGCGCCTTCCCGGCACCGTCGCCGGACCGCTCCGCCAGACTGACCATCAGGCGACAATGGCGCTGATCGATCGTTTCAGCCTTGTCGTTGGCGCGCTGTGCTGCCTCGTTGGCCTTCATCAGGTCGTCGGCCTCCAGCGCCAGTCGCGCCAGCACCAGCAGGCTTTCCTCATCCCCGGGCGTCGACTTGTGCAGCGTCTCGAAGCGCGCCAGCCGCGCCGCAGGACTCTCCCCGGGCTTCAGTGCCAGGAACGCCTCGGCAATGGCAGGATGACGGGTCTGCTGCCAGGCTGAGGTCAGGTGCCGGTTGGCCTTACGCTCCTTGCCCGATGCGGCGAGCAGGCGCGCCTCCAGCACTGCGGCAGGCACATGCGCGGGATCCTGTTTCAGGGCATCCGTGGCGTGCGTCAGCGCTTCGCGACGCTGTCCGGCGGCCTCCTTGGCCAGTGCATCGGCGGTATAGAGCACCGCCAGCTTGTGTCCCGCATTCTCCCGCGTGTAGACACCGGCCAGCTGCCCGCCTGCGACGGTCTGGGAGGCGGCAGTCCAGTCCTCGGCCGAGACCTGGAGATCGAACAGCGACCGGACGGCCCAGCCTGCGCCGGGACGCAGATTGCGTGCCCGCATGGCCAGCGCCAGGGCCTGTTCGTGGTCACCCAGACGACCCGCCTGGATCAGCAGGCCGCGCAGCGCCACCAGCTCCGTCTCCTTGGTATCCAGCATGGCGCGGAAGTATTTCTCCGCCGTCTTGTCGTCGCCCGCGAGCTGTGCAGCCTGCGCCCGAAGCAACTGGGCCATCGGCGGGCCATTCAGCAGCTTCTCCGCCTGTTCCGCAGCGCGGGAGGCCACCTGCGCCTCTCCGGCCGCGATGGCGGCCATGCCCTCCGTCAGGGCCTTGTAGCCCTTTTCCTTGCGGTTGCCGCGCAGGGCGGAGCCGATACGTCCCGGACTGCCGACCAGCCAGAGCCACAGGCGATAGATCAGCGCCGAAGCGCCCATCAGCACCAGCAGCAGCAACACCAGGACAGGGATCGAGGTCTCGATGCGCCAGCCGGCCCAGGCGAGCGCGATGCTGCCCGGATGATCAGCCAGCCAGGCCGCGCCAACGGCCACCAGAATGACGAAGGCGAACAGGATGATGAAGCGGATCACCGGTCAGTTCCCCTGCGACATGTTCTGGAAGACATCCTGTTGCAGGGCCCGGATGGCCTGCTCCAGTTTCAGCCGCTGCTCTGCAGCCACGCGCCAGGAGGCAACGGCTTCCGCCGGTGGTCCGCTCAGACCATCCAGTTCGGCAAGCGCAGCCTCCAGATTGCCCTCCTGCAGGCGATATTCGGCACGGGTCACGATGGCTTCGACGCCGGTCCCCTCGACCTCGCCAACCCGGCGCACACTGACCAGATTGCCCAGACGCTGGAACGCCGCACCGTACCATGTGTCATCCCCGCCGATCCGTTCCGCCGTCAGCGCGGCATCCGCCGCGGCGGGGAAGCGCTGGCGCAGGGCATCCGCCGTCGGCACGCCATGCTGGGCGGCATCCGCAATCACTGCATGCTCCGCCGGATCGACCCCCAGTTCGACGACCGAATTCCAGGCCCCGGGAAATGCGGCACCGGTGGCGGCAACATCGCGCAGACGACCAAGCGCCAGCACCAGCGCCGCCTTCTGCGCCGCCTCAGCATCAGCCTGGCCCCGTTGCGATGCCGCAGCCTCGGCCACGGCATCGATGCGCGATGAAAGCGCATCGGTCTCGCTTGCCAGGGCCGCCATGCGGTCGCGCAGCGCATCAAGACTTGCGCGCAGGTCGCGGGCTGCAGTACCGGCGTCGCCTGCTCCGTCCTCGATGGCAGTCAGCCGTTGCTCAAGGTCGCCCAGCTCGGACGCCAGTGCTTCGGTGTCCGCGCTGCCGCTACTCTCGACCGGTGCCGATACCGTGCTGCCCGCACTTCCGGTCCGGAAGGAGGCCACCGTCGCTGCCAGCGCGGCAACCTCATCGCGCAGGGCTGCGAAATCGGCTTCGGAGATCGCTGCCGGGGTGGCAGAACCTCCCTGCCCGGCCTCAAGTGCGGCAAGCCGGTCCTCGATCGTCGCGGATCCGGCCAGGGCGGCCTCCAGCGCTTCCAGCCGACCCTCGACGCCCGACAGGTCAACCGCTTCGGCAGGCGTGGCGGCGGGCGCGTCAGCGACCCGCGCAGCAAGCGCACGGTTCTGGTCGGCCAGATTGGCAACTTCCGTCTTCAGGGCAGCGATCCGGTCCGCCGCGCCGCCGCTGATCTGCGGCAGGATCGTCGTGGCCCCGACACCCAGCGCCAGCAGGATGGCGACAAGGGCAAGAAAACGCGCACCGCCATCGGCCCGCTTGCGCGGCTGCGCGGCTGCGGGCGGCGGCGGCGGCGGTGGCGCGACGTCGGCAGTGTCGGCTTCCGACCCGGTCGCGGTTTCAGCGCGATCATCGCCCTCCTGAGCCGCGTCGGCGTCGACTGCCTTGTCGGCGTCAACCTCGGTAACAGGGACTGCACCACCTGCGGCAACGACTTCCACGACCTCATTCTCGCTGGTGGACGCGGCCGCCGCCTCATCTGCGTCCCCTTCGGGAGTCCCGGCAGCGTCGGTGGGCTTCGTCTCCTGCGTCTCGGCCTCCTCGGGCTTCGGCTTCTTGTCGTCCTTGTCGGTCATGAAGTGAATTCCCGTCCGTCTACGATACGCATTGTTGCAACAGGTCCAGCAGGTCCGACTGGTTCGGACGCGGTGCCGCCAGTACACGCCGGAAGCTCACGTTCTGCAAGGCCACTGCCGCACGCTGACTGATGCAGCATGCAGCGATTGTCCGGCATTCGTCCAGCCTACCAGATGCCGCAACCAGCGCCGCAAAACAGGCTGCAGACCGGGGGGAATAGAACAGCACGGCGTCGATGGCATGGTCATCCAGCGCCGCCAGCGTCTCCGGCCGAAGCGCGCTGGCGGGCACAGCGGCATAGAGAACCTGTCGCCGAACGCGATAGCCGAAACCGCTGAGAGCGGCTGCAAGATCCCCCGAGACCTCCGACCCCGCCGCATGAAACAGGGTACCACCATCGACCGGAACCTGATCGCGGACCAGCCGGACGAGGTCGGAGACATCGCCATCCGCATCATGGACAGTGGTGAAGCCTGCTTTCCGCGCCAGGGCCGCCGTGCTCGACCCGACGGCCAGCAGGGGCACGGAGCGGTCCGCATCGAAATGCACCAGGGCGCGAACGCCGTTGCGACTGGTTGCAAGCCAGTGAGCCACCCCATCGAAGTCGGGGCGCAGCCTGTCGGTGAAACGGATATCCAGTACCGGATCGACGATCACATCATGTCCCAGGTCACGCAGAACCGACGCCGTCGCCCGGGCATCGGCTTCAGGGCGTGTCAGCAGGACCCGCATCAGATTGCCGCAAGGAATTCCGGCCCGGCCAGTGCCTTCAGTTCCTCGCCCGCGTCCTGCCCCAGCGCCGCAGCATCGCTCCACGCCCCGGTTCGCTCGGTCACGTGACGACGGCTGCCATCAGGCATCACGATCTCCGCCCTGAACCACATGCCATCGCCGTTCGGGTTGTCGATGGCGAGTCCGGCAATCGGAGTCCGGCAGGAGCCATCCAGGGCAGCGAGCATCGACCGTTCGGCGGCCAGAGCCGCCTCCGTGGCGGCATCATGCAACGGGGCCAGCCGGGCACGGGTTGCACTGTCGTTGCTGCGGATCTCGATACCGATGGCGCCCTGGGCCACCGCAGGCAGCATTTCCTCCGGCTCGATCAGTGCCGTGATCCGATCCGTCATGCCTAGACGCGTCAGGCCGGCATTGGCCAGGAATGTCGCGGCGGCCTCACCGGCCTCCAGCTTCGCCAGGCGGGTCTGAACATTGCCCCGGAAGATCACGACCTTCAGGTCTGGACGCCGGAAGAGCAGTTGCGACTGACGGCGCAAGCTGGCGGTGCCGACAATCGCACCCTCCGGCAGGTCGTCGATGGAATCGGCCACCAGGCTGATGAAGGCATCGCGGGGGTCCTCCCGCGGCAACAGGCAGCAGATATCCATGCCCTCCGGCAGGGTCGTCGGCATGTCCTTCATGGAATGCACGGCCAGATCGACACTTCCGTCGGCCAGCGATTCCTCGATCTCCTTCGTGAACAGCCCCTTGCCCCCGGCGGCGGCCAGTGCGCGGTCACGAATGCGGTCGCCGGTGGTGGTGATCACCACGATCTCGACAGCCGAATCGTCCAGTTCGGGATGGGCCATGTGCAGCAGGCGCTTCACCTCCCGCGCCTGCCAGAGCGCCAGAGGGCTGCCGCGTGTTCCGATCCGCAAAGCCTGTGTCACTGTTTTCGCCACCTTGTCCGTTTCTGCCCACGGTGTTACCCGGAGACCAGAACATTGACCAGCATGGACTGCCTGTCCATGGCCGCCTGTCGGCGGTCGGCATCAGACAGGCCAGCAGGAGCACAGACGTGAGCATCGTCCTCGGGATCGAGACAAGCTGTGACGAGACCGCCGCCGCCGTCGTGACATCGGACAAGCGGATACTGGCGAACATCGTCCACAGCCAGGTAGAGGCGCATCGCCCCTTCGCTGGCGTGGTCCCGGAAATCGCGGCCCGCGCCCATGTCGAGAAGCTGGACGGGATCGTCGCGCGTTGCCTGGATGAATCCGGTATCCGGCTCGGCGACGTGGACGCCATTGCCGCGACCGCAGGTCCGGGCCTCATCGGTGGCGTCATCGTCGGCCTCACCACCGCGAAGGCCCTGGCGCTGGCCACAGGCAAGCCGCTGATCGCGGTCAACCATCTGGAAGCGCATGCGCTGACCGTGCGGATGACGTCGGATATCGCCTTTCCCTACCTTCTGCTGCTGGTTTCGGGCGGCCATTGCCAGATCCTGCTGGTCAGGGGCGTCGGCGACTATCGCCGTCTCGGCTCCACCATCGACGATGCGGTGGGGGAGGCGTTCGACAAGACGGCCAAGCTGCTGGACCTCGGGTTTCCGGGCGGTCCGGCGGTGGAGAAGATGGCGCAGGGCGGCGATCCGGCGCGGTTCGCGCTGCCGCGACCGATGCGCGGACGCGACCACATGGATTTCTCCTTCTCCGGTCTCAAGACGGCGGTCCGCAAGGCCGCGTCAGAACTTGAGCAACCCCCGACCCGGCACGATCTGGCCGACCTCTGCGCCGGATTCCAGGCTGCGGTCGCCGACGTGCTGGAGGATCGGATCGGGCGCGCCATCGACCATTGCCGGGCGTCCGGCACCGCACCGACCGGGCTGGTGATCGCGGGCGGGGTCGCGGCCAACCGGATGCTCCGGGCACGGCTGACGGAGACCGCGGCAGACCGTGACCTGCCCATGATCGCCCCGCCCATCGCACTCTGCACTGACAATGGGGCCATGGTGGCGTGGGCCGGCGTCGAGCGGCTGCTGGCAGGCTCGACGGACTCTCTGGATGTGGGGGCACGGGCTCGCTGGCCACTGGATGCGGATGCGGACCCCCTTCCCTTTGCCGGCGTGAAGGCCTGAGTGATGACAGACAAGCTGCAGGACATGGCGGATCGGATTCTGGCGGGCCAGCGGCGGGCGCTCGCCCGTGGGATCACGCTGGTGGAATCCAGTCGGGCCGATCACCGGGAGCAGGCGAAGATCCTGCTGGAAAAGATCGTGACCAGCAGCGGCAATGCCGTCCGTGTCGGCATCTCCGGCACCCCCGGTGTCGGCAAGTCCACCTTCATCGAGGCCTTTGGCCAGCACCTGACAGCGCAGGACCTGAAGGTTGCGGTTCTGGCGGTCGATCCGTCCTCCAAGCGTACCGGCGGTTCGATCCTGGGCGACAAGACCCGCATGGAGCATCTGGCCCGCGACCCGAACGCCTTCATCCGCCCCTCCCCGTCCGGCGGCACGCTCGGCGGTGTCGCCCGGCGCACGCGGGAAACCATGCTGCTGGCGGAGGCTGCCGGATTCGACGTCATCCTGGTGGAGACCGTCGGTGTCGGACAGTCGGAGACCACGGTCGCAGAGATGGTGGACATCTTCTGCCTGCTGCTCGCGCCCGGGGGCGGGGACGAATTGCAGGGCATCAAGCGTGGCGTGATGGAACTGGCCGATCTGGTGATCATCAACAAGGCCGACGGTGACCTGCTGCCCGCAGCCCGCAGGGCGGCAACCGAATATCGCGGCGCGCTGGGTCTGATGCGACCGAAGACGCCGCACTGGTCGCCGCGCGTGCGCATGGCCTCCGCCGTCGAGGGCAATGGCATTCCCGAGGTCTGGCGCGACATCACGAAGTTCCGCGATGACATGACCGCCGCCGGGGCGCTGGAGACCCTTCGGGCGGAACAGGCCCGGTCATGGATGTGGCAGGAACTGACCGACAGCCTGGTTCAGGCGCTGATGGCGGACGCCGGTGTCGCCCGCGCCCTGCCGGAATGGGAGCGGCAGGTGATGGACGGCACCACCACCCCTGGCGCCGCAGCGGACGCCCTGCGCCAGATGTTCCTCGACGGCTCCAGGTCCGACTGAGTCGCCCGGATCGAGCCGTCACGTGTTGGAGTGGGCCGGTGATGCAATCAAGCAGTGAGCCGTACTAGGCCGGATCGGTCAGCAGACGCAGCATCGTTGCGCCGTCCGTTCCCATGGGTACTTTCTCGAAGTCCGCGACCAGCGGCAGCGCCGCCTGCAACCGCTTCAGGTACTCCGGCTTCGGCACCGACTCGATATGGAACTGCTTCAGGTGGTCGTTGACGAACTGGCTGTCGAGCAGGATGTAGCCCCCTGCCCGGAGCCGCGCCACCAGATGCACCAGCGCGACCTTGCTGGCATCGGTGGCTGCGCTGAACATGCTCTCGCCAAAGAACGCCGCGCCAATGGACACGCCATACAGGCCGCCGACGATCTTGCCTTCCTGCCAGCACTCGATGCTATGGGCATGGCCAAGCCGGAACAGTTCGGCATAGGCGCGCACGATCTCGACATTGATCCAGCTGTCAAAGCGTCCGCGCCGGTGATCCAGCTCGGAACAGGCGGTGATCACCTGTTCGAACGCCAGGTCGTGGGTGATGCGGAACCGGTCCTGCCGCACGGTGCGCCGCAGCCGCTTCGGCACGTGGAACCCCTCGATCGGCAGCACGCCGCGCTCCTCCGGGTCGACCCAGAAGAGCTGCGAGTCGTCACGGCTTTCCGCCATGGGGAACAGACCGCGCGAATAGGCCTGTACCAGCAGACCAGGCGAAAGCCGGTCGCTCACCGGAGGAGGCCGTTCAGAACTTCGCCACCAGCCGGTCCAGATTCTTTTCCAGCCAGTGGATGTCGTAGTCACCGTCGATGAAGGTCGGATCGTCGATCAGGGCGAGATGCAGCGGGATGGTCGTCTTGATGCCGCCAATGACATACTCGTCCAGGCAGCGCCGCAGCCGCATCAGGCACTCGTTCCGCGTCCGGCCATAGACGACCAGCTTGGAAATCAGGCTGTCGTAGTTCGGAGGCACCCGATAACCGTCGTAAAGCGCGGAATCGACCCGCACGCCCAGGCCACCAGGGGCGTGATAGCCCTGCAGCAGGCCGGGTGCGGGCGCGAAGGTTGCCGGGTTCTCCGCGTTGATCCGGCATTCCATGGCATGGCCGGTGAACTCGACATCCGACTGCTTCATGCTGAGCGGGATGCCGGACGCGACCCGAATCTGTTCGCGCACCAGATCGATGCCGGTGATCGCCTCGGTCACCGGATGTTCCACCTGCAGGCGCGTGTTCATCTCGATGAAATAGAAGCTACCGTCCTGGTACAGGAACTCGATGGTCCCCGCACCCCGGTAGTTCATTTCCGAAATCGCGTCGGCAACCACATTGCCGATCTGCTTGCGCTGATCGGCATTCAGGGCGGGCGACGGCGCTTCCTCCACCACCTTTTGATGGCGACGTTGAATGGAACAGTCTCGCTCCCCCAGATGCACCGCATGCCCCTGCCCGTCGCCGAAGACCTGCACCTCGATATGGCGCGGGGAGGGCAGGTACTTCTCCATGTACATGGTGTCGTCGCCGAAGGCGTGCTTGGCCTCGCCGCGCGCCTGCGACAGGGATGCTTCCAGATCCTCTTCCCGCTCCACCACGATCATGCCGCGACCACCGCCACCGGCGGCGGCCTTGCACAGCACCGGGTACCCGATCTCCCGGGCCGACGCCTTCGCGGATTCGATATCCTCCAGCGCACCCTCCGTGCCGGGCACCACGGGAACGCCGAGACGGATCATGGTCTGCTTTGCCGCGATCTTGTCACCCATCAGGCGGATATGTTCCGGCGTCGGGCCGATGAAGGCGATACCGTGCGCCTCCACGATCTCCGCAAACCGGGCATTCTCCGACAGGAAGCCGTAACCCGGATGCACCGCATCCGCGCCGGTGATCTCGGCGGCCGAGATCAGCGCCGGGATGTTCAGATAGCTGAGCTGTGGATTGGCCGGTCCGATGCAGACGGATTCGTCCGCCAGCCGGACATGCATCGCCTCCGCGTCCGCTGTTGAATGCACCGCAACGGTGCGGATGCCCATCTCATGACAGGCACGATGGATGCGAAGCGCGATCTCGCCGCGGTTGGCAATCAGGACCTTCTCGAACATGCGCCTGCTACCGTCCCGTCACTGTATCAGGAACAGGGGCTGTTCGTACTCGACCGGCTGTTCGTTCTCGATCAGCACGGCCACCACCTTGCCGGCCTTCGGTGCCGGTACGGGGTTCATGGTCTTCATCGCCTCGATGATCAGCAGGGTCTGGCCCTGGGTCACCGTGTCGCCGACCTTGACGAAGTTGGGCGCCCCCGGTTCCGGCGCGACATAGGCCGTGCCGACCATGGGCGAGAGCACTTCCGTCGAACCCGGATGGGCATCCGCCGCCGAAGGGGCGGCGGCAGGCGTGCCGGGCGCGGCAGCGGGCGCGGCCTGCGCAGCCGGGGCCGGTGCAGGTACAGAGGCCACGACGGTCTGCTGTACCTTGCGTTCCAGACGCAGCTTGATGTCGTCCTGTTCGATCTCGATTTCGGTCAGGCCGGTATCGACGAGCAAGTTCGCCAGTTCCCGTACCGTGTCCACGTCCACCTTGAGTTTGGTCATGCTTACGCCATTGCCTGTTGGTTCCTGGACTTTATCTCGGCTGCGAGTGCCTGAAGTGCAAGGATATATCCCAGCGACCCGAACCCGCAGATCACGCCTTTCGCGGCGCGACTGACATATGAATGATGCCGGAAATCCTCCCGCTGGTGAATGTTCGACAGGTGAACCTCCACCGTTGGCAGGTCTACCGACAGCAGGGCATCGAGAATCGCCACGGAGGTATGCGAATAGGCACCGGGATTGATGATGATGCCCGCATGCTTCGTCCGCGCCTCGTGAATCCAGTCGACGATCTCGCCCTCGTGATTCGATTGCCGGAAGTCGATCCCGATCCCGAATCCCTGCCCCACCTGGGTGCAATGGGCCTCGATATCACCAAGCGTCTCTCGCCCGTAAACCTCAGGCTGACGGGTACCGAGCAGGTTGAGGTTCGGCCCGTTGAGGATAAGAAGTGATTCACGCATGGTGTTGGTGCAAGCCCCTGTTGCCATATATCTGCCGTGGTTATAGTTCGTTTCCCGGTAGCGCGAAACCACTGCCGACATGCCCGATGCCACACGCGCACGCTAGGGCATGGCGAAAGTCACCCATCCCGAGAGGACCCGGCCACATGCGTATCTCCGTCAATGGCAAGCAGCAGATCGTTGAGGAAGGCACCACGGTGCGGGAGCTTCTGAACCGGATGCGGGTCGATTCGCGCAAGGTCGCGGTCGAGGTGAACCTGGAGATCGTGGCCAAGTCCGCCTACGACCGGACCCAGCTGGAGGAAGAGGATGAAGTTGAAATCGTCCACTTCATCGGCGGTGGGGATGATGCGGCACCCGGCGGTGTGGATACATCCGAAGACACCTTCGTCGTCGCCGGCCGGACATTCCGGTCGCGTCTGCTGGTCGGCACCGGCAAGTACAAGGACTATGAACAGAATGCCCGCGCGGTGGAGGCTGCGGGGGCGGAGATCGTCACGGTCGCTGTCCGGCGGGTCAACGTCACCGATCCCGACCAGCCGATGCTGGTGGATTTCATCGATCCGACGAAGTTGACCTATCTGCCCAACACGGCGGGTTGCTTCACGGCAGAGGATGCCGTGCGCACGCTGCGGCTGGCGCGCGAGGCCGGCGGCTGGGATCTGGTGAAGCTGGAGGTTCTGGGCGACCAGAAGACGCTCTACCCCAACATGCCGGAGACCATTCGCGCCGCAGAGAAGCTGCTGGCGGAGGGTTTCGAGGTCATGGTCTATTGCTCCGACGATCCGATCCAGGCCAAGCGGCTGGAGGAAATGGGCTGCTGCGCGATCATGCCGCTCGGTGCCCCTATCGGGTCCGGTCTCGGCATCCAGAATCCGGTCAACATCCGCCTGATCGTGGAGGAGGCAAAGGTGCCGGTGCTGGTGGATGCGGGGGTGGGCACCGCGTCGGACGCAGCCATCGCAATGGAACTGGGCTGTGACGGCGTCCTGATGAACACCGCAATCGCGGAGGCCAAGGACCCGATCATGATGGCCCGGGCCATGAAGCATGCGGTGCAGGCCGGACGACTGGCCTATCTGGCAGGCCGGATGCCGCGGAAGAAGTATGCCGATCCGTCCAGCCCGCTCGCAGGGCTGATCTGAATCAACAGCGGTTGTCGATGGTCGCCTGCAGGTTCATCGCCGGGAACCTGATCCTGACCGGGCCTTGATGATCTTGCGCATCAGAGCCACGAACAGCTCGCGTTCGTGGTCGGCAAGACTTGCCATGGCATCGGCGTTCTCCGCCATCGCCGCCGCGACAGCCGGGCGCTGCAGCTCCCGCGCCCGATCCGTCAACCAGATCCGCTGAACCCGTCCGTCTGAGTCGTCCTTCTTGCGGATCACCAGGCCGTCGCGCTCCATCCGCGCAAGCGTGTTGGCCATTGTCGGCTGTTCGATGTCGAGCCGGATCACCAGCTCCTTCTGCGTCAGCCCGTCATGTTCCCAGAGTTCCAGCAGCGCGGGAAAGGTGCCGGGACTGAGCCCCAACGGCCTGATCCGTCTCTTGAGACCCTGCTCGAAGAGGCGCGCCACATGGTTGACCAGATAGCCGGCCGATTGGTCCTTCGCGAAATCCATGGTGCAGGATGACATTTGAATAGCCCGCTATGCAATAATATATAGCCTGCTATTCATCATGGGAGACAACAGATGTACAAGATCATCCATCCGATCGCGGGCACGACCGCCCTGGCAACAATCGTGACCTTCTGGCTGGCTACGGTCTGGTCGGAGCTTCTTGGCTCACCGGCGACGGTGATCACGGTCAAGACCCTGATTCCGTGGGGCTTTCTGATCCTTGTTCCGGCGCTGGCGGCGGCCTCCCTGTCGGGCTTCCGGCTCTCGATGCAGCACCGGGGACCGCTGGCGATCCGCAAACGGAAACGGATGCCCTTCATCGCCGCCAATGGCGTCCTGATCCTGATCCCGTCGGCGCTGTTCCTGTCATGCAAGGCGCAGAGGCATGAACTCGATACCCTGTTCTATCTGGTGCAGGCCGTCGAACTGGTTGGTGGCTGCACGAACATCACCCTGCTGGCACTCAACATGCGCGACGGAATACGTCTGGCCCGCACCCGGCGCCGGCGTCTGACATAGATTGCCCGCGAACCGGCCCGGGCATGCGCTGCCGCGATCACTTTTCCTGTTCAGGGCCGCATTGTGATCGCCCGGGCTATGGCCTGACACCGGAAGCGGGGGCATGCTTGACGGCATGAAGACACACGGCCCCATTCACGCCCTGACGCTGCTGGTTCTGCTGGCCATTCTCACGGTGGCCTGCACGCCGACCCAACCCGTTTCCGTCACCCAGCACAATCGCATTAACAGCCTTGCGGTGGCGGGCAGTACGGTCGCTATCGCGAGCAGTGACGAAAGCCTGCGCACTGCGGACTTCGAAAAAGCCCTGGCCCAGCGCCTCAGATCCGCAGGTTTCAGCATCGTCGATGACGCCGCGACGGCGCGTTTCGTTGCCAGCATGACGGCGGAGGTTCAGGAAGGCATCGAACGCGAGCATGTCGTGCGGACGCCGGAATACCTCGTCCGCCGCCGACTGGTGACGCTGCAGAACGGCGACCAGGTGGTGGAGACAGAACGCATCTATCGCGGCGACCGTGTCGATCGCTTTCCCTATACGCTCTGGCCCGCCATCGTCAGCCTGACGCTCACGGAGCGGGAGACGGGCAAACCTGCATTCGAGGGTGAAGTATCGACGCAGGGATCCTGCGGCCAGATGGCGGCGCTGATCGGGCCGATGCTGGATGCCCTGTTCAGGAACCTGCGCAAGGAAAGCGGCACCGTTTCCAGTTCCTACGTCGAGGTTCCGACCTGCTGAACGGGCACGTGCCTGTTTCCTGCCACAATCAGGGCCTACCAGCACAACCCACGCGGTGATTCTGCGGTCGACAGGGCATCAGCCCCGGAAACCGGTTGCGCGATCATGCGGCTTGCGCAACAAAAGGGCCACGCAATATCCCGTCAGGCGGACAGCCCGACAACAGATACATTCAGGACCGGTTCATACAACATGTTCGCTAATCTCTTTGGCTGGCTCTCCGCCGACATGGCGATCGACCTTGGTACAGCGAACACGCTGGTTTACGTCAAGGGTCGGGGCATCGTCCTGAACGAACCATCGGTGGTCGCGATCACCACCATCAAGGGCAAGCGGCACGTGCTTGCGGTCGGGGACGAGGCCAAGCTGATGCTGGGCCGCACACCTGGCAACATCGAGGCCATTCGCCCGCTGCGCGACGGTGTCATCGCCGATTTCGACGTCGCCGAGGACATGATCAAGCACTTCATCCGCAAGGTGCATAACCGCCGCAGCTTCGCCAGCCCGCGCGTGATCATCTGCGTTCCCTCCGGCTCCACGGAGGTCGAGCGGCGCGCGATCATGGAATCGGCCGAATCCGCCGGGGCACGTCAGGTGTTCCTGATCGAGGAGCCGATGGCCGCCGCGATCGGTGCCAATCTGCCGGTGACCGAACCGACAGGTTCCATGGTCGTCGACATCGGCGGCGGCACGACGGAGGTCGCGGTGCTGTCGCTGCGCGGCATCGTCTATTCGCGCTCCGTCCGCGTTGGTGGCGACAAGATGGACGAGGCGATCATCGCCTACATTCGCCGCAACCATAACCTGCTGGTCGGCGAAAGCTCGGCGGAGCGGATCAAGAAGGAAATCGGGTCCGCCTGCCCGCCGGATGAGGGCGATGGCTCCACCATGGAGATCAAGGGCCGCGACCTGATGAACGGCGTGCCGAAGGAGCTGATCATTTCCCAGCGCCAGATCGCCGAGAGCCTGGCCGAGCCGGTGGGTGCGATCATCGAGGCCTGCAAGGTCGCGCTGGAGCACACTGCGCCGGAACTGGCCGCCGACATCGTCGACAAGGGTATCGTGCTGACCGGCGGCGGGGCACTGCTGGGCAATCTGGACTATGTGCTGCGCCATGCGACCGGCCTGCCGGTCTCCATCGCCGATGAGCCACTGTCCTGCGTTGCCATGGGCACGGGCCGCGCGCTGGAGGAAATGAAGACCCTGCGACAGGTTCTGCTCAACTCCGACTGATCCCGGGATTCTGATCGACATGGCCATCCGCAACGACGACCGGGTCTTCGTTGCGGCGGTCCGTGACTTCGCGACCGCGCAGGGCATGTCGGTGCAGGCACTGTCCCACGATTGGCTGTTGATCCTGAAGACCGGCGATGGCCGCCGCTTTCCCCTGCTGGGCTATGACATCGGCCTGAACAGCGCCACCACCCTGCGCATCGCCAACGACAAGGCCGCGACCGCCGACATGCTGGCGGCAGAGAACATCGACCACATCCCGCACCGGCTGTTCCTGAACCCGGACCTGCATGTCTTCACGCGTGGTTCCGGCAACTGGGACAGCCTGCGTAAGGCCTTCGCTGCTGCCGGTGCGGATGTGGTGCTGAAGGGCAACGAAGGCACCAGCGGCAAGGGCGTGCATCGGGTGCGCACCCCGCTGGAGCTGGAGCGGGTGGCGCACGACCTTTTCCGGACCGAACGCTCCATCGCCCTCAGCCCCTGGACGGAGATCACACGGGAATCCCGCTTCGTGGTGCTGGATGGAACCGTGCGACTGGCCTACGCCAAGACGGTCCCGACCCTCGCCGGTGATGGTGTTTCATCCGTCCGGGCCCTGGTCGCACAGGCCATGACGCCGGAAATGGGACCGTCCCTCGGCGCCTGGCTGGAAGACCTGGAGACCGAAGAACTCGACCGGGTGCCGCAGGCCGGCGAGCGCCTGCCTGTGGGGTGGCGGCACAACCTCGGACAGGGTGGCGGCATTACCGAATTGTCCACGGACGCCGACGGTCACGGTGTCGCCCTTGCCGCAGCAGCAGCTCTCAACCTGCGCTTCGGCAGTGTCGATGTGGCCCGCACGGCGGACAATCAGCACAGGGTCATGGAGGTCAATGCGGGGGTGATGCTGGAGCACTTCGCCCGCTCCGGCGCCGAACGGCGTGCCAGGGTTATCGAGACCTATCACGCCGCGCTGGCCCAGCTTGTGAGCAGCCCCGCCCCCTGAAAAAAGCCCCTGACCTGAGCCTGTCGCTTCTGTTACGACTGGCGCATCTGGATTCATGCAACGCAATTGCCGGGGGAAACAATCATGAGCGGTACGTTCAAGGCGCTGGTCGCCAACAAGACGGACGCAGGGTACAGCAGCGAAATCCGCGACATCACGCTGGACGACCTTTCGGCCGGTGACGTCGTCGTCGATGTTGCCTACTCGACGCTGAACTACAAGGACGGGCTGGCGGTCACCGGCAAGGGCAAGGTCTGCGAGAGCTTTCCCATGGTCTGCGGCATCGACTTCGCGGGTACCGTCGCCTCGTCCGAGAGCGCTGACTTCAAGCCCGGCGACAAGGTCGTCCTGAATGGCTATGGCCTGTCCCAGTCGCATTCCGGTGGCTATGCGCAGAAGGCCCGGGTGCGCGCCGACATGCTGGTGAAGCTGCCGGATGGCATCGACATGAAGCAGGCAATGGCCATCGGCACCGCGGGCTATACCGCCATGCTCTGCGTGCTGGCGCTGGAGAAGAACGACGTCACGCCGAAGGACGGCGCGATCCTGGTGACCGGTGCCGCCGGTGGTGTCGGGTCTGTCGCCGTCGCGATCCTGGCCAAGCTCGGCTACACGGTTGTTGCCTCCACCGGTCGTGCGGAAACACATGACTACCTGCGGGGGCTGGGCGCGTCGGAGATGATCGACCGCAACACGCTGTCCGAAGCCGGGAAGCCGTTCCAGAAGCCGCGCTGGGCCGGTGTCGTGGACACGGTCGGGTCCACCACCCTCGCCAATGCCCTGGCCCAGACCAACTACGGCGGAGCCGTCGCGGCCTGCGGCCTGGCTGGCGGTCCGGACCTGCCGACCACGGTGCTGCCCTTCATCCTGCGCGGTGTGACCCTTGCCGGTGTGGACAGCGTCTTCGCCCCGATGGCCGCGCGACAGGAGGCCTGGACCCGCATGGGCACGGACCTGCCGAAGGACAAGCTGGACAGCATGGCCGAAGAGGTTCCGCTGGCGAAGGTGCTGGAGCTTGCGCCGCAGATCCTGGCGGGTCAGGTACGTGGCCGCGTCATTGTCGACGTCAATGCCTGACAGCGCTGCCGCCGCATCCGCCAAGTCCGACGCGGCGGCAGCCGTTGCCTGGCTCGAAGCCTTTGGCGACGCGCTGTCGCGGCAGGACGCGGGCGCGGCGGCAAGCCTGTTTCTCGAAGAGGGGCACTGGCGCGACATCCTTGCCTTCACCTGGCACATCCGCACGTTCAGCGGCACGGCGGCCATTCGCGAAGAGCTGGCACGCCGTCTAGACGCGGTGAGACCGTCGAATTTCAGCCTTGCGAAGGACCGGACACCGCCCCGCAGGGTGAAACGTGCCGGTCAGGAATCGCTGGAGGTGCTCTTCGACTTCCGCACCGCCGTCGGTCAGGGACAGGGGGTGGTTCGGCTGGTGCCTGACCCTGATGGCTCCGGCGACCTGCGCGCCTGGACCCTGATGACCGCCCTGCACGGGCTGAAGGAACATCCCGAACGGCTCAGTGCGGCACGGGCGGGTGGCGATGCCTTTGCGCGGGAGTTCGGTGGTGCCAACTGGCAGGATCATCGCGACCGTGCCCGCGCCTATGCGGACCGCGAACCCGCTGTTGTCGTGGTCGGGGCCGGACAGGCCGGACTGGCCATTGCCGCAAGGCTGAACGCCCTGGGCGTCGATACCCTGCTGGTCGAGAAGAACCAGCGGGTCGGTGACAACTGGCGCAGCCGTTACCATTCCCTGACCCTGCACAACGAAGTCTACGTCAACCATCTGCCCTACATGCCGTTTCCGCCAACCTGGCCGGTCTATATCCCGAAGGACATGCTGGCGAACTGGTTCGAGTTCTATGTCGAGGCGATGGAGCTCAATTGCTGGACGGATACGGCCCTTGTCGGTGGCGACCATGATGCG
This sequence comes from Minwuia sp. IMCC3009, assembly GCF_029909415.1. Lineage (GTDB taxonomy): Bacteria > Pseudomonadota > Alphaproteobacteria > Minwuiales > Minwuiaceae > Minwuia. The sequence goes on from NZ_CP123781.1 coordinate 2,385,466, forward strand.
GCAACCGGCACCTGGACCCTGAACCTGGAGAGCGGGGACGGGACGAAGCGCGTGGTGCGCCCGCGTCACGTCATCTTCGCCACCGGTGTCAGCGCCATCCCCGTCATCCCCGACCTGCCCGGACTGGACAGCTTCCAGGGCACGGTCATGCATTCCGGCAGCTATACCGATGGCAAGGGCTGGAAGGGCAAGCGGGCGCTGGTCATCGGCACCGGCAACAGCGCCCATGACGTCGCCCAGGACCTGCAGGCCAGCGGCGCGGACGTGACCATGGTCCAGCGCAACCCGAGCTACATCGTCAGCCTGGCGGAGGCGCAGAAGGTCTATGCGCTGTATGACGAGGGACCGCCGCTGGACGACTGTGACCTGCTCGCGGCATCCTTCCCCTTCCCCGTGCTGCGCCGGTCGTACCAGCTCTCCACCGCCGAGATGAAACGGGTCGATGCCGAGCTTCTGGCAGGGCTGGAGGCGCGTGGCTTCAAGCTGGACTTCGGGGAGGGCGAGACCGGGTTCCAGATGAAGTACATGCAGCGCGGCGGCGGCTATTACTTCAATGTCGGCTGTTCGGACCTGATCGTCAGCGGCGATATCGGCCTGCTGCATGACGAGAACATCGAGTGTTTCAATGAGGCCGGCGCAGTGCTGGACGACGGCACGACACACGCCGCCGACCTGATCGTGCTCGCCACCGGTTACCTGAACCAGCAGGAGACCGTGCGCACCTGGCTGAACGACCGAATCGCGGATCGCATCGGCCCGGTCTGGGGTTTCAACGACGGGGGCGAGTTGCGCAACATGTGGTGCCGCACGCCTCAGCCCGGCCTCTGGTTCACCGCCGGCAGCCTGGCCCAGTGCCGCATCTTCTCACGCTATCTCGCCCTGCAGATCAAGGCCTGCGAGGAGGGGTTGCTGAGCCCGGAAATGTGCTAGCCGCCGGCCCGCAATACGTCATGCGCATGCAATCGAAGTCGTGCACATTCAATGGTTGATTCCTGTTGACGTTCGCAGCCTCCGCGGACCCTGGACCCGGAGAAACTGACACGTGTCGATAGAGCTGATGGATGTGACGAAGCGGTTCGGTACCGAGGCCGCCGTCGATCACCTTTCCGCCGGTGTCGCGGAAGGGGAGTTCTTTGTCGTGCTTGGCCCGTCGGGCTGCGGAAAGTCCACGCTCCTTCGTCTCATCGCCGGGCTGGAAGAGCTTGATTCCGGGACAGTGGGCCTGTCGGGAAAGCAGGTCGCAGGACCGGATCTGCATCTGGCACCGGAAGCACGGGGCGTCGGCGTCGTATTCCAGTCCTATGCGCTCTGGCCGCACATGGACGTACTCCGCAACGTTGCCTTTCCACTCGAAGCCAGGGGGGCGCGGCGAGCCGACGCCGAACGGCAGGCCCGAACCCACCTGGAGACCGTGGCGCTGGTTCCCTTCGCCGAGCGTCTCCCTGCCGATCTGTCGGGTGGGCAGCGCCAGCGGGTTGCCCTGGCGCGCTGCCTCGCCAGCCAGGCCGGGGTCGTCCTGATGGACGAGCCCCTGGCCAACCTGGACCCGCATCTGCGCGGCACCATGGAGCATGAACTGCGGGACTTTCATCGGACGACAGGGGCCACCACGCTCTACATCACCCACGACCAGCGGGAAGCCATGGCGCTGGCTGATCGGATCGCGGTGATGAACAGGGGCCGGTTCGAACAGGTGGCAACCCCGGACGAACTCTATGCCCGGCCCCGCAACGCCTTCGTTGCAGGATTCGTCGGGACCGGGGCCATCGTCGCAGCAATCCGGAGCAGTGACGACGATCTCCGGTTCGGTCCCTGGTCCCTGCCCGTCACCGGCAAGGGAGCAGAAAGCAGCACTACCGCCGAACAGGTCCTGCTGCGGCCCGAGTGGCTGAGCATTGATGGTGAGGCCGGAAGCCCGGTCCGGGTCGAGAGCGTGACCTACCGGGGTGGTCACTGGGAATGTCAGGCTGTCGTTTCAGGCACCTCACATTCACTGGTCCTGAACCTCGACAGTCCCGCCCGGCTGGGCGATACCCTGCCGGTCAGCATTCGAAAAGCCTGGGTCCTTCCTGAGCAGGCCTAGCATTTGCCGTTTCGCCATCCGTGTCAGTCGCGCCAGGGCACGACGCCCGGCGGCGCACGTCGGCCTGCGATATCCAGCACCAGCATCAGCATGATCGTGGCAAGAACCGTGACAACCGACATGGCTGCTGCCAGCGTGGTGTAGCCGCCGTCCTCGTAGTTGAAGATCGTCGTGCCGATCGTTTCGTTGCCCGTCGACCAGAGCAGGGCAGACACCGTGACCTCGTTGTAGGCCGTGAGGAAGACCAGGATCGCACCTGAAGCTGCCGCCGGAGCCACCAGCGGCAGGAAAATGCGGAACAGCCGCCGTCCGAACCTGGCACCGGCCACCCGGGCCGCATCATCCAGGCTCGGGTCGATCTGCAGGTAGGCGGCGGCGACCGGTTTCAGCGCGACCGAGAGGAAGGCGGCAAGATAGGCCACCAGGATGATCAGCAGGGTGTTGTAGATCGACATCTCGATCAGCGGCAGGGGACGGATGAAGGCCAGGATGCAGGCAATCGAGATCACCAGGCCCGGCAGGGCGTAGCTGACATCGGCCAGACCGCTAATGGACGTTGCCGCGCGCCGCGCCACCCCGCGTCTTCGGATCAGGAAAAACCCGATTCCGACTGAGTAGGCCGCCAGCATCACGGCCGCCAGTCCTGCGATCAGGGTCGAATTCATGAAGGCGCGCAGGGTGACGGACTGGGTGAGCAATATCTCTTCGAAGTTGGCACCGGTCAGGGTCGACAGCGTGAGCCGGACGCCATAGGTCGGTGTCAATGCCGTTGCCAGCAACGACAGCATGGGCAGCACCAGGACGCCGCAGACCAGCACCAGCAGGACAAGTTCGACCAGCAACCGCCAGCGCCCCAGCCTGAAACCGAGGCTTCTCTGCGGCAGGCCGATAAGCTGGGCATGGCCGCGCCGCTGCAGATGCGCCTGCAACCCGACTGCCGTGATCGCCATCAGACCGACAATCATGGAAATCATCGAAACATTGGTCAGCATCTCGGGACCGAAACTCGACATTCGCCGCCAGATCAGCACTGGCAGCGTGGTGTATCGGGCAGGAATGCCCAGCAGCGCCTGGATGCCGAAGTTTCCCAGCGCGGAGACGAAGGCCAGCGCGAAGGCCGCAATCATGTTCGGCAGCAGCAGCGGCAGCACGATACGACGCAGCATCAGCCAGACGTTGGCACCAAAGACCCGAGATGCATCCGACAGTTCACCCGGCAAGCTGCGCAGGGCGGCAAGCATGACAAGAAGCACGAGTGGCCCGTGCTGTATTGCCAGCAGGGCCACGATACCCTCACGGGAATACAGGGGGTGCGTCGTTCCGATCTCGGGGGCGATGCCGAGCCAGAGCAGCAATGCACTGCCGGGGCCAAGTGCCTGGATCCAGGCGATGGCGGTAACATGGGGCGGTATCATCATCGGCAAGAGGACCAGGAAGATGAAGAAGCCCCGAGCCCGCGCATCGGTCAGGCCCACCAGGCAGGCCAGGACGGTCCCGTAGACAAGGGCGAGAAGGGCGGACAGCAAGCTCGTTTCGAACGAATGCCAAAGTGCCCGCTGCACCGACCGCCCTTGCAGCGTTTCCAGCAGCGGCACCAGTGAGAGCCTGCCTGTCGGAGCCACCCCTTCCAGCAGGATCATCAACAGTGGTGTGCCGCAGATCAGCCCCCCCAACAGCAGAAGAGCGGCGAGGGTCATCCCCTCGCCGCTCCGGTTCTGTTGGCCCGGACGTGACACGCCGGGAACTCTCGGTCTCAGGTCAAGGCTCACCCGCCGAAGATATCCTCGAACTTCAGGCGATAGCGATCAGCATTCTCAAGCGCGTCGGAAGGATCGAAGTCCATCAGCCTGATCTGGTCACGGGCCGGGAAGCCCTCGGGCGGTGCAATCGCGGGATGGGCCGCCAGGTAGCCCTGGTCCGCGGCCATCTGCTGGCCTGCCGGTGAAAGCAGGAAATCGACGAAGGCCTTTGCTGCTTCGGGATTCTTCGCCGTGGACAGGATCGCGACCGGCTCGGTCACCGCAGAGACACCTTCCTTAGGGAAGACGAACGCGACCGGCGCACCCTGCAGCCTGTTGCGGATCGGCAGGAAGTCCACGACGAAACCATACAGCTTCTCGCCACCGGCGATGGCCTTGTATGTGCCGCCGTTGCCGCCCTTCGGGTTGGCGCCCTGGTCAGCCAGTCCCTGGTAATAGCCCCAGCCCAGGTCGGGATTGGCGGTCAGCGCGGCCATGTGGATCGTCGCAGCACCGGAGGTCAGCGGCGACGGCATGGCAATGCGGTCCTTCGCTTCCGGTTTCAGCAGATCCTTGTACGACTCAGGCACCATCGGTGCACTGGTGTTGTACATGATGCCGGTCGTGATCAGCTTGGTGGAGAAGTAGAAACGATCCTTGTCCATCAGCGCCGGATCATAGGCGGCCACATCCGCGCCGGAATGGGCCATCAGGCGGCCTTCCCGCTTCAGCCCTTCCATGGTCACCATGTCGGCAATCAGCAGGATGTCGGGCTGCGGCGCACCGGCGGCGAACTCCGCGCGCAGCTTCGCCATCATCTTGGTGGTGCCGTCACGGACCCACTCGACTTCCACGCCCGGGTTGGCGGCCATGAACACGTCCATGGTCTGCTGGGCATCCTTGTTGGGCTGCGATGTATAGACAACCAGCTTGCCGGAAGCGGCCTCCGCCACACCTGCACCCAGTCCGACGGCGAGCATTGTCGCCAGCACGAAACGTCTCATGGATTCATCCCCCTGGAAGATGTGAAATTCACCAATGCGGCCAATACCGCATCCTGGCGAGGGCCGAACCTAGGGGCGGATTGTGACAGACGTCGGACAGCAGACAGTCGGGGCAGCCCTGCACAGTTCTGCCCCCCGCAGGCAAACCTGCCAGGTCATCGGCGAGGAATGAAACAGTCTCAGAGGTCGCGCACATCCGCCAGCTTGCCGGCGATCGCGGCTGCGGCTGCCATGCCGGGGCTGACCAGATGGGTGCGCCCGCCACGCCCCTGACGGCCCTCGAAGTTGCGGTTGGAGGTGGAGGCGCAGCGCTCGCCCGGTTCCAGCCGGTCGGCGTTCATCGCCAGGCACATGGAGCAGCCCGGCTCCCGCCAGTCGAAGCCGGCCTCGACAAAGATCTTGTCCAGCCCTTCCTGCTCCGCCTGCTCCTTCACCAGGCCGGAGCCGGGAACGATCATGGCATGCACGTTGGCGGCAACCTTGCGCCCCTTCGCCACGGCGGCGGCGGCGCGCAGATCCTCGATCCGGCCATTGGTGCAGGATCCGATGAAGACCTTGTCGATGGTCACATCGGTCAGCTTAACACCCGGCTGCAGGCCCATGTAGGCCAGCGCCCGGACCAGCGAGTCGCGCTTGATCTCATCCTCGATATCCGCCGGGTCGGGAACCCGCGCGGTGATCGGGGCCACGTCCTGGGGGCTGGTGCCCCAGGTGACATGCGGCGTGATGTCGGCGGCGGTCAGTTCGATGACCTTGTCGTAGTGCGCGCCCTCGTCGGAGACCATGGTCTTCCAGTATTCCACCGCCTGCTCGAAACCACCGGCCTTCGGCGCCATGGCCCTGCCCTTCACGTAGTCGAACGTCTTCTCGTCGGCGGCGATCAGACCGGCGCGCGCGCCTGCCTCGATCGACATGTTGCAGACGGTCATGCGGCCTTCCATCGACAGGTCGCGGATGGCCGAACCGGCATATTCGATGACATAGCCCGTGCCGCCCGCCGTGCCGACGACGCCGATCACGGCCAGCACCAGATCCTTGGCGGTGACGCCTGGGTTCAGATCGCCCTCGATCTTCACCAGCATGTTCTTCGACTTCTGCTGCAGCAGGCACTGGGTGGCAAGCACATGCTCCACTTCCGACGTGCCGATGCCGAAGGCCAGCGCACCGAAGGCGCCATGGGTCGCGGTGTGGCTGTCACCACAGACAATGGTCATGCCCGGCAGGGTGAAGCCCTGCTCCGGCCCGATGATGTGGACGATGCCCTGGCGGATGTCGTCCATGCCGAAGTAGGGCACGCCGAATTCGGCGCAGTTCTTCTCCAGCGTCTCGACCTGGATGCGGCTTTCCTCGTCGGCGATACCGGCGGAGCGATCGGTGGTGGGCACGTTGTGGTCGGCCACGGCCAGGGTCGCATCCGGCCGACGTACCTTGCGCCCGGTGTTGCGCAGCCCCTCGAACGCCTGCGGGCTGGTGACCTCATGCACCAGGTGCCGGTCGATATACAGGATCGCCGACCCGTCATCGCGCGTCTCCACGACATGCGCATCCCAGATCTTGTCGAACAGCGTCTTTGCCTGGCTCACGTCAAATCTCCTCCACCCAGCACGGGCCGCGCGTCAGCGCGCACGACCCCTGGCCGGGATCACCCGCCCGACCGGGCGCTATCCCTATGCCCAACTGCGAATGTCGTCAATCGGGGAGGCGCAATGGCCACCCGGACCGCCTGATCAGAACGGGATCTCGTCGTCCAGGTCGCTGCCGCCGCCACCGAAATCGTCGCCGCCACGGTCATTGCCGCCGCGTGAGCCGCCGCCGCCGGAACCACCACCGTAGCCGCCGCCCCCACCGGAACCGCCGCCATAGCTGCCGCCACCGCCGCCACCTTCACCGCGGCTGTCGAGCATCTGCAGGTCGCCGCGGAAGCGGTTGAGCACGATCTCGGTGCTGTACTTGTCCTGGCCCTGCTGGTCGGTCCACTTGCGGGTCTGGATCTGGCCTTCGATGAACACCTTGGCACCCTTGCGCAGGTACTGCTCGGCGACCTTGGCCAGGTTCTCGTTGAAGATCACGACGCGGTGCCACTCGGTACGCTCCCGGCGTTCGCCGCTGTTGCGGTCGCGCCAGGTCTCCGAGGTCGCGATGCGCAGGTTCACCACCGGATTGCCGTCCGGCATCCGCCGCACCTCCGGGTCCGCCCCCAGATTGCCGACCAGAATGACCTTGTTGACGCTGCCTGCCATGTCCCCGCTCCGTCGAAATATTGTGTCTGCCTGTTCCATCCCTCTCCCCCTCCCGCCCACCCATTTCAGGATACTTGCGTGGGTGGCCGGGAGGGGGAGAGGGATGGAACAGGCCACGAACCATTCATGCCCTTATAGCCGCTGCGGTTCGGGAGTCGCCAGAAGAGTCTGGCTGCGACGTCAGGGGACTCGCCTTGGGGGTGCGTGCACCCTATGTTCCTGTTTCAGGAAATGCACGGGCGACCCAGCCCCTGCCAGGCGCTTCCCCCGGAATGGTGGTTTGTAGATGCAGAAGATGATCAGCGTCCGTGGGGCGCGGGAACATAATCTGAAGGGTATCGACGTCGATATCCCCCGCGACCAGCTGGTCGTGATCACCGGCCTGTCCGGGTCCGGCAAGTCGTCACTGGCGTTCGACACGATCTATGCGGAGGGGCAGCGGCGCTATGTCGAGAGCCTGTCCGCCTATGCGCGGCAGTTCCTGGAACTGATGCAGAAGCCCGACATGGACAGCATCGAGGGGTTGAGCCCCGCGATCTCCATCGAGCAGAAGACCACGTCGAAGAACCCCCGCTCGACCGTCGGCACGGTGACGGAGATCTACGACTACATGCGCCTGCTGTGGGCGCGGGTCGGCATCCCCTACTCCCCCGCCACCGGCCTGCCCATCGAGAGCCAGACCATCAGCCAGATGGTTGACCGCATCATGGCGATGCCGGAGGGGACGCGGCTGTACCTGCTGGCCCCCATCGTGCGCGGGCGCAAGGGCGAGTACCGCAAGGAGTTCCGTGACCTGCGCAAACAGGGCTTCCAGCGCGTGAAGGTGGACGGCGAGCTGTACGAACTCGACGACATGCCGACGCTGGACAAGAAGCTGAAACATGACATCGACGTGGTGGTGGACCGCGTCGTGGTGCGCGACGACATCGCCACCCGCCTGGCCGATTCGCTGGAGACGGCGCTGGCGCTGACCGACGGCATCGCGGTGACGGAAAATGCGGATGATGGCGAGCGGACGATCTTCTCCGCCAAGTTCGCCTGCCCGGTTTCCGGTTTCACCATCGACGAGATCGAACCGCGCCTGTTCTCCTTCAACAATCCCTTCGGAGCCTGCCCGGCCTGTGACGGGCTGGGGACGGAGATGTATGTCGATCCCGACCTGGTGGTGCCCGACACGACCCTGACGGTGCGTGGCGGCGCGATTGCCCCCTGGTCCAGGACAACCAGTCCCTATTACCTGCAGACCCTGGACAGCATCCTGCGCCACTACCGCCAGTCGTCGAGCACGCCCTGGGAGGAACTGCCGAAGAACGTGCAGGACGTGCTGCTGTTCGGTTCCGGCGATGAAACCATCGAATTCACCTACGACGACGGCATGCGGAGCTACAGCACCAACAAGAGCTTCGAAGGTGTGGTGCGGAACCTGGAACGGCGCTGGAAGGAAACCGATTCCGCGCGGATGCGGGAGGAGATCGAGCATTTCCAGGCGGTTACCCATTGTTCGGTCTGCGAGGGGCATCGCCTGAAACCGGAAGCTCTGGCGGTGAAGATCGACGGCATTCACGCCGGCCACGCGGCCAGGTTCTCCATCCTGGAAGCCGCCAACTGGTTCAACGCCCTGAACAGCAAGCTGACGCCGAAGCAGCAGGAAATCGCCGGTCGCATCCTGAAGGAAATCAACGAGCGTCTGGGCTTTCTGGTCAATGTCGGGCTGGAGTATCTGACCCTCTCGCGCAACTCCGGCACCCTGTCGGGCGGCGAGAGCCAGCGCATCCGCCTCGCCTCCCAGATCGGGTCGGGCCTGACCGGCGTGCTCTATGTGCTCGACGAACCGTCGATCGGGCTGCACCAGCGCGACAACGCGCGCCTGCTGGAAACGCTGAAGAACCTGCGCGACCTGGGCAATACCGTGATCGTGGTGGAGCATGACGAGGAGGCCATCATGGCCGCCGACCATGTCATCGACATCGGCCCGCTGGCAGGCATGCATGGCGGGGAACTGATCGCGGAAGGCACGCCGGAGAAGGTGATGCAGGCCCCGAAGAGCATCACCGGCCAGTATCTCTCCGGCATGAAGCAGGTGCCGGTCCCGGCGAAACGGCGGGAGGGCTATCGCGACCGGTTCATCCGCATCGTCGGCGCCAGCGGCAACAACCTGCGCAACGTCAATGTGACCCTGCCGCTCGGCACCTTCACCTGCATCACCGGAGTTTCCGGATCGGGCAAGTCGACGCTGACCATCGAGACACTCTACAAGGCCGTGGCGCGGCGGCTGCACAATGCCAAGGCCGGCCCTGCCCCGCATGAGCGGATCGACGGGCTGGAGTGGCTGGACAAGATCATCGACATCGACCAGTCCCCCATCGGGCGCACGCCACGGTCCAACCCGGCGACGTACACCGGGGCCTTCGGACCAATCCGGGACTGGTACACCGGCCTGCCGGAGGCCAAGGCGCGCGGCTACAAGGCCGGCCGTTTCTCCTTCAACGTCAAGGGCGGGCGCTGCGAGGCCTGCCAGGGCGACGGCCTGATCAAGATCGAGATGCATTTCCTGCCGGACGTCTACGTCCAGTGCGACGTCTGCAAGGGCAAGCGCTACAACCGTGAAACGCTGGAGATCAAGTTCAAGAACAAGTCGATCTCCGACGTGCTCGACATGACGGTGGAGGAAGCACAGGAATTCTTCACCGCCGTGCCGTCCGTGCGGGAAAAGATGGACACCCTGATGCAGGTCGGCCTCGGCTACATCAAGGTCGGGCAGCCTGCGACCACCCTGTCGGGCGGCGAGGCACAGCGGGTGAAGCTGGCCAAGGAACTGGCCAAGCGCGCCACCGGCCGCACGCTCTACATCCTCGACGAGCCGACCACTGGCCTGCATTTCGAGGATGTGCGCAAGCTGCTGGAAGTGCTGCACGCCCTGGTCGATTCCGGTAATTCGGTGATCGTGATCGAGCATAATCTGGAGGTCATCAAGACCGCCGACTGGGTCGTTGACATCGGCCCCGAAGGCGGTGACGGCGGCGGCTATGTCGTCGGTGTCGGCACGCCGGAGGAAGTGGCAACCGTCAAGGAGAGCTACACCGGGCGCTACCTGGCCGACATACTGGCCCGGCGCGGGTCGAAGTCGGGTACGCCGAAGAAACCCGCGAAGCCGAAAGCCAAGGGATCGACGACGCGCAGGCGCAAATCGGCGGCCTGAGGCAGCGGGGCGGCGGGGTTCGGGTATGTCCGAGTTCGTGTCGGCAACCCCTGCGTTCCCGGTTCAGGACATCGACCGAGCCGTGTCCTTCTATGAGAAAAAGCTCGGCTTTGCGCCGGTGGCAAAGGGCCCGGGCTTTGCGCTGCTGTCCCGCAACAGCGTCTTGCTGCAACTCTGGCTGGCCGATGACCGGCGCTGGAAGGAACGCACGAACATCGATCCGATCATCTCCGGTGCGGAGTCCTTTCTCGCCGGCACCGCAAGCTGCCGTATCGAAGTGACGGAGATCGAAACGCTCCACGCCGCCTGCCGGGAGCACGATATCGTTCATCCCAACGGGCCATTGAAACGTGCCGACTACGGGGCATTGGAATTTGCCGTCCTGGACCACGAAGGCAACCTGATCACCTTCTTCCAGCCGGTTTGACATCCAGGCACGCTTGACCAGCGAAAGCCGTGGGTTGCGGCCACGTGTTTTGACCTTAGACTTCCCGCGAATTCAGACGGGGAGGATATGGTCCGATGCAGATGGCTCTGACGCAGTTCATTCGACGCAACGCCCAGATTACACGCAACGCGGTCGCGACAACCTTCGGGGAGCGGTCGCAGGACTGGACCGGATTCCAGAACCGCATCAGCCGCCTGGCCGCCGGGCTGCAGGGCCTGGGGGTCACGCCGGGGGACCGGGTGGCGATCCTGGCCAACAACTCCGACCGTTATCTCGAATACTTCTTCGCGGTGCCGTGGTCGGGCGGTGTCTTCGTGCCGATCAACACGCGACTGGCGCCGCCGGAGGTGGAGTACTGGATCAGCGATTCCGGCAGCCAGATCCTGTTCATCGACGACGACTTCCTGCCCTATCTGCCGAAGCTGCAGGGCAAGATGCCTAGCGTGCAGCACATCATCTATGTGGGTGACGGTGCCGCGCCCGAGGGTCTGCTGCACTACGAGACCCTGATTCAGGAGAATGAACCGGCGGAAGACGCCGGCCGCAGTGGCGAGGATCTGGCAGGCCTGTTCTATACCGGCGGCACCACCGGCGTGTCGAAGGGTGTCATGCTGAGCCACCGCAACCTGGTCTCCAACGCCATGCACGTGATTCACGACATGGAATTCAGCGCCGACATGATGTACCTGCATGCCGGTCCGATGTTCCATCTGGCGGACGGCACCGCGACCTTCGGCGCGACGGTGCTGGGCGCCGGTCACTGCTTCATCCCGAAGTTCGAACCGGCGGCAGCGCTGGAGGCACTGGAGAAGTATCGGGTCACCAACACCCTGTTCGTGCCCACCATGATGAACATGGTCGTCAACCACCCCGACGTGACGAAACGGGACATCTCCAAGCTGCGGGGCATTCTCTACGGCGCGTCCCCGATGCCGGAGGCGGTGGTGCGCAAGGCGATGGAACTGATGCCCAATGTCGGGTTCTACCATGCCTATGGCCAGACGGAATGCTCCCCCCTGCTGACCCTGCTGAAGCCGCGCTATCACGACTTTGACGGCCCGGATGCTCATCTTGCCAAGTCGGTCGGTCGCGCCACCATCGGTGTCGAACTGATCATTCTGGACGCGGATGGCAACGAGGTGCCGCGCGGCGAGGTCGGCGAGATCTGCGCCAAGGGCCCGAACGTCATGCAGGGTTACTGGAACAAGCCGGACCTGACCGCGCAGACCATCCGCGACGGCTGGATCCATACCGGCGACGGCGGCACGATGGACGAGGACGGGTTCGTCTTCGTCGTCGACCGGGTGAAGGACATGATCATCTCCGGCGGCGAGAATGTCTATTCGGCCGAGGTGGAGAACGCGATCTATCAGCACCCGTCCGTGGTCGAATGCGCTGTCATCGGCGTGCCTGACGACAAGTGGGGCGAGCGGGTTCATGCCATCGTCCGCCTGCAGGAGGGTGAAACGGTGGATGAGGCCGGGATCATCGCCCACTGCCACGCCCTGATCGCCAACTACAAGTGCCCGCGCTCCGTCTCCTTCCGCACCGAACCGATGCCGCTTTCCGGTGCCGGCAAGATCCTGAAGACGGACCTGCGCAAGCCTTACTGGGAAGGCAAGACCAAGCAGGTCAACTGATGTGACCTCCACGTTCAGGATTGGCGGTGGTGCCGGGTTCTCCGCGGACCGGCTCGACCCGGCGGTCGATCTCGCGCGCGACGGTGCACTCGATGCGCTGGTCTTCGAATGCGTGGGGGAACGCACGCTGGCGTTCGGTCATCGCGACCGCCGCGCCGATCCGGCGAAGGGCTACAACAGTCTGCTGGAAACCCGGTTGCGGGCGGTCTGGCCGCTGACCGCCGCCAGCGGCTGCCGCATCGTCACCAACATGGGTGCTGCAAACCCGGTGGCTGCCGGACGTGCGGCGCAGGGTGTTGCCCGGAACGCGGGGCTGGACGGGCAGATCGTGGCCGTGGTGCTGGGTGACGACGTGACTGATCGCATCACCCCGGATACACCCCTGCCCCACTCCGGCTGTACGGTCGGGGATATTGACCGGACCCTGATCGGAGCCAATGCCTACATCGGTGCCGACGCGATCCTGCCTGCACTGGAAACCGATGCCAGCCTGGTCATCGGCGGGCGGCTGGCGGATCCGTCGATGTTCCTGGCGCTGCTGCGCCACCGCTTCGGCTGGTCGGCGGACGACTGGCCGCTGCTGGGGGCAGGCATACTGACCGGGCATCTGATGGAGTGCGGGGCCCAGATCACCGGCGGCTATTTCGCCGACCCGGGCCACAAGGACGTCCCCGACCTGGCCTTCGTCGGCTATCCCATCGCCGAGGTCACGGCAGACGGCACAGTCACCATCACCAAGCTGCCGCAGGCAGGCGGCATGGTCACCATGGCCACGGTGAAGGAGCAGTTGCTTTACGAGGTGCATGATCCCGCCCGCTACCTCACCCCCGATGTCACCGCGGATTTCAGTGCCGTGCAGGTCATCGATCAGGGCGCAGACCGGGTGGGCCTGCGCGACGCCTCCGGCACCGCACGTCCGGAGACGCTGAAGGTCACTGTCGCCTTCGATGGCGGCCTGCTGGCGGAGGGCGAGATTTCCTACGCCGGGCGCGGCGCGGTCGACCGGGCGCGGCTGGCGGCGGAGATCACCGAAACCCGCCTGCGCCGGGTGCATGGGGTGACCGAGGATCTGCGCTGCGACCTGATCGGCGTGCGGTCCCTGCACGCTCACGCGGACTATGGCTCAGAGCGCGCGGACACCGATGTGCGGCTGCGGGTGGCGGGCCGCTTCCGCGACCGCGAACGGGCGGAGGCGGTCTTGTGGGAGGTGGAGTCACTGCTTTGCGCCGGTCCTGCCGGTGGCGGCGGTTTCAGGGGGCGCATCACGCCGTCGATCGTCACCCACGACGCCTTCCTGCCCAGAGCCGACGTGCCGACACGGGTGGAGGTGCTGCGGACATGAGCCGGACAGTCCAACTGCGGGAGATCGCCCACGCCCGTGCCGGCGACAAGGGCGACACCTCCAACATCTCGCTCTGGGTCAACGACCCAGCAGACTTCGAGACCGTGCGACAGCAGATCACCGCCGAAGCCTTGAAACAGCACTTCGGCTCACAGGTCGATGGCACCGTCACACGTCATGAAATGCCTCATCTGCACGGCCTGAACTTCATCCTCACCAGCGCCCTTGATGGCGGAGTGAATGGCTCCCTGAATCTCGACGGGCACGGCAAGAGCTGGTCCTTCATCCTGCTGGACATGCCGGTGGAGATCGACTGACGCCGCACCCGTATCTGATACGGGTACGCAGCCTTTCAGCACCGGCGCTGCACGATGGGCTCCCCGGCTCAGGCCTCGACGTCGTCCACATCCGCCTGGCCGGAGATACGGCGGCGCACATGGCTCCAGCTGACGCCGATACCCAGGACCGTGGCCGCGACCGTCAGGATCAGCCAGGTCACCAGATCCCGGTTCCCCGTGTCCAGCAGCCGCAGGTCGGCAAGCACCCAGAACAGGGCCCCGAACAGCGCCACCACCAGCATGATGCCGAACCCGCCGATGGAGCGCCAGGTAGCGCGCAGGAAGATGACATAGGCGATGAACAGCACCACCCCGGCCAGTGCCTTGTAGGGCAGCTCTGCGGTCAGATCGCGCAGAACCCAGGTCACATAGGACCAGGGAGTCGGATTGTAGGTCGCGAAGACCAGAACCAGCGCGATCACCCAGCGCTTGATGAAATCTCCGAAATCGAAATGCATGGCCGCGCCTACGCCTTCTCGATATTGACGGCGGTATCATGGAACAGGCCGCCGCCCACAGGCGCACCGGGATCGGCGCTGGTCAGGACGTTGATGCCGATGCCGTCGACGAAGGCATCGTTGGGCCAGACGGACTCGACGATGACGATCCCCTGCTGCACACCCTCGAAGGGTTCTGCATGTACCCGCGTGGCACCGTTGGCATTGCTCAGGCGCACCAGATCACCGGCCACCACACCCAGTTTCTCCGCGTCCTTCGGGTTGAGCTTCACTGTCGGACGGACCTCGCGCTTCTTCGAGCCCGGGGTCTCGGTGAAGGAGGAATTGAGGAAGCTGCGCGCCGGGCTGGTGCCCATGCGGAACGGATAGGCATCCGTCGCCTTGTCTTCCCGTCCCCAGTAGTCCGGGAAGGTCGGCATGCTGTCCGGGGCACCATTCGGGCCAAAGCCCTGCGGCGCATTGCCGGACCAGTTGGCCGAGAAGTGGAACTTGCCATCCGCATGGCCGAAACCGTCGAGGTAATGGGCCTCCCGGAACTCCGGCTGCACATCGATCCAGCGGCTGTTCTTCAGGGTCTCGAAGTCAGGCCAGCCGGAGGCCTGCAGCGTCCAGTCGATGATCTCCTCCACCGACATGTCGAAGCCGCGATGCTCGGCCCCCAGCCGCTTCGCCAGATCGCAGATCACGTCATGGTTCGACCGGCACTCTCCCGGCACATCGATGGCCTTCGGGCCCAGCAGGATGTGCTGGTGCCCACCGCCCTGATAGAGGTCCGTATGCTCCAGGAACATGGTGGCGGGCAACACGACATCGGCCATCTTCGCCGTGTCGGTCATGAACTGCTCATGCACCACCGTGAAAAGGTCTTCGCGCGCGAATCCCGCGTGCACCTTGGCCAGTTCCGGGGCCACCATCATCGGATTGGTGTTCTGGATGAACAGCGCCTTCACCGGCGGACCGTCCCCCAGGTCGCGCTTGTCGCCCATCAGGATCGGGCCGATACGCGACTGGTCGAGAATGCGGGTGCTGCGCCCGACCACGTCCAGCCCCTCGATCAGTTCCCGGTTCCAGTGATAGATCGCGCCATTGTTGTGAAACGCGCCGCCGCCCTCATGCTGCCAGGCCCCTGTCACCGCCGGGATGCAGAGTGCCGCATGCATGTTCACCGCGCCGTTGCGCCCGCGCGTGAAACCATAGCCGAGGCGGAAGAATGTCTTCGGTGTGGTGCCGACCAGCGCGGCAAATGCCTCGATCTCCTCCACGGTCAGACCCGTGATACCGGCGGCCCATTCCGGCGTCCTGTCCTGCAGATGCGCCTCCAGCCCTGCCGGATCATCGGTGTACTTCGCCATGTAGTCGCGATCGGCATGGCCATCCCTGAACAGGACATGCATCACCGCGCAGGCCAGCGCGCCATCGCTGCCCGGGCGCAGCACCAGCCCCATGTCGGCCTGTTCGATGGTCCCGTTGCGGTAGATGTCGATGGCGACGATCTTCGCACCCCGCTCCTTCCGCGCCTTCATGGCGTGGGTCATGACGTTGACCTGGGTGTTCACCGGGTTGGTGCCCCAGATCACCACGCAGTCGGACTTCGCCATCTCGCGGGGGTCCGCGCCGGCCAGTTTCCCCGTGCCGGTGATATAGCCCGCGAACGCCATGGTGGTGCAGAAGGTGGCGTGCATGCGGCTGTAGCGCTTGGCGTGGCGCAGACGGTTGATGCCGTCCCGCATCACCAGCCCCATGGTTCCCGCATAGAAATATGGCCAGACCGACTCGGCGCCGAAGTCCCGCTCCGCCGCCTGCAGCCCCTCGACGACCATCGTCATGGCCTCGTCCCACGTCGCCTGGCGGAACTGTCCCGATCCCTTGGGGCCGGTACGGATCAAGGGGTGCATCAGCCGGTCGGGATGGTGCACCCGCTCCGCATAGCGCGCGACCTTGGCGCAGATGACGCCATCGGTATAGCTGTTGTCCTTCGCGCCACGAACCCGGCCGATACGCTCCGGCGTCAGAACCTCGACCTCCAGCGCACAGGTGGAGGGACAGTCATGCGGACAGGCCGAATAGGCCAGTTTCACCGGAGCATTCATCGGGCGGTTTCCTTCCCCGTGGAGCGGCTTCTCTTCAACATGACGCAAGCATAGTCACGAACCGGACGGGATAGAAGCCGCCGTGCGGCGGCTCCTTTCCGCTCCGGATCAGTCCGGCTTCCGCTGGGCAAACGTGCGCTCCAGCGTGGTGCGCCAGTCCTCCGCCTTCAGCACGTCGTCCGGGCGATAGTTCAGCAGACGCAGGTAGCGTCGGCGGATCGCGTGATCGACCACATCGACGTCGAAGATGTTCAGCGCCGCCGTATCCTGTTCATAGGCATACATGGTCGCCAGCCCGCCCCCGGTCAGCCATGACAGGATGGCCCGGTTCGTGCCGCCATGCGCGACGATCAGCATGGTCTTCCAGCCATCCTGCAGCAGCACTTCCTCGATTCCCTTTGTCACGCGGGCGTAGAAATCGGCATAGGCCTCGCCACGCGCGAAACGCGCACCGGGTTTCGCGGCGTGCTCCATCGAATAGACGAACTCGTCAATGGCCTCCGACCGGGTCATCAGATCGGTGGCGCCCGACTTGATCTCCCGCAGGTCCGGGGCGACCTGCAGGCTCGGATCCGAACGCCCGCCCAGCGCCCCCTCCGCCGTCTGTCGCGTCCGCAGCAGACCTGTGCAATAGGCTAGGTCGAAATGGGTATCCGCCAGCAGTTCACCCATCATCCGGGCCTGGTCCTGTCCCCGCTCCGTCAGCGGCACCAGATCCGGGTCCGCGACGCGTTCCCCCCTGTCGTTGTAATAGCGCACATCACCATGACGCATCAGATAGACGCGACGGCGGTTCCCGGCCGGATTGTCCATGTTTCTCGCTCTCCCCTTGATTGGTGCATGCCTTCATAGCACCGCCAGACGCCAATGAAATGACAGCTCCAGCCCGGCGGGCCGCTCAGGATCCGATCTTCAGCGTGCTGACCAGTCCCTCCAGCGCCGCGATGGCCGACAGCGGCGTCAGGCGCCCGGTTGCCGGGTTGCCTTCCGAGGGGACACCCGCGATCTCCATCCGAAACCGCGTACTGTCCGCCTCCACCTCGATCACATGCGTGTTGCGGCTGACACCGGGATCGGCCCAGATCTCGTAGCGTGTTCGGTCCAGCCCGATCCCCGCCAGCGCCAGCGCCACCGAGACATTGACGTTGGCCGGGAACTTCTGCGCCGCATCCCGCACCGCGCCCTCATAGAGTTTCAGTGGCTCCCGCAGATCGGTCAGGTCGATTCCCTGCTCCCGCACATGCGGGGTATTGATCAGGCCCACGGGCGGCTTGCGGGTCATCATGGTGACGGAACTCACCTCCCCCTTCGCCGCCGCACGTACCGCATCCAGACCCAGGATTGCCCCGGTCGGGACGATGATCCGCGCGCCGGTGCGCTCGGCCAGGTCAACCAGGTCCATGTGCAGGATAAGCTGCGTCACGGTCAGCGGCACCAGGATCAGCCCCTGCCCCAGCACCCGCTCCGCCAGCGGGCGAAACAGTTCCGGCGGTAGCCCCTCCACCACCACATCCGCGCCATCGCAAAGCGCATCCAGGTCGCGGATCGGCGGCGGCGTCCTGAAACCGGCCATCTTGCGCGCGGCGCCTTCCTGGTCCCGCGCGCTGACGGCATGGAGCGTCAGGCGGTCCTGTCCGGCATCCAGCCAGCGTGCGAGCGGCAGGCCCACGGCCCCCAGCCCGGCCACGGCAACCTTCAGCGGCTTGGTCGGTATGTTCGGCATATTCGGCTCTCCCCCTGCGCTCAGCGGACCACGGCACCGGCCTGCCGCAGCAGGGCATCCCGTCGCCCGCCCTGATGGTGGGCCAGACAGATCGCGGCGGCCAGGGCGTCGGCGGCATGTTCGTTGGCAATCACCGCACCGGGCAACAGGGTCTTCACCATCAGGTGAATCTGTTCCTTCGCCGCATGACCGGTGCCAACCACCGCCTTCTTGATCGCATTCGGCGCATATTCCGTCACCGGCAGGCCGTTCAGCGCCGCCACCAGCAACGACACCCCGCGCGCCTGTCCCAGCTTCAGTGTGGAGACCGGGTTCTTGTTGACGAAGGTCTCCTCCACCGACGCGATGTCGGGCTGCCAGTCGGCGATCACCTGCTGGATGCCGTCATGCAGCTGGCGCAGGCGGGTGGCCAGGTCATCCTTCGCGTTGGAGGTCACGGCACCGTCAGCTACCCAGCTCAGGCGGTTGCCGCGCTGGTCCACGATGCCCCAACCAGTGGCGCGGAGGCCAGGATCAAGGCCGATCAGTCGCGTCGTCTGCACGTGGCACCTCCAGCGTATGCGAATCAGGCAGACCAGAGTGCCACAGTCCGCTGCAGGTTTCACTTTCGTTCCCTGCGCCGGATGGTACCCTGTCGCAATGCAGCAAGCCGCCCCCGAATTCGATTTCCGACTGAGTCCCTACCGATCGCTGGGGCCGCGCGGATTCCTGATCGTCATGAGCCTGATCGCGGGCGTGAGCTTCATCACAGGCCTGCTGTTCATGCTGAAGGGTGCATGGCCGGTCTTCGGCTTCTTCGGCCTGGACGTGGCCCTGATCTGGTTCGCGTTCCGCCAGAACTACCGCGCAGCGCGGACGGAGGAGCGGCTGTACATTCAGGGCAGTGATCTGGTCGTTTCACGGCACCATGCCAACGGACGACAGCAGATCTGGCGCTTCCCGGCCTACTGGGCGCGCTTCGACCTGACCCCCCACCACAGCGGCGACAATGTGCTCAGCGTCGCCAGTCACGGGAACCATCTGGCCATTGGCGGGTTTCTCTCGGCGGAGGAGCGGGTGGAACTGGCCGACGAGCTGACCGTGGCCATCCGGAACTGGCGCACCCGTCGCCCGGCCTGAAACCTTCAGTCCTGGCCCGTCAGCGGCCAGACGCCATCGGCGATGATACGCAGCGCCAGCAAACCATTGATCCGGTCCATGGACCAGAAGCCGCCCCGGCCCCAGACATCCGGCTCCGCCTGTGCCGCGACGTGGCCGAAGTCGGCCTTGGCGACCATGGTCAGGCAGAGCATCCGTTCCCCCTTGGACATGGGGAAGTCATTCGCCGCCACTCGTTCGAGAACACCGTTCGCGGCAATCTGTTCGCCGAACGCGAGCCAGTTGGTGAAGTCTTCCGGGCTGACCTGAAAGAACCGTTCGATGGCTGTGGTCGCGGCGCAGGCCGCCGCGTACAGCGCCTTGCTGTCCTCGTGAATCATGCGCTGCGCCCCTGCGCATGGAAGATGAAGCCGAGCAGGTTCATCAACACCTGTGCCGCCAGGAAAGCCGTGGTGCCGTCGCGGTCATAGTCGGGCGCGACCTCCACCAGATCGATGCCGACCACCTGCCCCCGCGCCGTCAGTCCCTGCAGGAACTCCAGGATCTCGTAGTACAGGAACCCGCCGTGGCTCGGCGTGCCGGTGCCCGGGGCGATGGAGGGGTCGAAGCCATCGATGTCGATGGTCAGATAGTACCGCACCCCTTCCGGCACGCGCGCCAGCACACCCGCCGGTCCCAGCGCCCGGAACTGGCGCACCGAGAGGATGTCGGACCCGGCAGCGCGGGCGGCTGCATAGTCGTCGCGATTGGAGGAGGAGACATTGCGGATGCCCAACTGGCTGAACCCCGTGACATGCGCCATCTCGGACGCCCGGCGCAGCGGATTGCCATGGCCATAGCGCACGCCATGGCGCTCATCGACGAAATCCAGATGGGCATCAATATGAATGATATGGACCGGCGGCTGGTCATCGAAGGCGCGGATGCAGGGGATATGCACCGAATGGTCCCCACCCAGCGTCACCGGCATCGCCCCGGCGGCCAGGATCGCCCTGACCCCCTTTTCTATGTTGGCATGGCTTGCCATTGTGTCGGTGTGGATGATGTCCGCATCGCCCACATCGACGATCCGTACCTGGTCCACCGGCAGATAGGTCACGTCATCCTCATGATCATAGGCACCGCCATGACCGAAGGAGAACAGGGTCGAAGCCTCCCGGATCGCGCGCGGACCGAAGCGTGCGCCCGCCCGATACTGCGTGCCCATGTCGAACGGTGCCCCCAGCACGGCCACATCGGCGTCGATGGCGGACCAGTCCGTGCAGACGGGCTGCTTGCCGAAGGTGCAGAG
This sequence comes from Minwuia sp. IMCC3009, assembly GCF_029909415.1. Lineage (GTDB taxonomy): Bacteria > Pseudomonadota > Alphaproteobacteria > Minwuiales > Minwuiaceae > Minwuia. Next base: position 2,406,159 of record NZ_CP123781.1, read on the forward strand.
GCCGACAAAGGGCAGGTCGAGCCTGCCGCCATCGTAACTGTTGCTGCTCATCGTCGTGCCATGCTCCGCCATTTGCTGTCGATCTGCGCCATCCTCGCGTGCCTCGGCCTCATGCCGCAAGCGGTGAAGGCGCAGTCGGCCGGTACGGTCGATGTGGCGATCGTGCTGGCCGTCGATGCCTCCGCCAGTGTCGATGGGCAGGAATATCTGCTGCAGATCGGCGGCATCGCCCATGCCATCAGCCATCCGTCGGTGCTGTCGGTGATCGACGGTGGCCGGAACAAGGCCATCGCCATCAGTGTCGTGACCTGGGCCAGCGTGGGGGAACAGCATGTCCTCCTGCCCTGGACCCGTATCGACGGCCCAGCGGCGGCACAGCAGGTCTCCGCGCATCTGCTGGATTCGCCACGGCAGAAGTTCCTGCGCGGCGGCACCGCCATCGGCGCGGCACTGAGCTATTCCCTGCTGATGTTCGACCGGCTGCCCTGGCCGACGGAGCGTCGGGTGATCGATGTCTCAGGGGATGGCCGGAACTCCAAGCCGCCCCTGATCCGCAGCCTGAGACCGGAGATCGCGCGACGTGACGTGGTCATCAACGGCCTGCCGGTCACCGACAATGACAGCGGCCTCGCGCGCTATTACCGCGACATCGTCATATCCGGGTACGGGGCCTTTTCGGTCCCCACCTACAGCTTCGAGACCTTTCCCGACGCCTTCCGCATCAAGCTGATGCGGGAGATCAGGGGCGGCGCCATGGTGTCGATGCAACGCTGACGTCTGCCGCTTCGGGCCTTGCCGAACCGGACCTGAACGCCTATCAAGGGCACATGTTGCAGTGCAGCATGAAGAATTCATCTGCTGCCCGCCGGATGGCAACCCCGACCCCTGCCCCACGGCCAGAACGATTTCGCCTGACGCGACCCGCTCTTGCGGGCCATGCCTGCTGGAGACGCCCCTCTTGAAAACCGACCTGATATCGCGCCTGCGCAATGAATGGATTGGCAACCTGCGCGGGGATGTCCTTGCCGGACTTGTGGTGGCGCTGGCCCTGATTCCGGAGGCCATTGCCTTCTCCATCATCGCCGGTGTCGATCCGAAGGTCGGGCTGTTCGCCTCCTTCTCCATCGCGGTGATCACGGCCATTGCAGGCGGGCGGCCCGGCATGATCTCCGCCGCCACGGCGGCCACGGCGGTACTGATGATCACGCTGGTGAAGGACCACGGGCTGCAGTACCTGCTGGCCGCCACCGTGCTGGCGGGGCTTATGCAGATCGCGGCAGGAATGCTCAGGCTCGGGACCGTCATGCGGTTCGTTTCGAAGTCGGTGATGACCGGCTTCGTCAATGCGCTCGCCATCCTGATCTTCATGGCGCAATTGCCGGAACTGATCGGCGTGCCCTGGATGACCTATGTCATGGTCGCCTCGGGACTGGCCATCATCTACCTGCTGCCGCGCCTGACGCGGGCCATCCCCTCCCCGCTTGTCTGCATCGTGGCCCTGACCGCCGTGACGCTGACCTTCGACATGGACCTGCGCACGGTCGGCGACATCGGCGAACTGCCGTCCACCCTGCCGGTCTTCCTGCTGCCCGACATTCCGCTGACCCTGGAGACCTTGCTGATCATCCTGCCCTATTCGGCGGCAGTGGCGACCGTCGGCCTGCTGGAGTCGCTGATGACCGCCTCCATCGTCGACGAACTGACCGACACCAGCAGCGACCGCAACCGCGAATGCGTCGGCCAGGGCCTGGCCAATACCGCCACCGGCTTCATCGGCGGCATGGCGGGCTGCGCCATGATCGGCCAGTCGATCATCAACGTGAAATCCGGTGGCCGGGGGCGCCTGTCCTGCTTCTGTGCCGGTGTCTTCCTGCTGATCCTGGTGGTGGTGCTGGGCGACTGGGTCAGCATCATTCCCATGGCGGCGCTGGTCGCCATCATGATCATGGTCTCCATCGGCACCTTCAGCTGGACCTCGCTGAGGAACCTGCGGGAGCATCCCGGATCCTCCTCCATCGTCATGCTGGCCACCGTCATCACCGTGGTCTTCACCCACAATCTGGCCATCGGCGTGCTGATCGGCGTGCTGCTCTCCGGCATCTTCTTCGCCTGGAAGATCGCGCAGATCTTCCGCGTCACCTCCACCCTCTCGGAGGACGAGACCCACCGGACCTATCTGGTGCAGGGACAGCTCTTCTTCGCCTCAGTCGATGACTTCAGCGCGTCCTTCGATTTCAAGGAGGCGCTGGACAGCGTCACCATCGACGTCAGCCGCGCCCACATCTGGGACATCTCGGCCGTTGCCGCGCTGGACATGGCGGTGCTGAAGTTCCGGCGTGAAGGGGCGGAAACGGACCTCATTGGCCTCAACCGGGCCAGCGAGACCATCGTCGACCGGCTGGGCATCCACGACAAGCCCGACGCCCTGGACCGCCTGATGGGGCACTGACGCGCGGTCAGCCGACCTCCGGTTCGGCGGCGGAGTCCATTGTGGCATCTGCCGTCTGCCGGTCCACCACGACGCAGGCCACCATGTCGCCCGTGACGTTGACCACCGTGCGGCACATGTCGAGCAACCGGTCGACGCCAAGGATGATCGCCACTCCGGCGGCGGGGATACCGACGCTGGAGAGGATGGTGGCCAGGATGACGATGCCCACCCCCGGGGTGCCCGGCGAACCGATGGCCGCCCCGGTCGCCATGACGACGACGAGGACAATGCCCCCGATCCCCAGGTCAATGCCGAAGATCTGCGCCAGGAAGATCGTCGCGACCCCCTGATAGAGCGCCGTGCCGGCCATGTTGATCGTGGTGCCCAGCGGCACGACGAAGCGGGCAACCTCGCTGCGCACCTTCAGACGGTTCTCCACCGTGGTCAGCGTCAGCGGCATCACGGCGGCGGAACTGGAGGTGGAGAAGGCCAGCAGCATGACGTCCCGGACATCGCGCAGGAAGCCGACCGGGCCACGCCTTGTCTGCAGCCAGACCACCAGCAGGTAGAGGCACAGCAGCAGGATCAGCCCCAGCAGCACCGTTACCACATACATCCCCGTGCCCAGCAGCGCCGACAGGCCGATGCGTGACGTGATGTTGGCCAGCAGGCCGAAGACGGCCAGCGGCGCGAACCGCAGCACCCAGCTGACGATCACCATGCAGACCGCCTGGACGGAGGCGAGCAGTTCCAGCAGCGGCATGCGCTGTTCCTGCGGTGTCATCACCAGCGCGATGCCGAGGATCGCGGAGGCAATGACGATCTGCAGCATGTTGCCGCTGACGAAGGTGCTGAGCGGATCGGTCGGGAACAGCCCGACGATCATGTCGGGTATCTGATCGACGCTCGGCGGCGCCGGGCTTGCGGTCGTGGCGACATTGCCCGCCGTCGCCAGCGCCTCCCCCACCGCGCTGCGATCGACGAAGCTGCCCGGCTCGATCAGCAGCGCGACGGCGACGCCGATGGCCACCGCACACAGGGTGGTCAGGATGAAGAAGCCGACGGCCCGCCCGCCGATGCGGCCCAGACTGGATCCGCCACCGCCCGCCGAAATGCCACGAATGACGGAGGCCACGACCAGCGGCACGACGACGAACTGGATCGCCAGCAGGAACAGCCGCCCGGGCAGCGCCACCCAGTTGCCGATCAGCGTCGAGACATCCGCCGACACCAGATCCGCCGTCGGCCCGATCAGCGTCCCGAAGCCCACCCCCAGGAACATCGCCACGAGCACCTGCAACCAGAGCCGGTCCCGGATCAGCGAAAACAGATGCCGCCGCAGCCCCGGCAGGGAGCGGGTGGGCGCATCGGTGCTATGGACAGGATCGGATTTGCTGGTCATCAATCGCCTCCGGCGTACAAGGCGTGTTCCTTTCATGACGCGCGCAAGGCCGCCATGATCCAGATCAAGTGCTCACGGCATCTGCCTTGCCAATGCCCAACAAGGCCACCGACACTACAGCACCATCCGCAACACCAGCGCCACGACCCCCAGCGCCGCGACGCCAGCGATCCAGTAGGCGATGAACCAGAGCCAGCGCCTGCCCGTGCCGCTCTCTGCCATCAGTGGTAGCCGTCGCCGACCCGCACCTTGCCACGGAACACCCAGTAGGCGTAGGCGGTATAGGCGAGGATGATCGGTATCAGGATCAGGGCGCCGACCAGGGCGAAGCCGAGGCTCTCGTCCGGGGCGGCGGCTTCGGCGATGGTCAGGCCCGGGGGCACCATCATGGGATAGAAGCTGATGCCGATCCCGATGAAGCTGAGCACGAACATGCCCAGCGCCGCGAGGAATGGCTGCAGGTCGCTCCGACGGCGCAAGCCGCTGTAGAGCAGCCATGTTGCGCCCAGCATCAGCACCGGCACGACAAAGGTGTAGAGGCTGCCCGGCAGGTTGAACCAGCGCTGGAAGTAGACCGGGTCCTGGAAGGGTGTCAGCAGGCTGACGGCACCGATGAAGGCAAGTGTCACGATGCCGAGGCGGAAGGCGTAGCCGCGCATCCGGGCCTGCAGCGGTCCCTCCGTCTTCAGCACCAGCCAGGTCGCGCCCAGCAGGGCATATCCGGCGACCAGCGCCACACCGGTGAGCAGGGAGAATGGCGTCAGCCAGTCCCACCAGCCCCCGGCATAGGCCCGGCCCTGGACCTCGATCCCCTGCACCAGCGCGCCGAGGGCGATTCCCTGACACAGGGCGGCGAGCGTGGACCCGCCGAAGAAGGCCACGTCCCAGACCCCCTTCCAGCGTTCGGTGCGCCAGCGGAACTCGAACGCCACGCCCCGGAAGACCAGGGCCAGCAACATCAGCGTGATGGGCATGTAGAGCGCGGGCATGACAACGGCGTAGGCCAGCGGGAAGACGGCGAACAGGCCGCCGCCACCCAGCACCAGCCAGGTCTCGTTGCCGTCCCAGACCGGTGCCACGGCATTCATCATGACGTCGCGGTCATCGCGGGAGCGGCCCGTGGGGAACAGGATGCCGATGCCAAGGTCGAAACCGTCCAGCACGACATAGGTCAGCACCGCAAAGGCGATCAGACCGGCCCAGACAAAGGCGAGATCAAACGGCATGGTGTGCCTCCCCATCCTTGTGTGGTCGTGAAACCGGACCGGCGGCGCGCAACGGACCATCGTCGTCGTCGGGCATGGCGGCCAGCGCGGATCGGTTCATCAGGCGCAGGATGTAGAAGACGCCCGCACCGAAGACGAAGAAATAGACGATGATGAACATCAGCAGCGATGTCGCCACCGCCGGTGCCGCGACGGGTGCCAGTGAATCCGAGGTTCGCAGCAATCCGTAGACCGTGAAGGGTTGTCGCCCGACCTCCGTCGTCACCCATCCGGCAAGCACGGCAACGAAACCGCTGGGGCCCATCAGCAGGGCCGCGCGATGCAGCCAGGGCGCATCATACAGACGTCCGCGCAGGCGCTGGAACAGGCTGAACAGCCCCACCCCCAGCATGGCGAACCCGAGGCCGACCATGATCCGGAAGCTCCAGAAGACGATGGCCACCGGCGGCTCGTCCGCATCGGGCACGGTATCAAGGCCGTCCAGCGGTGCGTTCCAGTCGTGTTTCAGGATCAGGCTGGAGAGGTTCGGGATCTCGACGGCGTAGTCGACCCGCTTCTCCGCCGCGTTCGGCCAGCCGAACAGGATCAGCGGCGCGCCGTCCGGGTGGCTGTCGTAATGCCCCTCCATCGCCATCACCTTAACCGGCTGGTGTTCCAGCGTGTTCAGCCCGTGCAGGTCCCCGGCGAAGATCTGGACAGGTGTCACCAGGGCAGCCATCCACATGGCCATTGAGAACATGCGCCGCGCCGTCGCGTCCCGCCGGTCGCGCAGCAGGTGCAGCGCGCCGACCCCTCCGACGACAAACGCCGTGGTCAGATAGGCGGCGAGGACCATGTGCAGCAGGCGATAGGGAAAGGACGGGTTGAAGACGATCTCCATCCAGTCGACAGGGATGAACTGCCCCGCCTCATTGATGGCGAACCCGGCAGGCGTCTGCATCCAGCTGTTGACGCTGAGGATCCAGGTCGCGGAGATCAGCGTGCCGACGGCAACCATGGCTGTGGCGAACATGTGCAGCCGGTCGCCGACCCTCTTCCGCCCGAACAGCATGATGCCGAGGAAGCCGGCCTCCAGAAAGAACGCCGACAATACCTCGTAGGCCATCAGGGGTCCGACGACGGGACCGGCCAGATCGGAGAAGACCGACCAGTTGGTGCCGAACTGGTAGGACATGACGATGCCGGAAACGACCCCCATGCCGAAGGCGACGGCAAAGATCTTCTTCCAGTAATCGAACAGCGCCAGATAGGTCGCATCGCGGCTGCGGAGCCAGAGCCCGTTCAGGACGGCGAGGAAACTCGCCAGCCCGATGGAGAAGGCCGGAAACACGATGTGGAAGGAGACCGTGAACGCGAACTGCGCCCGGGCAAGTGTTTCTGCGGAGAGGGAATCCAGCATGCCACTTTCCTGATTTTGCGACCGCAACAGTCTGCACGGCCCATCGATGCCAAATAGAACTATTCTAATTATATATTTTAAGAGGGCAAAATGGCGCACCGGACCGCAGCATCCCGAGGGCTCCGTCTGCGGCCTGATTCATCGCGACGTTCAGCAGCTCAGCCAGGTCCCCGGAACGGCCACGGAGCCAACTTGTTCGATAGCAATATCGCGGATATATGTTTCAACAGGGAGGGGCCATGAAACTCACCGGCTTCACGAACTACGCGCTCAGGTCGCTGCAGCTTGCCGCGTTGCGCGCGCCGGACCTTGTCCGCGTCGATGACGTGGTCAAGGTGCATGGTCTGGCGCGCCCGCATATCGTCAAGGTCGTGCATGAGCTTGGCAAGGTCGGCTATCTGGAGACCGTGCGTGGCAGGGGCGGCGGCTTTCGGCTTGGCCGGCCGGCGGAGAAGATCGTGATCGGGGAAGTTGTCCGGTTGACGGAAGGACCAATGGATGTGGTCGAATGCTTCAACCCGGAGCGCAACACCTGCCCGCTGGTGGGGATCTGCCGACTGTCCCGCGCCCTGCGGGAAGCCACCGATGCCTTCATGGCCGTGCTGGACGATCTGACCGTCGCCGACATTGCCGGCAACAGGCGTGAACTGCTGGACCGGATTGCGCCACTGCAGGCCGGGATCGTGCGACCGAAGCGGGCGCTGGGCTGATGGCCGACGCCTGGATCGAGCGCTTCGCCGGGCTGTCCAGCCTCTCGGACGAGATTCGCCAGAGACTGGTATCCCGCAGCGCCGTGGTCAGGGTTCCTGAGGGACAGGTCATCTTCGGCCCTGGCCGGTCACCGGACAATCTGCTGCTGCTGATCGAAGGCACCGTCCGGGTCCACCAGACCTCCGAGTCTGGTCGCGAGATCGTTCTCTACAGGGTCGAGGCCGGGCAGAGCTGCGTTCTGACCACGGCCTGCCTGCTGGCGCACGAGGACTATACGGCCGAGGGCGTGGCCGAGACCGATGTGGAGGCCGTGGCCATTCCCAGAGCGGTCTTCGACGAGCTGATGGCAGGTTCGGGCGCGTTCCGCGCCTTCGTCTTCAACGCCTACTCCCGACGCATCACCGATCTGTTCCGCGTCATCGACGAAGTCGCCTTCGGCCACATCGATGTCCGCCTGGCCCAGCGGCTGGTCACCCTGGCGAGAGGCACGCGGGAGATCCGGGCAACTCACCAGCAACTGGCGTCGGAACTCGGCACCGCGCGGGAAGTGGTTTCACGCCAGTTGCACGAATTTCAGCGGAAGGGATGGGTCGCACAGGCCCGCGGCGTCATCAGCCTTCTGGACACGGCAAGCCTGCGTCACATTGCGGAAAGCCACTAAACTTCATCCGAACTAGATCTTTTACCGGTCTCACTCTCGACCCGATGGCGGCGTCGCACGCATCACGAGGAAATTTCCCGGTTGGGTGACAAAGTCACCGAAGGACCAGCAGCCAAAACATATACTCCTTTTACACCTTAAAAAGGAGAGGTCTGATGACCGTGAATGTCGGAACCGTTGATCGCATCATCCGCGCGCTGCTCGGCGTTGTGCTGCTGGCCGTGGCCTTCGGCGGCGCTCTGGATGCCATGTCCACGCCCTATCCGAAGTACGTCGCGATCGCCATCGGCGTGGTGATGCTGGCGACCGCCACTCTGCGCATGTGCCCGCTCTACCGCATCTTCGGCATCCGCACCTGCCGCATCTGACACCGCCACGCCAAACCCGCGACCAGCAGGAGGAGATGGAGCCATGAACAACTATCCCGTCAGCATGGATACCAGGCCGGACGTCAAGGCCTTCTTCGACGAGGACACCAATACGTTCAGCTATGTGGTGAGCGATCCGGAAACCGCTGCCTGCGCCGTCATCGACTGTGTCCTCAACCTGGACTACGCCGCCGGGCGCATCAGTCATGAAGGCGCCGATGCGATCATCGACGACATCCGGGCGCGCGGGCTGAAGCTGGAATGGATCATCGAGACCCATGTCCATGCGGATCACCTGAGCGCCGCCCCCTACATCCAGGGAGCGCTGGGCGGGCTGATCGGCATCGGCGACAGGATCAGCGATGTGCAGACCACGTTCGGGGCGTTCTTCCACGAAGGCGACAGCTTTCCGTGCGACGGATCCCAGTTCGACCGCCTGTTCGCCGATGGCGACACCTACATGATCGGCAGCATGCAGGCCTTCGCCATCCATACGCCGGGTCACACGCCGGCCTGCATGGTGCATGTGATCGGCGATGCCGCCTTCGTCGGCGACACGCTGTTCATGCCTGATGGCGGCTCGGCCCGCGCCGACTTCCCCGGCGGCGATGCCGGAACGCTGTACGACAGCATCCAGAAGCTGCTGTCCCTGCCGGATGCGATGCGGCTGTTCATGTGCCACGACTACGGCCCGGGCGGGCGCGAGATCGCCTTCGAGACCACGGTCGGTGACGAGAAGCGCGCCAACATCCATGTCGGCGGTGGCAGGTCACGGGCGGAGTTCGTCGCCTTCCGCAGCGAACGCGACCCCCAGCTCGGCATGCCGCGCCTGATCATCCCTTCCCTGCAGGTGAACATGCGCGGTGGCCATATCCCGACGGATGACGACGGCAACATGGTGCTGACCGTGCCGATCAACGGCCTCTGAGACTGAAGGACCAACAGCATGGACATCAAGCACATCACGGATGGCCTGTCGGTCAGTCCGCAGATCTCGGCTGACGACATTCCGGCCATCGCCGGCGCCGGTTTCCGCACCATCATCTGCAATCGCCCTGACGGTGAAGGGGCCGACCAGCCAACCCACGAGGAGATCGCGGCAGCCGCAAGTGCCAGCGGGCTGGAGATGCACTACCTGCCCGTGGTTCCAGGCGTGGTCTCCGATGAGGATGTGTCCGGCTTCGGCGATGCACTGCGCGACATGCCCGGCCCGGTCCTGGCCTATTGCCGGACCGGCACCCGCTCCGCAACGCTCTGGTCCCTGAGCGAGGCCGGCAAGCGCCCCATGGCCAGCATCCTGGCCGCCACCAAGGCCGCCGGGTATGACATGAACGGTGTCGTTCGCCGGATTGCCAACGGTGGCCGGACGCCTACCGACCAGGGCGATGCATCATTCGATCTGGTCATCGTCGGGGCCGGTGCGGGGGGCATCGCGGTGGCAGCCAGCATCCGGGCCAGGATGCCGTCGCTGGAGGTCGCGATCATCGATCCGGCGGATGTGCACTACTACCAGCCCGGCTGGACGATGGTCGGCGGCGGCATCTTCTCCGCCAGCGACACGGCGCGCACCATGGGCAGTCTGATCCCGCGCGGCGTCCATTGGATCAAGAGCGCCGTCGCCGCGTTCGAACCGCAGAACAATGCCGTCATCCTGGACGGCTGCCGGGTCGTGAAGTACAACCGGCTGATCGTCTGCCCGGGCCTGAAACTCGACTGGGAAAAGGTGGAAGGCCTGTCGGAGACGCTGGGCCGGAATGGCGTTACCTCCAACTACCGCTACGATCTGGCGCCCTATACCTGGGAACTGGTGCAGGGACTGAAGGCGGGCCGGGCGATATTCACCCAGCCCCCCATGCCGATCAAATGCGCCGGGGCACCGCAGAAGGCACTCTATCTGTCCGCCGATGCTTGGCGGCGCAACGGGGTGCTGGGTGCCATCGAAATCCGGTTCAACAATGCCGGTGGTGTCCTGTTCGGTGTGAAGGACTATGTGCCCGCGCTGGAATCCTACATGGATCGCTATGGCGTCACCCGGAACTTCTTCCACAATCTCGTTGCCGTTGACGGTCCGGCGCGCAAGGCGACCTTCGAGGTTCGGGAGCCGGATGCCGAGCCCCGGCTGATCGAGACCGAATTCGACATGCTGCATGTCTGTCCGCCCCAGACAGCGCCTGACTTCATCCGTGTCTCCCCGCTGGCCGACAGCGCCGGCTGGATCGATGTCGACCAGGCAACCCTGCGCCACAGGACCCATGACAACATCTGGTCCCTCGGCGACGTGATGAACGCCCCGAATGCGAAGACCGCCGCGGCGGCCCGCAAGCAGGCACCCGTCGTGGCGGAAAACATCGTTGCCGACATCTCCGGGCACTCTCCCGTTGCCCAGTATGACGGCTACGGCTCATGCCCCCTGACGGTCGAGCGCGGCAAGATCGTGCTGGCCGAGTTCGGCTATGGCGGCACCTTGCTGCCAAGCTTTCCGAAGGCTCTGATCGATGGAACCCGGCCCAGCCGTCTGGCATGGCTGCTGAAGGAACGCATCTTGCCGCCGATCTACTGGAAGGCGATGCTGCGGGGTCGCGAATGGCTGGCAAGGCCGGAAAAGCTGACCGCTCACAGCGACTGACCGGACCTGAACCCGGACCGCTGCGGGGTCATCCGCAACGGCTGACCGCCGCACCTGCCACCCAACTGCGGGACAACTGACCATGAAGCCATCCATCGCGCGCTACCTGCCGGTCCTGGACTGGGGGCGCACCTATTCGCGCGAGACGCTGGTCAACGATCTGGTCGCCGCAGTCATCGTCACGATCATGCTGATCCCGCAGTCGCTGGCCTATGCACTGCTGGCCGGGCTGCCGCCGGAGGCGGGCATCTATGCCTCCATCGCGCCAATCGTTCTCTATGCGTTGTTCGGCACCAGCCGGGTTCTGGCGGTCGGACCCGTGGCCGTGGTCTCCCTGATGACAGCCACGGCCATCAGTCAGGTAGCGGATCAGGGCTCTGCGGGATATCTGGCCGCCGCCCTTCTCCTGGCCGCACTCTCCGGCGGCATCCTGCTGATCATGGGCGTGTTCCGGCTCGGCTTCCTGGCGAACTTTCTCTCACATCCCGTGATCGCCGGCTTCATCACGGCCAGTGGCATCCTGATCGCCGCAAGCCAGCTCGGTCATGTGCTCGGGATCAATGCCCGTGGCCACACCCTGATCGAGATCGTGCAGTCACTTGTCACCAACCTGAACCAGATCAATCCCGTCACCGTGCTGATCGGTGTCGCCGCGACCGGGTTCCTGTTCTGGGTCAGGAAACACCTGAAACGCTCCCTGCTGGCACTCGGTCTCGGGGCGATGCCCGCCGACATCCTGACCAAGGCGGGTCCGGTTGCGGCTGTCGCCGTCACGACCCTGCTTGTATGGGGCCTCGGTCTCGACTCGGAAGGCGTGAAGATCGTGGGTGCCGTGCCTCAGAGCCTGCCCCCCCTCACCATGCCGCCCATGGATGTGGAACTGATCCGGCTGCTGCTCGTGCCCGCGCTGCTGATCTCCGTCATCGGGTTCGTGGAATCCGTATCCGTCGCCCAGACACTCGCCGCGCGCAAGCGGCAGCGCATCGATCCGAACCAGGAACTGATTGGCCTGGGGGCCGCGAATCTGGGGGCAGCCTTCACGGGCGGTTATCCTGTGACAGGCGGTTTTGCGCGTTCCGTCGTGAATGCGGATGCGGGTGCGGCAACCCCGGCCGCCGGAGCCTTCACCGCTGTCGGTCTGGCCTTTGCCGCGATAGCCCTCACGCCCCTGGTCCATTTCCTGCCGAAGGCCACCCTGGCGGCGACGATCATCGTGGCGGTCCTCAGCCTGGTCGACCTGAGCATCCTGCAGAAGACCTGGCGCTATTCGCGGGCGGACTTCAGCGCCGTGCTGGCGACAATCGTCCTGACACTGACGCTGGGCGTGGAGGTCGGCGTATCGACCGGCGTGATCCTCTCGCTGGCGCTGCACCTCTACAAGAGTTCCCGGCCGCATGTCGCCGAGGTCGGACTGGTGCCCGGCAGCCAGCACTTCCGGAACATCCTGCGCCACAAGGTCGAGACCGATCCATCGGTGGTCAGCCTTCGGGTCGATGAAAGCCTGTTCTTCGTGAACGCGCGCTTCCTGGAGGATCTGGTGCTCAACCGACTGTCCGGGAACAAGGATATCCGGCACGTTGTGCTGATGTGCTCGGCGATCAACGAGATCGACTATTCGGCGCTGGAGAGCCTGGAGACGATAAACCAGCGGCTGGAAAGCATCGACGTCAGGCTGCATCTGTCAGAGGTCAAGGGACCGGTGATGGACCGGCTGCAGACCACCCATTTCCTCGACAGGCTCAGTGGCCAGGTCTTCCTGTCCCAGTATGACGCCTGGCGCACGCTGAAACCCTGAACGGAGGGTGGCGCAGGCCGCAGGCGCCGGGGGCAACTATTCCTCGACAGTGAAGTTGAAGCGGCGTTCGCCCCTGCGGTCCCAGCTGTCATTCACGCGGATCAGGATCTCGTGCTCCCCCGCCGGCAGGTCGGCGTTGCTGGCCATGATCTCGCCGTCCTTCACCTCGGCACGTTCGAGAATCCGGTCCGTGATGTCGAATGAGAAGATGGAACCGACGTAGCGGATTTCCAGGCTCGACATGTCGAGTGAAGCGCCAAGGCCGGGGCGCATCCGGACGTGAATGTCCACCGGGGCCTTGAAATGGGTCGTTGCGTTGGGCTGCACCAGTTCGATGACAGGCGCATCCGCGACAACGGCACGCGGCGCGGCCTCCAGCGTCGAGCCGGGCAGCGAGCCGTCACGGATCGCCAGAATCTCGCTGCGGCTGATCAGTTCGAAGGCGTTGGCCGAGAAAGCTACGGACAGGGCCAGAACGGCGCCTGCAATCGCGGAAATCGGTCTCATGACGGAATCCTCCTCTGATCGTCACGGTCGGAATCAGCCTCCGGCAGGGGCATGGCGAAATGACAGCTCGGTCTGCAATGGCCGGCGCAGGCGCCGCTCTGCGACCAGGTCGTCCAGCCGTGCGGAGGTGAAATGATTCTTGCCCTTGTCGGCGATGAACATGTCCCTGGGCGCAGGCAGCCCGGTGCGCGCGGCAAGCTGCACATCACGGCAGGCAGGCAGGCTGGACCGCACATCCGCTGCGACATCCAGATTGTCACTGTCAGCGGTCGCCGGATCAGCACAGGGCATGAAGCTGAAGATTACCTGATCGGTGCCTGGCGCGCCCGAGAACTCGAACGGCCCGATATCGTGCACCTGTCCTGCGGCAGCGGGCCAGTCGCCGATCGGCACCAGCCTGCCGTCCGGTGTCCGGTTCGACAGGCGGTGAATGCCCGGCAGGTTGGCCGTGGTTCGCAGGACAATCCGGTCCTGGCCGGTGAATGTGGTCTCGTCGGGGGAGACCTGACGCAGGCTTTCGCCACCATCGTCAAGATAGGTCGCCACAACCAGGGTGGCTGACACAGGTTCCGGCTCGGGCGCCGAGGCCAGTGTCCCGCTATCGGATTGCGCAGGAACGCAATCCATCGTCGCGTTGATCGCCGCAGGCGATCCCGCACCTGAATCACTCGTCACACTGTCGACCCCGGCCGCGGCAACTTCCGCACCGGTATCGAGGGTGCCGACCAGCAGATCAAAGATCTTCTCCGCCGCAAACCCGAGTATCGGCGCAGCCAGCGAGGAGAGAAAGCGCGACTCGATCTCATCCGGCTGCACAACCGCGGCGCGCGGACACGGCGTGACACCGGCCGCAGAAGCGGTCTGCACCGGACCCGGTTCAGCCTGATCCCCCTGGCAGGCGCCCAAGCCGATCATGGCCAGTGCAAGCACTGAAACACTCAAAGGTTTCATCGCATCCGGTCCCTGTCCCCCTGCACGACACGTCATTGTCGCCGCCGTCACGTGACAAGGCAACGACAAAGGGGCACAATTCATCAACTGTTCGGTCGGAACCGGCGAAAGCATACTCCCCTTCTGGTTGTGCGCCGGTCTGGATCGCGACCGGACCATGTACTGGGAAATGCTGGAATGAGAGCCAGTCGCCATGCCTTCGGAACCTGCCTGTCCGCACTCGTCGCGGTGCCGGTTCTGCTCGCAGTCGGAACCTCGGCGGCACAGGCCGACGATTGCCCCGACGCCGATGCCGCCACGCAGGCCTTCACGCGGGGTGACCTGCAATCCCTGAGACAGATGTCCAGAACAGCAACCGTTGCCCCCTGCCCGCCGGGATTCCGGAACTGGATCCGGGTGGCTGTGGCACGGGTCGCGACCGCAGGAATTGCCGGCAACCCGCCTGCCGACATTCACAAGGCCGCGGCACCACCCGAACTGGCGGCGCTGCAGCTCGACGTGCCGCAGCCCCTGGTGCTGGAGGCGCTGGGCGACGGCTACCGTGCGGCAGGCCATTACGCGGCGGCGGCCATGGCCTACCAGCGCGCGATGACATTGCTCGCGGACACCGGCCAGAGCTGGCAGGACTTTGATCCGGGCCCCGGCTTCGTGCGCATGATCCATCAGAAGATGGAGGAAGCGCGCCTGCTCTCCCCCACCCATGTCCCCGTCGACCTCGACCCCGCCACGCAGCGAAAGGGCGGGTATGCGCTCGGCTCCGTGCGCGGATTCAATCCGACCGTCCGGCGGGAGCCGATCGCGTTCGAAACCGACTCGACGGAACTGACGGATGATGGGGAGAAGACCGTCTCGCAACTGGTCGAGCGGCTGCTGAACGAGAATCCGGATATCGTCACGGTCGTCGGACACGCCGACGAGCGCGGCGAAGAGGGCTACAACGAGGCCCTTTCGGAGCGCAGGGCCGCGGCAATCGCGGAGAAGATCAGGGAGGCCGGATTTTCCGGCAATGTCACGGCGATCGGACGCGGCGAGAGCCAGCCCTTCCCGATTGACGGCCGGAATGCCCTGCCGCTGGAGGATCAGTGGCGGCTTGATCGACGGGTGGAGATATGCGTCGGCTTGGCCACGGCCACATGCGGCGGCTGATACTCGTACCCGTTACCCTGCTGGCCTTGCTGATTTCCGCCCCGGGCCAGGCTGAACTGCGCGCGCTTGTGGTGGCGGTCGAACTGGACGCGCCGGGCGCGGAACGCGATGCCGCCGAACTCGCAGACGCACTGCGGCATGTACACGGCAGCGACATCACGGTCCTGACCGGCCCTGACGCAAGACCAGGTCCCGTGCGCCGGGAACTTGCAATGCTGCAGTCCCGTGCCGCAGCGGGCGACCTGATCTTCTTTTCCTATGCAGGGGCGGGCGGCCAGCAGCCGGAACAGGCGCTGGGCAGCGAGCCCGACCAGTTGGACGAGGTCCTGCGGATGGGCGATGGCGACCTCACCACCGGGATCCGGGACGGAGAGCTTGCACTGTGGGCCTCCGACATTGCGGCAAGGGGCGCCCTCGCCATGCTGTTGCTCGACACGGGCTATGTCGATGCGCCCCGCCGACCGGCGAGCAGTCCAGGCAGCGCGCCGCAAGCGAGAGGACTTCCGGTGCAGGCGGTACGCCGGTGGCCCGAGTCATCCGCCGGATTTGCAGCACTCGCGGAAGTCTATCGGGCCTCGTCACTGTCGGGACTGGAGCAGATGCCGCCGCGCACCATGGTCCTGCAGGCGACCGCGGAACCGGATCACGCGGCACCGACGTTCGAGCTGACGGATGGCACCCACAGTGCGACCACAACGACGCGCGGCGCACTCAGCCATGCCTTCGCCCAGGCAATCCGGGGCGCGGCGGATCGCGATGGCAACGCACGCATTACCGCCGGCGAACTGGACCGCCACATCCGCGCGACAATGCGCCAGGTCACGGATGGCGCGGCGCGGCCAGGCATTCACTATCGCTTCGCACCGAAATCGACCCTCTTCTTCAGCCGGGGCAGCGCAGGCGGAGACCACGTCGCACTCCCGATCCCGCTGAACCGGACGATCTCGATCGAGCCGACGCGGCGGCATGCCTTCTCCGCAAGAGGTGATCTGGTTGCAGAACAGGCGACGGTCGGCATGGCCGGACAGATCACGCAGAGCCGACTGGCCATTGACCGGCTGCATCTGCTGGCCCGACACAGTCCCCTGGATGCCCGGACGGTGCCGGATCACGGTCTGTGGTCCTTTGGACAGCGCTTTTCGATCCGGATCGGAGACGCGGAACTGCCCCACCGTCTCATCGCCAACATCACCGGACACGGGACGGTGCAGATGCTTTATCCGGAAGCGCGTGGTCAGTCCGACCGGCCGGGGGGATTGCTGGATGACCTCGCGATCCTGGGACCATTCGGAACCGACAGCGTGGTGATCATCGCGACAGCGGAACCGGCGCAGGACCTGTATCAGACCTTCAGGGACTGGGACGGGCGGCCCTTTGACCCAGACATGGCGACCCGTGTCAGCGCACTGCTGGAGCGGCGCGACTTCCGGGTGGCCGTCCTGCCAATCGTCTCTGCCGCCGGTGGGGGAGCAAGCCAATGAACCGACCGAAGACAGCCTTGCCGCCACGAAGGACCCTGGGCCTCGGCCTTGTTCTCGGCTTTCTTGCCATGCTGCTGTCGCCGCATGTCACCGCCGAAGAGCCCCCCAAACCGGTTGCCCGCATCATCGGCGGCCACGAGGTCCAGTCGGGCGCACGTCCCTGGCAGGTGTTGCTGAACATCAACCGCGCCGGCCTCCGCTATACCTGCGGTGCCACCATCATCTCGGCCGACTGGATCCTGACTGCCGCCCATTGCACCCATGCCGTCGCCGACAGGCCGAACAGCATCCGTGTCCTCGCCGGCACAACGCAGCTGGAGGAGGGACACGGCGTCATCGTCGGCGTCAGGGAGATACACGTTCACCCGGACTACGACGGATCAGCCATCAATCACCCGAACGACGTATCCCTGCTCCGGCTGGCGGAGCCGCTGCCGTTCGTGCCGGTGCGCCTGATGGCACCTGCGGACGAAGAGGTGCTGGGCGTACAGGACACGCCGGGCCTCGTGATCGGATTCGGCGCCGTGGAGGAAGGCGGCGGCGCATCGGGCCGACTGCTGGAAACCAGCGTGCCACTGCAGGGCTACGACAAGTGCAAGCAGGTCTACGGCACCTATCTCCAGCCCGGCATGATCTGCGCCGGACTGGACGAAGGCGGGCGCGATACCTGCCAGGGCGACAGCGGCGGGCCGTTGCTGGTGCGGGACGGGAACGGTGATTTCGTGCAGTTGGGCATCGTCAGCTGGGGCGCGGGCTGCGCCGTTGCCGGACGCTATGGCGTCTATACCCGGATCACCAGCTACCTCGACTGGATTGCGGAACGAACGCGCCTCAGCATCGCGACCCTCACCGGTTTCGAGAATGATCCCCAGATGGTGGCCGCGGCAGCGCCGCCCGTCCTCGAGTCGGCGCTGGTCTCTTCCGATTCAGTCGTTGTGCTGCCTCAGGCTGCTGCCCAGGCGCCGACCGGCGCTGGTGACACGCCTGACAGCCCGGCCACGGCTCCTACCGGCAGCGCCATGAACATCGGCACGATCCTGGCGCCGGTTTCCCCGCGCCTGCCACCGCCGAATCTGGCCACCCTCGACATTCCCCAGCGCCCGGCAGGCAATCGCGCCCTGCTGATCGGCATCGACGACTACTGGGATGACGACTTCGACCTGACCGGCAGCGTCGCCGATGTGGAGCGCATCCGTGCCCTGCTGCTGGCCGATGGCAGCTTCACGGAGGACCAGATCATGGTCCTGACCGATTCCCAGGCGACACGGGCCAACATTCATCTGGCTTTCGAGCAGTGGCTGACGGCCCAGACCCGGCCCGATGACCTGGCACTGCTCTATTTCGCCGGACACGGCTTTCACCAGCAGGACCTGAACGGCGACGAGGCCGACGCGATCGATGAAGCCATTGTGCCCTACGATGCCAACCGCTTTCGGGCCCGTGACCTGATCCGCCCCGCTGTCATGCGCGTCATCGTGGACGACGACATCGGCGTCCTGCTGCGTGCGATCGCGGACAGGCGGGTGACGGCGATCTTCGATTCCTGTTTCTCGGGCTCCGTCACCCGGAATCTCGCCGCGAACGTGCCCGACACGGCCAATGCGCGTTCCCTGGATTTCCGGCTGGGCGGCACCTTCAAGCCGCTGCCGCGCAGTTCCATGCGTACCCGGACCAATGCCAACGACCTGATCGATCTGCGCAACGACAATCTGGTTGTCTGGACAGCGGTCTCCGAGCGGGAGCTCGCCCTGGTCGACCGCAGCGCCTCGCCGCCGGGCGGTGTCTTCACCTCAGCCTTTGTCGAGGGGTTGCGGAACAGGGCGGCTGACGCGGACGGGGACGGGATTGTCTCGCACGCCGAGCTGCTGGATCACCTGAGGCAGCGCGCGGGCAGCTATTGCAAGCAGAATCCCGGATCATGCGGAATCGGGCTGACCCCCACGCTGGAGGCGGCATCGGAGGCATACCTTACCGACGTCATCTCCAGACGCCCGGTCCACCGTGCCATCCTGGAATCGGCCACCGGCACACCATCAGCACCGGTCGGCCAGACGGAACCGGCGCCGGTCGCGTTGGCCGCCACGGCAGACGCATCGGCACCGCAGCAGGTTGCGGCAGCCGCGGTGCCACCGCCGTCGGCCAGACCTGAACCGAACCCTTCCGTCCGTCCGCCACGTCCGGAGGGTGCGCCGGAGGAGACCGTCGTCGATGGCCCGAAGAAGCCGCGGAAGAGTGTCGTCCATCTGGAAGTGACGCCGACCAGCACCGTGAAGGTTGGCGACCGGATTCGACTGTCGGTGACCGCCCGGCGGGAGGGGCGCCTGTTCGTGATCGACGTCCGCTCCGATGGTCAGATGGTGCAGATCTTCCCGAACAGGCTGGCTGTTGCCGCCGGACAGACATCGCGCATCGACGCGGGCGAGACGATGACGTTCCCGAAGCTCGCTGACGGCTATGACTTCGTGGCGGGTCCGCCGCTGGGTCAGGGTCGACTGGTGGCCATCCTCGCCGATCCGGAATCGGAAGTGGCGAAGGTGCTGGACCGCCATAGCGACCTGGAGACCATCAAGGACCTGCGCGCCTATCTCTCCGACGTTGCCGCGGGTCTGCGTCAGCCGCAACGGGACGGCTTTGCCATGCGTCTGCCCGACTGGACGATGCATGCGGTTGAATATGAGATTGTCCAATGACCAGGGAACGGGGCGGCAACATGCGCAAGGTTCGGAGGCTCCTTCTCGGACTGGCAACCGCCGGGGTACTTGGCGGCCTGGCGGCCACCGTCCCCGCAGCGGCCGACAGCAGCTCCGGACAGCTCGACGCCCTGGATCCGGCGCGCCGCGTCGCGGTGGGGCTGGAGCGGCTCGGCTTCTGTCTGGCCAGCGCAGCACTGCAGACCGCTCCGGACCGGAACGTGCTGATCGCCCCGACCGGAGCGGGCCGGATACTGGCCATGATCGGTGCGGGCAGTCCCCTGCCCGTCCGCCAGAAGATTGCGGCATTGCTGGCCTGGCCGGAATTCCTGGGCGGGTCGCTGGCATTCGGCGTCAGCCTGGACCGGGCGCGGCTATCTGCGGACGCCTCTCCCGATGTGACCCTGCGACTGGCGACCGGAATCTGGCACGACAGGAACCACGAACCCCGCACCTACTTCGCCCTGCATGCCGGGGCCGGCCTGCAGGCCATGGACCCTGCCGACCCGGCCACCACCGACCGGATCAACGCATGGATCAGTGACCGGACGGACGGCATGATCGCGGAGGCCATCACCGACATCCCCGCCGAAACGACCATTCTGATGGCCGATGTACTTGCCTTCAGCGGTGCCTGGAGCACGCCCTTCGACCCGGAGGAAACGCGCCGCGCCGCCTTCGCATCGGGAACACCCCTGGCCACGGAAGTGGCGATGATGCAGTCGCGCCGGCAGGTCCTGCCGCATCGCCGTGACGCCCATGGTGACTGGCTGACCCTGCCCTATGGCGACGGGCGCTTCGAGGCGGTGCTGGTGCAGCCGACGGCGTTCGAACTCGGCAGCTTCGGCAGGATGGCCTGCGAGACCGTTGGCGGCCTGACCGTCCCTGTGGCCGCAACCGACTCCCATTCGCTCACACTGCGACTGCCCCGCATGAAACTGGACGCAACGGCCAGTCTGGATCAGTTGCTTCATCAGGCGCGGCTGGGCGACGTGCTCGACGATCCCCTGCTGGGTTCATCCATGCTGACACCGGCAACGCGTCCCGGCCCGATACGCCAGCAGGTCGCGCTGACCGTCGACGAGAAGGGATCGAAAGTGGCGGCAGCGACGATCGCCATCGGCACCCGTGCCGGTGCAGAGCCGGTGGAACTGAACTTCGACCGGCCCTTCGTGCTGATGATCCGGGAACAGACGACCGGGCTGCCCCTGCTGATCGGCATGATCAACCGGCCGGGCGACGCGTCGGGCACCGACGAATAGGAAGGCCGACAGGCTATCTGCCCCGGAACACCGCCTCGCGCTTCTCCATGAAGGCGGCCATGCCTTCCTTCTGGTCCTCCGTCTGCATGAGCGGCAGCAGTTGCAGATAGACGTGGTGGACGTGGTCGCTGAAGCCCTCGTCCAGACCCATGCGCATCATCCGCTTCGACGCCTGCACGGCCAGCGGTGCGTTGGCCGCGATCTCGGCGGCAAGGGCCGCGCCCGCCTCCGCCACCTTGTCGGCCGGGTGAATGCTGCTAACCAGACCAAGATCCAGACTCTGCTGCGCATCGAGAGTCCGACCGGAGAAGATCAGTTCCGACGCCTTCGCCCAGCCGAGCATCCGGGGCAGCAGCCAGGTTCCGCCGGACTCCGGCACGATCCCGCGCTTGGTGAAGGCGGCCGAGAGCTTGGCGCTGTCGGACATCACGCGGATATCGCACCCGAGCGCCATGTCGAACCCGTATCCGGCAGCAGACCCGTTCAGCACGCAGATGGTCGGCTTGTCGATTTCATGCAGCACGGTGGGCGGCGTATTGCGCAGGTCGATGGTTGTCCTGACCGGTGCATTCGGTTCCAGGATGCCCCGGCTGCCGCCACTCGCGTCCCGGCGCAGGTCCAGCCCGGCACAGAACGCCCGCCCGGTCCCTGTCAGCACGATCACCCGGACGTCCGTGTCGTCGCGCGCCTGCAGCAGCAGCGCCGAAATACTCTCCAGCATCGGACGGGAGATGGTGTTCATCCGGTCCGGGCAGTTGAGCGTGATCGTCGCGACATGGTCGGCCACGTCATAGAGCACTTCATCATTGGTCTCGGTCATCGCTGCGGTCTCCCCTTCCGTCTGTCGCGAAATCACGCCGTTCCAGCGGCCAGTCTAGCCCCCCGCAACGGCAATCATCGAGATGGTAATGCGGTCAAAACCCTGAATGTCCTGTCGGACGCAAGACAAGCGGTCAGTGCGGCTTGCCGCGCAATGGACCGAACACGAAAAAGGCCCGGCGGATTGTCTCCGCCGGGCCTTTTCCGTTTCGTCCGGACTGGCTGTTGTCAGGAACAGCCGGTCGTCGCGCCGCAGGTGTCGCACTTCATGCAGGTGCCGTTGCGGACCAGGGTGAAGTTGCCGCAATCGTCGCAGGAGTCGCCTTCGTAGCCCTTCATCCGGGCTTCCGCGACCTGCTTGGCGCGGCCGTTGCCGGCTCCACTGGAGGCGCTGACCGTCTTGGTCTCGGAATAGGCCACGGTCTGGCTGACGGTTGCCCCGCCCGAAGTCCCCCCGGCGGACCGCATTACGGTCGCGGTTTCCTCCAGCGTCTGGGCCGCAGCCTGACGCTTCTCCGGGTTCAGGACATAGAGGTTGGAGCGGACGTAACCGGTGGACGCCAGACCCATCGCATGGGTCAGGGCCGCATCGGCGGCGCGGACCTCTTCCTCGCCCTTGGTCAGGTCAGGCAGATTGCCTTCGTCGGCGCCGTCACCGATGGCATCGGCGCGCAGGTCGCTCGGTTCCACATGCGCCAGGTCGTTGCGGCCAAGATAGCTGACCGCCAGTTCCCGGAAGATGTAGTCGAGGATCGACGTCGCGTTCTTGATCGCGTCGTTGCCCTGCACGATGCCGTTCGGCTCGAAGCGGGTGAAGGTGAAGGCCTCCACATATTCCTCCAGCGGCACGCCGTACTGCAGGCCGATGGAGATCGCGATGGCGAAATTGTTCATCAGGCTGCGGAAGGCGGCGCCTTCCTTGTGCATGTCGATGAAGATCTCGCCGATGCGGCCATCGTCGAACTCGCCGGTCCGCAGGTAGACCTTGTGTCCCCCGACCAGGGCCTTCTGGGTGTAGCCCTTGCGACGGCTGGGCAGGCGGTCCCGTTCGCGAACGACGATCTTCTCGATGATCCGTTCCGCCACGATCTGCGCCTTTTCGGTCAGCGAGGCTTCGGCCACGGCCTCTTCCAGCGTCTCGCCTTCCTCGTCCAGTGCCACGGCGTTGAGCGGCTGGGACAGCTTGGACCCATCGCGATAGAGCGCATTGGCCTTCAGACCCAGACGCCAGGACAGCATGTAGGCCTGCTCGCAGTCCGCCACCTTGGCGCTGTTCGGCATGTTGATCGTCTTGGAGATCGCACCCGAGATGAAGGGCTGCGATGCCGCCAGCATCCGGATGTGGCTCTCGGCGGACAGGTAGCGCTTGCCGATACGGCCACAGGGGTTGGCGCAGTCGAAGACGATCAGGTGCTCGTCCTTCAGGTGCGGCGCACCCTCCACGGTCATGGCGCCGCAGACGTAGGTATTGGCCGCCTCGATCTCGGACTTGCTGAAACCCATGCCCGCGAGCATGTCGAAGTTCAGGTCGTCGAGCTGTTCCGGTTCAAAACCCAGTACCCGCAGGCAGAAGTCCTCACCCAGGGTGTAGCGGTTGAAGGCGAAACGGATGTCGAAGGCGCTCTTGATTCCGTCTTCGAGCTGTTCGAGCTGGAAGTCGGAGAAGCCACGTGCCTTCAGGGTCTCGGTATTGATGAACGGTGCGCCGTCCAGCGTGGCATGGCCAACGGCATAGTTGATGATCGCATCCCGCTGGCTGTCGGTATAGCCGAGCTTCGTCAGCGCCTCCGGCACCGTGCGGTTGATGATCTTGAAGTAGCCGCCGCCGGCCAGCTTCTTGAACTTCACGATGGCGAAATCCGGTTCGATGCCGGTGGTGTCGCAATCCATCACCAGGCCGATGGTACCCGTCGGGGCAATGACACTGGCCTGCGCGTTGCGGAAGCCATGGTTCTCACCCAGGTCGAGCGCCCGCTGCCAGGACCGCTGTCCGGCCTTGACCAGCGCCTGATCCGGGCAGGACCGCACATCCAGCGGCACCGGCTTGATCGACAGTTCCTCATAGCCGTCCTGCTTGCCTTCGGCAGCACGGGCATGATTGCGGATCACCCGCAGCATGTGCTTCGCGTTCTTCGCATAGCCGGGGAAGGCCCCCAGTTCGCCCGCCATCTCGGCGGACGTCGCATAGGACACACCGGTCATCAGGGAGGTGATGGCACCGCAAAGCGCCCGCCCCTCGTCCGAGTCATAGCCCAGCCCCTGTGCCATCAGCAGGCCGCCGATGTTGGCAAAGCCGAGACCCAGCGTGCGGAAGCGATAGCTGAGTTCCGCAATCTCCTTCGACGGGAACTGCGCCATCATGACGGAGACTTCCAGCGTCACCGTCCAGAGCCGCACCGCATGCTCGAAGGCCTCGATATCGAAGCTGGCGTCGGCCTTGCGGAAGGTCATCAGGTTCAGGGAGGCCAGATTGCAGGCCGTGTCGTCCAGGAACATGTACTCGGAGCACGGATTGGACGCATTGATGCGGCCATCCTCCGGGCAGGTGTGCCAGTCATTGATGGTGGTGTCGAACTGCACGCCCGGATCGGCGGAGGCCCATGCGGCGTAGCAGACCTTCTCCCACAGTTCCGCCGCGTTGACGCGCTTGCCCGACTTCTCGTCGGTGCGGAACTTCAGCTCCCAGTCGCCACCGCGCTCCACGGCATCCAGGAAGGCGTTCGGCACGCGCACGGAATTGTTGGAGTTCTGGCCGGAAACGGTCAGGTAGGCGTCCGAATCCCAGTCCTTGTCGTAGACCGGGATATCGATGTGGCGATAGCCCTGCCCGGCGAACTGGATCACACGCTGGATATAGTTCTCCGGGATCACGGCCTTGCGCGCGGCGATGATCTCGGTCTTCAGGGCGCTGTTCTCCTTCGGATCCAGACGACGGTCGTCGTCGGGCGCAAAGGTATCGACCCAGCAGGCACCGATGATCGCATTCAGGTGGCGGTTGGCCAGGGTGGAGCCGGAGACGAGGGCCGCGACCTTCTGCTCCTCCACGACCTTCCACATGATGTATTCCTCGATGTCCGGATGGTCGAGGTCGATGGTCACCATCTTCGCGGCCCGGCGGGTGGTGCCACCGGACTTGATCGCACCTGCGGCACGGTCACCGATCTTCAGGAAGCTCATCAGGCCGGACGAGCGGCCCCCGCCGGACAGCGGCTCGTTCGCGCCACGCAGGGCGGAGAAGTTGGTGCCGGTGCCGGAGCCATACTTGAACAGCCGCGCCTCACGCACCCACAGGTCCATGATCCCGCCCTCGTTCACCAGGTCATCGCTGACGGACTGGATGAAGCAGGCATGGGGCTGCGGATGTTCGTAGGCAGTCTGCGACTCGGTCAGCTCGCCGGTACGGAAATCGACATAGTAGTGGCCCTGCGCCGGGCCATCGATGCCATAGGCCCAGTGCAGGCCGGTGTTGAACCACTGCGGGGAGTTCGGGGCCGCCATCTGCTTCGCGAGCATGTAGCGCATCTCGTCGTAATAGGCGCGGGCGTCCTTTTCCGCATCGAAGTAGCCGCCCTTCCAGCCCCAGTAGGTCCAGGTGCCGGCGAGCCGGTCGAAAACCTGCCGTGCATCACTTTCGCCGGTGACACGCTCCGACTTCGGCAGTTCGGCCAGCGCCTCCTCATCGGGGACACGGCGCTGCAGCCAGACGGGCACATCATCCTCCGCATGCGGCTTCAGTCGCGCGGGGACGCCAGCCTTGCGGAAGTACTTCTGCGCCAGCACGTCAGACGCCACCTGGCTCCATGCCTTCGGCACATTCATGCGGTCCAGACGGAAGACGACCGAGCCGTCCGGATTCCGGATCTCGCTGGTCGTCGTCCGGAACTCGATGGCGTCGTAGGCATCCGCCCCGTCCTTCGTGAAACGCCGCTCAATGCGCATTGGTCTTCCCCTCTGTTCCCGCAAACCGGAACACTCTCTCCGATTCGCGGGTTGGCGCGTAGCCGTGTTTTTGAATCATGTACTATCTGTTGCGCCGCAGCCCTGTCCGCGCCCGCAACAACCACAACATATTGCGTTCCATGGCCCATTCCCGTCAATCGGAAATCACAATATCTGGTGCCTTTGGGCAGGCCGAAATCTACATGCAGGGGGCGTCAGGTGGCGCGAACGGCGGGTTTCCGGGCTTGGCATATTCCGGCAACAATCTTCGCACACCACATATGGCGTCACGTGGTACCAGCAGGACACAGTCACCGAAGGAGATCAGCCGCACAGCCCGGCCCCTCACCCAGCATGGAAGGCCCAGCAAGTGTCCCCAGTATTCGCAACCGCCGCGGATCAGCGGCCGGAGGATCTGCATCGGGCCATGCTGGCCGCCTTCGCCGACTATCCGGTCCCCATGAAGTCCGATCTGGACGGGTTCATGAACATGCTTGACCAGCGATCATTCGACCCCGACCTGTCGCGGGTCGTGCTTGCCGGAGACAAGGTCGCCGCCTTCTGGTTCGTCGGACGTCGCGACAGGTCGGCTTACCCGATCACCAGCGGCTGCACCCCGGAACACCGGCGTCGGGGCCTGTCGCGCATGCTGGGTGCACGCTGCATTGCCGCGATCACCGAAGCCGGCATGACCAGCATGCAGCTCGAGGTGATCAGCGACAACGCGCCCGCACTGTCCCTTTACCGGTCTCTTGGCTTCACCGAACGAAGGCGGCTCGGCTGTTTCACCCTGGTCCCCCCTGACGACACCGACGAGGATCCGGCACCAGCCACCGTTGCCGTCGACCGGTCATGGCAGGATGTGATGCTGTCAGCCAGACAGGTGCGGGACTGGGAGCCGAGTTGGCAGCACGACGATGAATCCATCCTTGCCGCAGGTGATTCAGCCGTTTGCGCCACACATCATGAGCAGGGAGAGCTGTCAGGCTACGCCGTGCTGTTGCGCACACCGGGCGTCATTGCACAGGTCGCGGTGCATCCGGCGTGCCGACGGAACGGCCTGGGAAAGGCACTGGTTCAGAGCCTGCAAAAATGTGTAACGGGGCGCCCGCTGCGGATCCTGAACGCCGATGCATCGGACAGCGCGTTTACCCGGTTCGTGGCCCACATGGGCGGAACGCACTTCCTCGACCAGCTCGAGATGGTGAGGGAATTGGATCAGAAAAACACGACAATGCTATGAAATATCGAAGGAAATTTCCCTCTGGTGCCCCAGGCCCGACTCGAACGGGCACTCCGTTACCGGAAGCAGATTTTGAGTCTACCGCGTCTACCGATTCCGCCACTGGGGCATTTCCAGAAGGCTGGCGGATCATAGATGCCGCGCCACTTTGATCAAGTGACATCGGAGCGGGAGTATCGGTGGTCGCTATAGGCTTGCGGGCACGACGCACCTTCGTTATACAGCCGCCTTCCTGAGACATTCACGGGCCAGTCTGCGCGCTTGCGCGGTGCGGCCCCCAGACGAGCGGACGAGAGCCATGAAAGCGGACATTCATCCCGACTATCACGAGATCACGGTGCAGCTGCCCAGTGGCGATACCTACCAGACGCGCTCTACCTGGGGCAGCGCCGGTGACACGCTGGTGCTGGACATCGATCCGTCCACCCATGCCGCCTGGACCGGCGGCACGCAGCGTCTGATGGACAAGGGCCAGGTCGCCAAGTTCCGCAGCAAGTATGCGGGCTTCGGACTGAAGTGATCTGCCCGGCGGGTTCGACCCGCCGCATGCCGGATACAAGGATGCCTCTGCCGCCCTGCGCGGCGGGGGCATTTTTTTGGCCATCCTCCCCCTTGAACCAGCCTTGTGGGCACCAAGATATGGACTCGGTCGTCGCCGCCTGGCGGGGCGATCGTGATCGGAAATCGCGTTTGCCCATCCGGGACTCGCGAGACTCACATTGCTTCAAGGAGGATGTGCCATGCGTACGTTTGATCTCTCACCCCTGCTTCGCAACACGGTTGGCTTCGACCGTTTCGACCGGCTCTTCGACACGGCCTTCAACGCCGCCGACAGCCAGTCCTTCCCCGCATACGACATCGTGCGCCACGCGGAGGACAAGTACCGCATCAGCCTGGCGGTGGCCGGCTACGGCGAGAACGAGCTCGAAATCAATCAGGAAGGCCGCAGCCTGACCATCTCCGGCAAGGCCGAGGAAGTCGCTGCCGATGAAGGCACCGCGTTCCTGCACCGCGGCATTGCCCGTCGCGCCTTCACCCGCCGCTTCCATCTGGCGGACACCGTGAAGGTGGTCGGCGCCGACCTGGTGAACGGTCTGCTGCACATCGAGCTGGTGAACGAGATCCCGGAGGCCGAGAAGCCCCGCGAGATCGCCATCGGTTCCGGCCAGAAGCAGCTTTCCCAGGCCGCCTGAACCGCAGGTCATCGCTGAGGAAACGGCGATAACCAACTGAACAAGAAAGAGGCCCGCGTCGGAAACTCCAGCGCGGGCCTCTCACTTTCCGGATCAGGACAGTGCGTCGCTCAGGGCAGCGGATCGACACCCATGATGATCGGGTGCAGGTGCAGGAAGCCGATGAAGACGACCACGGCCAGCAGCAGCCGCCACCAGCCGAGCTCCCGGACCACAAGCCGGTTGCGCCCCTGCAGGATGGCGAGAAACGGGATGATTGAGGTCACGGCGCTGTAGCGGGCCCAGCCTTCGGGGTCGGCCTTGCGCCGCTTTGCATCGATCAGCAACGTCCCCGCCGCCGCGAGCACCAGAAATCCGCCGAAGAAGATCAGGGCATTGTAGTCCCCGCGCACCAGAATGTGGGCTGTACCCCAGAGCACGACGGAGACCAGGAACGGATGTCGCGTGATCCGCATGAAACCACGCGCCGGATCATCGTCCGCCGCCACGGACTGGCCGACGGAAGCCGGATTGGGCTGCGTCTGCCCGCCGATGAACAGGAAGAAACCGAGCAGGATCAGCACTGCGGCCACGTAGTTCATCACATAGGGCAGATACCATAGGTACCCGCTGAACGCCGCGGCGTTGAAGGCCATCACCACCCAGACGATGCCGGCAAGCGACAGGATGGAATAGAAGGCGAGATAGCCGCCCTGTCCCATGATGGCCACCAGCCGCCCGCGCAGGGCGCTTGAGGGCACGATGTGGATGATCAGGAAGACGGCCATCGCCAGAATCAGATGGGTCGTGGTTCCGGTCATGTCCTACCCCGCGTCGTTGGCGGCCAGCCGTGCCTCAGGCAGGTCCGCCGCCGTCTGATATCCGCCCGTGATGCCGGTGAGCCGCCTTCCCTTCTCGGTCAGGCGGCATACGATCCAGTCCGGCTTGATGGGATTGTCGAACCAGGGTGCCGCAAGCCCCCGCGCGATGCAGGTGCGCACCACATCGACCGGCACCATCTGCCCGTCCTCGTCGAACAGGGGCAGCTTCCCGCCGGGCTGGGTCAGCCCACGCGCGAGATACCGCAGTTGCGCCGCAGTCGGCACATTCCTGTCCATGATGATCGTTCTTGAAGAATCCCCGGCCATCACGGGAGGATAATCGAGAACGCGATCATTCTGGATCACTTTCGTCGGAAATTCCGGCGACAAATGCGCCGATGGCATTCAGCGTGGCCTGCGGCTGGTCCTGATGCGGTGCGTGGCCGCAATCGGTCAGCATCAGCGCCTCCGCCCTGCCCCCGATACCGGCACCGGAACCGACACCGGCGACGATCCCCTCGACCTGGGCCGCCGTGCCATAGGCGTCCGTCTCCCCCTGCATCACCAGACAGGGCACACGGATCGTCGGCAGGAATTCTTCCAGATTCCAGTGCAGGAATTCGGGATTGAGCCAGGAATCCGCCCATCCACGGAAGGCACAGTCCACATTCGTACCGTGGTAACGCTCCAGCGCCTGCCGCAGGCGTCCGGTTGCAAAGGCCTCACTTGCGGCGGCGATGGAACGGACGCTCACATCCTCGATGAAGATATGCGCCGCCATCGTGACCACGCCGCGCAGGCCCGGTGCGGCGGAGGCCCCGGCGTTGATCAGCGCAATGGAGCCACCGTCCGAATGGCCGATCAGGACATGGTCCCCGATGTCCAGGTGCCGCAGCAGTTCCGGCAGCACCGTGCGGGCATCGTCGTGCATGTAGCTGATCGGACGCGGCAAGGCGCAGGGTGCCGAACGGCCATAGCCGTAGCGGCTGTAGGCGAGCACACCACAGCCCGTGCGCGCCGCCAGTTCGTCGGGGAAGGCTCGCCAGAGGTCGACGCAGCCCAGCCCCTCATGCAGCAGCACCAGGGTCGGGGTCCGATCCCGGTGGCCGAACCAGCGATACTCGATCCTGCCCTGGCTCAACTGTGCATAGGATGGTGCATCCGTCATGGTCAGCACCGCCCGTCAGGCGGCAACGTCCGTGTCGTCGATCAGGCGGATCCATTCCTGGATCCACACCACCCCCGCTTCCTCCGGCAATTCCGCACCATTGGCATTGTGCTGTGACCGTTCACCGATGATACGGGCACCGCACCGGGTCAGCAGATCCTCGAACAGCTTGCCACCGAAATTGTAGGTCTCGCCGTAGGTGGAATCGCCCAGACCGAAGACGCCGAACCGCACACCCGACAGGTCAGGCGCTGATTCATCGATGGCTTCGTAGAAATCCAGCGCATTGTCCGGCACCTCGCCCTGTCCGTAGGTGGAGGTGACGATCAGGAACACACCGTCCCGATCGAACACGCTGGCGTCCAGATCATCCATCAGCATCATCTCGACAGGATGATCACTGACCTCCTCGATCTTTGCCTGCATGTCCTCGGCGACCATCTCGGCTGTACCGGTCATCGATCCGACAAGAATATTGATCGATGCGGACATGGCTTCCCCTCGTTTGACCGACAGCACGCTGAAAGCGGATCGTATAGACCAAACAGGGAGGCTGATCCAGCCCCCGGCCATGGCCGAAGCGGCGGGAACGCCGCCTCTTCAGGCCCCGCAGCCGGGGCCCCTGACGCAACCGGAACAAGGATCGAAAAGGGATGAAATTCGCTTCTCCGGCGACTCTAAAGCCTTCATTAACAAAATTGGCCCATTCCTTGCTGCACGGATTGCAACACCCCGCCTGGCGGGGACTTGTGTTGGCCGGGGGTCAGCGAGACATGGGGCGATAGAATCCCCTGGCGTAAACGAACCGAGGAGTAGACCAGATGTTCCGCAAGATTGCTTTTGGCGCGACCTTCGCGACCGCACTGATGATGGGCAGCATGGCCCATGCCGGCTATGACGAAGGCGAGGCACTCTACGAACAGGGCAAGTTCAACGAGGCGCTGCAGGAATTCGTGAAGGCTGGCGGCAATGGCGATGTGGAGGCTGTCTATCGTGCCGCCCTGATGTTCGAAGCCGGGGAAGGCACTGCCAAGGAAGACGCGCAGGCCATGGCCAAGGCCGCTGACTGGTTCCAGACCGCTGCACGCGCGGGCCACAAGGGTGCCATGAAGAAGCTGGCAAAGATGTTCGCCGACGGTCGCGGCAAGCCGCAGGACCCGGTGCAGGCCTGGGCGATCCTCCAGATTGCGGCCGACCGTGGTGACAAGGAAGCTGCCGCGCAGCGTGACGCCCTGGCCGAAACCATGCGCCCGGGCCAGCTGCAGGCCGGCAAGCGTCGCCTGGAGAAGATTGTCGACGCCTACGAGGGCTCCTGACGCCCCTACGCCACTCGGCGGCCAACTGCAATTTGCAACTGGCAACCGACTGACCGTCTGGTTTTGAAACGTTTTCGGGAAAACCCGGCATGTCCTCATGGATATGTCGGGTTTTCTTGTTTCGGTCAGGCGCGTTTCTCTGGGACCAGTGCGATAATACAACAAGCTGCCATTGCAACGGCGCGCAACAGGCGAGATCGGGGTGGATGAAGCCGCCCTGTCCATCCGTCCCGCCGCTGATTGGAGCCATGCAACCCGATGGGGTGGAACCGGACCGATTCAGGCCTAAACTCGGGCGACACATCAGGGGGAGGATGCGATGGGCAAGCGACTTGAAGGACGCCGGGCGTTGATCACCGGGGCCAGCCGGGGCATCGGGCGCGCCATTGCCGAAGAATATGCGCGCGAAGGTGCCGACCTGTTCCTTGTCGCCACAGGTCTGAAGCAACTGGAGGCGACGCGGGATGCCGCGCTCCAGCATGGCGGCAAGGTCGAGATACATGCAGCGGATGTCAGCGACAGGGATGCCGTCGAAGGCATGATCGCCGCCTGCATCGACCGGATCGGCGGCATGGACGTGCTGGTCAACAATGCCGGGATCTACAAGGCGGCCCGCTTCGTCGATTACACGCCCGAGGATTTCGACACGGTCATGCAGGTGAATACCTACAGCGTGTTCCATGCGATGCAGTTCGCCCTGCGCCACATGAAGGCCGCGGGCCGGGGAAAGATCGTCAACGTCGCCTCCACCGCCGGAAAGTGGGAGTCGATGAACCAGGGCATCTACAACACCTCCAAGCATGCCGTTGTCGGCATGACCCGCTGTGCCGCACTGGAACATGCCCGGGACCACATCACCATCAATGCCATCTGTCCCGGCTTCGTCGAGACGGACATGATCGACCAGTTCTCCGTCCATGCCGAACTGAACGGCATCACGCCGGAGGCCATGCAGAAGGCGCTGGTGGACCGGGTGCCGATCGGGCGCATGCTGCAACCGGTGGAGATCGCGCATCTGGCAGTCTACCTCGGCTGCAGTGAATCCGACGGCATGACGGGGCAGACGATCACTATTTCCGGCGGCATGCGGATGGGCTGACAACAGCCGTGCACGGCCACGGCGGCACAATGAACTCGGGGGAGGAAGAACAATGAAACTCGGACTGATGATCGGCTATTCCGGCGGCCAGATGGACTTGCCGGTGGAGCGTGTGCAGCGGGCAGAGAAGCTCGGCTACCACTCGGTGTGGACGGCGGAAGCCTATGGCTCCGACGCCGTGACCCCCCTCGCCTTCCTCGCCGCGAAGACGGAGCGGATCAAGCTCGGCACCGCCATCATGCAGGTCTCCGCCCGCACGCCGTCGAACGCGGCCATGTGCGCGGCGACGGTCGATGCCATGGCGGGCGGCGGACGTTTCATCGCCGGACTGGGCGTCTCCGGGCCGCAGATCGTGGAGGGCTGGTATGGCCGTCCCTGGGGCAGCCCCTATTACTGGCTGAAGGACTATGTCGAGATCATGCGCAAGGTCTTCCGCCGGGAAGAGCCCGTGACCCATGACGGCAAGCAGATCCAGTTGCCCTACACCGGGGACGGTGCGCTGGGTGTCGGCAAGCCGCTGAAGTCGATCCTGCACATGAACCCCGACATTCCGATCTACCTCGGCGCCGGGAATGAGCAGACCGTCCGCCTGTGCGGCGACATCTGCGACGGCTGGCTGCCGCTCGGCTTCACGCCGGGCACGATGCACGAATATGCGGGATGGATCGAACAGGGCTTCGAGCGGGCGCGCAAGCGCGGTGAGGAGAAGAGCTGGGACAACTTCGAGGTGGAGGCCATGATCCACGTGGAGATGGATGACGATGTGCAGGCGGCTCTCGACCGCCTGAAACCGGAGGTCGCGCTCTACGTCGGCGGCATGGGCCACAAGAACAAGAACTACCACAAGGAAATGATGATCCGGCGCGGCTATGGCGACGCTGCCGAACGCATCCAGGAACTCTATCTGGCGGGCCGCAAGGATGAGGCAACCGCCGCGGTGCCGGACGAATGGGTGGACGCGAAGAGCCTGGTCGGTCCGGCGAAACGGATCCGGGAGCGGTTCGGTGCCTGGGAGGAATCCGGTGCCACCACCGGCCTGGTCCGCACCCAGCAGGATTCGGTCGTCGATCTGATGGCGGAGGTCGCGCGGCTGAACCAGCCGCGCTGACCGCCCGGTCAGTCAGTCGGCGCGGTCCCCGTACAGGTCCCGGTCGTCGCCAAGCGTGCGCCAGCCCCTCACGATCCGCGTCCTGAACGCGGAGATGTCCTCCAGCATGCCCAGCAGCGCCGGGACCACGAACAGCACCAGCACCGAGGCCGTGGCCAGGCCGAAGACGATGGTCACGGCCATGGGGATCAGGAACTGTGCCTGCAGGCTGGTCTCGAACAGCAGCGGGATCAGACCGACGATGGTGGTGATGGAGGTGAGTGTCACCGCCCGCAATCGGTCACAGGCGCCGTCGACAATGGCTTCCATGACGGTCTGGCCATCCTTCACCCGCTCATCGATCGTGGACACCAGGATGATGGAATTGTTGACCAGGATTCCGGCCAGACCAATCAGGGCGACAAGCGACAGGATCGTGATGTCATAGCCGAGGATCAGGTGCCCCGTCACGGCACCGATCAGACCGAAGGGTATGATCGACATGACAATGACAGGTCTTGAATAGGACGCGAAGACCCAGGCAAGGATGATGTAGATCGCGGACAGCCCGACCATGGCGCCGGTCTTCATGTCGCCCAGGGTCTGCGCCTGTTCCTCGGCCTTGCCCGCAAAGCGGAAGGACAGATTGTAGCGCTGCGCGATGGCCTGTACCCGCCCGTCCGACAGGGCGGTGATGATGGCTCCCGGCTTGGTCACGGTCTCGTCGATCTCCGCGAAGATCGCGACTTCCCGCCGGCCGTCCTTGCGGCGGATGCGGGCGAAACCGGCGTCCTCCCTGAAGGAGACAACTCCTTCCAGCGGAGTTTCCGCCCCTGAGGGACTGCGCAGATACAGGTTGCGGACAGCGGCCTCTGTCGCCTCCGCCTCCGGCAACTGCACCCGGATCGTCACTTCCTCATCGTCGCGTGGAAACCGTTTCGCAATCGCACCTTCGAAGGCATTGCGGACCTGGCGGGCCACACTGTCGGTCGTGAAGCCCAGCGCGCGTCCGCGTGGGGTCAGTTCCAGGATCAGCTCCTGCTTGCCGAAGGGCAGGTCATCCTCGATATCCGACAGGCCATCGAAGCGCTGCAGTTCAAGTTTCAGTTCCTCGGCAGCGAGTTTCAGTTCCGCGATATCGTCACCACGGAACCGGATGTCCAGTTCCCGGCCCGGCGGTCCGCCGGCCCGCTCCTGCAACGTGATCCGCCGTACGCCGGAGATGCGCGGGATCTCCTCGCGCCAGATCTCGATGAACTCGTTGGTGCGGACATTGCGGTAATCGGACGCCACCAGTTCGACCTGCATCCCGCCCAGATGATCGCCGGAAACACGCTCGAAGGATCGCCCCTGACTCTGCCCGAGACGCTGGAAACTCATGACCACGATATCGCTGGTCTCCGACGCCACCCGCTTCTCGGCCCGGGCCAGCGCCCGTTCCAGTTCCAGCAGCGCGTCCTGCAGGTTCTCCCGCGGTGTGCCGGCCGCCATCTCGATATTCGCGTCTATCGTGTCGGACTCGGGATTGGGGAAGAACACGAAACCGACCCGGCCACTGGCCAGAATGCCCAGGCTGATGATCAGGGCCGCAAGGATGGCGCCGATGGTGACATAGCGGTAGTCCAGCGCCGCGACGACAGCGCGCCGGAACCGACCGTCGCGAAGCTGGTTGAAGCGGGTATCGAACCAGAGCCGGAAGCTCTCGTAGCGACTGTTTCCGGAACCGGGTTCGGCCCGCATCGCACCACGCAGATGACCGGGCAGCACGAAGAAACATTCGATCAGACTGGCCACCAGCACCGCCACAACCACAAGCGGGATGGCCACGATGATCTGCCCGATCACGTCGCCGATGGCAAACAGGGGCATGAAGGCGGCGATGGTGGTCAGCGCGGCGGCTGTCACGGGCGCAAGCATGCGCAGCGCCCCCGCCTCCGCCGCGTCCACGGCGCTCATGCCCTGCTGGCGCAGATGCGCGGCATGTTCACCAACGACAATCGCATCATCGACAATGATGCCCAGCGTCATGATCAGGGCGAACAGACTGACCATGTTGATGCTCTGGCCGCTCCAGAGCATCACTGCCCCGGTGGCAAGGATCGCCACCGGAATGCCCATCGCCACCCAGAAGGCGATGCGCCCCGACAGGAAGACGAAAAGCACGATCAGCACCAGCACCAGGCCGCTGAGACCGTTGCGCAGCAGCAGGTTGATGCGGTCGGAGATCAGGGACGCCTGTATGTCGTACTGCCTGATCTCGATGTTGGGTGGCAGGACGCCCCTTATCTCCTCCAGATAGGCGTTGACGATGGCTGCTGCCTCCAGCGCATCCGTGGTCAGCGACCGCTGCACGATCATCTCGATTGCCGGATTCTCTCCCCGCCCTCCGACCGGCTGGCGGCTGTCAAAGCTCTCGCGCACCTGGGCCACGTCACGCAGGAAGATCTTCTCTCCGTTGGGAGCAGACGCGACCTCGATCCCCGCCACTTCGTCGGCGCGCTTCAGTTCCCCGAGGGAGCGCAGCTGCTTCTCCGAGGTGCCGCTCAGATCACCGGACGGCAGGTCGACCGACGTGTCGCTGATCTGCTTGGAGAGATCGCCAAGTGTCAGGTCGAGGCGGCGCAGGGACGACGGCGGGACATCCACATGGATCTCCTCGTCGCGCTTGCCGAAGAAGTTCACCAGGTCGATGCCGCGGTCCAGCAGCCCGTCCCGGACGTGCTTGGCCAGCGCCTTCAGTGTCGCTTCGGACACCGGACCGGAGATCGAGATGCGAGAGATCAGATCGTAGCGGATGGCGCGCTTGATCAGCGGCTCCTCTGCATCCTCGGGCAGGGTGGTGATGCCGGATACCGCCGCATCCACGTTCGACAGGGCGGACTGCATGTCCGAACCGGCCTGGAACTCGACAACAACCACCCCGGATCCTTCCTGGGAGTAGCTGTTGACCTCCTTCACGCCGTCAATGAAGCGGACCTCCGGCTCGATCGCGGAGACGATGCTGGAATCCGCATCCTCCGCACTCGCACCGGGCCAGGCGACGGTGATGGTGATGAAGTCGAGGCCGGTATCGGGAAAGAACTGGGTATTGAGCTTCTGCAGGCTGAACAGCCCGGCTATCAGCATCAGGGCCATCAGCAGATTGGCTGCGTTGGGATGCCGGACGAAGATCCGGACCAGATCGGCGGGGTTCATCGGCTGGAAACCTTTGTCGGCACCGGGTCTGCCTTGTCCGATTCCATGTCCGCGCTCCGGACCAGGACGCCCGGCCCGATCTCGTTGAACCGTGTCAGGACGATGGTGTCTCCGTCGTTCAGTTCCCCCGTGACGATGACGTCATTGTCGGCACGGGCCAGCGGTGTCACCGCGCGACGCTCCAGCCGGTCATCAGGCCCGACGACAAAGACATGGTTCTCGTCGTGCAGCGCCACGGAAGGGATGCGGATGGAATCGGGAAACCGCCTGTCGGGCAGCTCGATGCTCACGAACGCCCCCGGACGGATCGGCAGGTCCAGCCCGTCAGCCGCTAGCAATGCGTAGAAGGTCACGCCGCCGGTTTCAGGCCTGATCTCTGCCGTGATGCGGGCGATGACGGCATCATAGGCAAGCTTCCGCTCCCCCACGGTCCAGACGACCTTCGCCAGCCGACCATCCAGACCGCCGTCCGCAAGCAGGCGGCCATACTGGGCATCCGACAGATGTCCGCGCGCCTCCAGCTGCGCCGCGCCGACCAGCCGCGCGATCCTGTCATTGACGCTCACACGCTGTCCCAGCTGGGCATTGACCTCCGACAGGAAGCCATCGAACGGCGCAACCAGGCGGGTCCGCTCCAGGTCCCGCTCCGCCCGCTCCAGTTCGATGCCCAGGCGTTGCAGCGCCGCGCGCTGCTGGACGACGCGTGCATCGTTGCTTTTGACTGCTGCCTCCCGCCGCGCCACCGTCTGGCGCTGCCGCGTCAGCTCGATCTTGGCCTGGTCCAGCGACTTGTCGGAGATGTTGCCGCGACCATGCAGTTCCGTGGTCCGGTCCAGGTCACGCTGCAGCAGGACCAGCATTTCCTTGTCCTGGGACAGGGAAATTGTTTCCGAGTCCCTATTGGCCTCGGCTTCCGCGATACGGGCCCGCGTTTCGGAAATGGTCGCCTTCAGCTCGGCAATCGCCGCCTCGTACTCGAAGCGGTCGATCTCGATCAGCAGGTCGCCCTTGGCGACCGCCGCGCCATTGCGGAAATAGTCACCAACTGCGGCGATCTCACCCTGCACCAGCGCCCGCATCTCGCTGCTGCGCCCTGCGGCCAGTTCACCGAAGACCTTCATGTGCGGCTGGTGATCGTGGCGCGCCACGATCAGCGTCTCAACATTCCAGACCCGCTCCACCGGTTCGGTGGGCTCCAGGCGGGTCCGGGTCGCCACGAGAAGCACGGCAATCAGCACCGCAACCACCAGCAGCGCGCCAAAGCCCGCAAGATTGACGGCGAATTGGCCGCGCGGGCGCCTGATCTTGATGCTTGCCATGAACTGCCCTGTCCTGCTGACGTTTGCGTCAAGGATATAGAGTGCCGGGGCCGACGCCACAACGCGACCGGTATGCACGGTTACAACTGGTCACAATACCGTGGCGAGATGACTGCCTTGCATTCGGTACAGCCCAGCCGCCACTCTGGTACAGGTTCGAAAGCAATCCGGGATCGGGAGAAACAGGTGCAGCATCCAGGCATGCAAACCGTGCGACGCATGTCGCAACAGCAGAAGCTGACCGCCGACCTTTGCGTCATCGGGTCGGGGGCTGCGGGCCTGTCTGCGGCGCTGGAGGCCCGTGCACTGGGTCAGTCGGTCGTCCTTGTAGATGCCGCACCACAGATCGGCGGACAGGCCGTGAACTCCGCCATCGGCACCATCTGCGGCCTCTATGCCAACGGACCTGCGCCGGGTCGCGTCACGCATGGCGTGATGGACCCCTTGCTGGAAGAGATGACAGCCAACGGCCAGGCCACCGCCCGCCGGGCCCGCAATACGCTGATCGTCGACTATGCCATCAACGGTTGGATGCGCTGGGTGGAGCGGCAGATTCTTGAAACCGACGTCATGCCGGTCACCGGCGC
Organism: Minwuia sp. IMCC3009; assembly: GCF_029909415.1. GTDB lineage: Bacteria > Pseudomonadota > Alphaproteobacteria > Minwuiales > Minwuiaceae > Minwuia. The sequence goes on from NZ_CP123781.1 coordinate 2,444,580, forward strand.
AGTGCTGCGCGGGGTGGAGAAGAACGACCGCCGCATCAGCACCCTGCAGCTCGCGACACGCTGGGGCGACATGGTGATCGAGGCCCAGAGCTTCGTCGATGCGTCGGGCGACGCGGTGCTCTCCTGGCTGGCCGGTCTGGACCTGAACCAGTCCGACACGGACATTCACGGCACGATCATGGCGGTGTTCGAAGGCGTGGATACCGATATCGTCAACGAGATGCCGCGGGAGACCTATCACGCTGCAATGCGCGCGCGCGGCGCGGAATTCGGCCTGGTGCGCCATGACGGGTTCCTTTTCCCGCAGGCGGAGCCGGGCAAGGTTCTGGCCAACATGACCCATATCGAGACCCCGCAGGACCCTGTCGGCCTTGCCCGGGCGGGAATGCAGGGCCGGGCGCAGGTGGACGGCCTGCTTGCCCTGTTCAAGGCGGAGTTTCCGGAAGCCTTCGGCAATGCCCGTGTCGCGACCTATGGCCAGCCCGGCATTCGCCAGACCCGCACCATTCAGGGCCGCAGCCGCATCACGGTCGATGGTGTGCGCGCCGGGCACCGCCCCGACGATGCCATCGCCCGCTGCTCCTGGCCCATCGAGCTGCATACGGAAATGGCGGACACGCACTGGGAGGTCTTCGCCGACGACCACATGCACTGGATTCCCTTCGGCGCCATGGTGCCCGAGGGACTGGACAATGTGGTCACGGCCGGGCGTTGCATCGACGCCGAACCAGCGGCCCTCGCCAGCGTGCGGGTCATGGGCCCCTGTTTCGCCATGGGACGCGCCGCCGCCAACGCCGCCGCGCTGGTGGGCGCGGGATCATTCCACCAGATCGACGTGGCCGCCCTGCAGACCGCCATCGACGACAACCTGTCCCTGACGAAGGATGATCCCTGGACCGCCGGCTTCGTCAGCGAACGCGGGCGCGAAGCAGACGGGGCCTAGGCAGATGCCCGGCCGTTCACCAGATCGACTTGCCTGATCCGGGCAGGCCGAGTCGGGACCATTTCTCGTCGATGGTGCGGATGACCTCATCGGTCATGCGGATCTTGGTGCCCCATTCCCGTTTCGTCTCCGGCGGCCACTTGTTGGTGGCATCCAGACCGATCTTCGATCCCAGCCCGTCCTCGGGTGAGGCGAAGTCGAGATAGTCGATGGGGGTATTCTCGATCACCGTGATGTCGCGGGCCGGGTCCATGCGGGTGGAGATGGCCCACATCACATCCTTCCAGTCGCGGGCATTGATGTCGTCGTCCACGACGATGACCCACTTGGTGTACATGAACTGCCGCAGATAGGACCAGACACCCAGCATCACGCGCTTGGCGTGGCCCGGATAGGCCTTCTTGATGGAGACGACGGCGATGCGGTAGGAACAGCCCTCCGGCGGAAGCCAGAAATCGACGATCTCCGGGAACTGCTGGATCAGCAGCGGCACGAAGACATCGTTCAGCGCCTCCCCCAGTACCGACGGCTCGTCGGGCGGGCGACCGGTGAAGGTGGACAGGTAGATCGGGTCCTTGCGCCGGGTGATGGCGCTGACCGTGAAGACCGGGAACTTCTCGACCGCGTTGTAATAGCCGGTGTGATCGCCGTAGGGGCCTTCGTCTTCGTAGTCTTCCAGGCTGACGTGCCCCTCCAGCACGATCTCGGCATGGGCGGGCACCTTCAGCGGCACTGTCTGGCAGTCCACCAGTTCCACCTTCCGACCGCGCAGCAGCCCGGCGAACTGATATTCGGACAGCGTATCCGGCACCGGCGTCACGGCGGCCAGGATGGTGCCCGGATCGGCACCGATGACCACGGCAGCAGGCAGCGGCTCCGGCTTCTCCGCCGCCCAGCGCCGATGATGCTGCGCGCCGCCCCGGTGCTTCAGCCAGCGCATGATCGTCCTGTTCCGCCCCAGCACCTGCATCCGGTAAATGCCGAGGTTGAAGTCATCCTCCTTCGCCTCGGAGGGGCCCTTCGTCACCACCAGCGGCCAGGTGATCAGCGGCGCAGGCTCCCCCGGCCAGCAGGTCTGGACCGGCAGTTGCGTCAGGTCGATCTGGTCGCCGGTCTGGATCACGTCATGGACAGGACCGTAGCCGATGGTCTTCGGGCGCATTGCCATCACCGTCTTCACCAGCGGCAGCTTGTCCAGCGCATCGAGGAACCCGGCAGGCGGTTCGGGCTGACGCAGGAAGGCCAGCATCTCGCCGACACTGCGAAGTTCCTCGGGCCTGCGATCCATTCCCATCGCCACCCGTTCGACCGTACCGAACAGGTTGACCAGAACCGGCATGGCGGCGGGAGAGCCATCGGCATTCACCGGGTTCTCGAACAGAACCGCCGGACCGCCCTCCGCCAGCAGACGGGTCTGGATCTCCGTCATCTCGAGCACCGTCGAGACCGGCTCGCTGACGCGCACCAGATCGCCCTTGCGCTCCAGCCTGGTGATGAAATCGCGCAGCGACTGATCGGTCACGCGGACGCACCCGGCAGGGGCCGCAGGGTCGATTCCTCACGGCTGTAGGGCACGAATCCGATCCGCTGGTACATCGGCAGGGCGGAGGGGTGATCCTTCGTGCATGTATTGACGGTGATGCTCTCGGGCCCGCGCGACCAGAGTTCGCTGACAGCCCAGTGCAGGAACCAGCCCCCCAGCTTGCGCCCGATGAACTCCGGCATCAGACCGAAGTAGGCCAGATCAGCCTCATCCGGCAGGCCGCGAAAGTCGAGTTCGGCAAATCCCGCAGGCACACCCTTCACATAGAGCACCATCAGTTCGACATCGCGGTCCTGGATGATGGCGGCAAGCTCCTCGTCCGGCATGTAGCGCCGGTTGGTCCAGATCCAGCGTTCCCCGACCGTGTTGTAGAGATAGCGGTAGAAATGAACCGTCGGCTGCTCCGCCCGCATGATGGCATGCGGTGTCGCGGGCGCGGGCGGTGTCGGGCGTGTCGGCTGGGCCGCCATCCGCAGGTAGGTGATGGTGATCGGAATCAGGTCCTCATCCGCCTGCGCCATGATGCCTACCGCTCCACCGGCGTGTCTTCCCGACCGCCCCATTCGGTCCAGGACCCGTCATAGACCGCGACCTGGCGGTGCCCGACCAGATGCAGGGCAAGGGCCAGAACGCAGGCAGTGACGCCGGAGCCGCAGGTGGTGATCACCGGCTTCTTCATGTCGAGGCCAGATGCGGCAAAGACCTCTTTCAGGGCCTCCGGCGGCAGGAAGGTTCCGTCTTCCTTCAGCAGGCTCGGATAGGGTGTGTTCAGGCTGCCGGGGATATGGCCGCCGCGCAGTCCCTGCCGCGGCTCCGCCTCGCTGCCATCGAAACGGCCGGGGGAGCGGGCATCCAGCACCTGTTCGCGCCCGCTCTTCACGTTCGCCAGCATCTGGTCCACGTCGCGGACCAGGAAGCTGTTGAAACGGGCCGAGAGGTGGCGTTCACGCGGAACGTCGGGCAGATCCGCCAGCGGACGATTCTCCGCCTTCCACTTCGGCAGCCCCCCGTCCAGCACCGAGACATCGTCATGACCAAAGGCGCGGAACGTCCACCAGACCCTTGACGCCGCGGTACAGCCGGCACCGTCATAGACGACGATGCGGACACCGTCGCCCAGGCCCAGCCTGCGGCAGCGGGAGGAGAACTTCTCCGACGACGGCAGCATGTGCGGCAGGTCGCTGTCGGTATCGGCGATCTCGTCGATATCGAAGAAGACGGCACCGGGAATATGTTCCGCCGCGAACTCTGCCTTCGGGTCCCGTCCCAGATGGGGCATGTACCAGGATGCATCGACGACGCGCACATCGGGTGCATCGATATGCCGGGCCAGCCACTCCGTGGAGACCAGTGATTGCGGATTGGAATAGCCCATTGTTTGGCCCCTGCTGGATTGTTGCCTGTCGTTGTCGCTGTTCAGGACGCGAACTGGATACTGACGCGCCGGTTCTGCCGGCCCTTCTTCTCGATCTTGCGTACTTCCACGGCACCGATCTCGCCGGTGCGGGCAACATGCGTGCCGCCACACGGCTGAAGATCCATGCCCTCGACCTCGATCAGCCGCACATGCCCGGCGCCGGTCGGGGGCTGCACGGACATGGTCTTGACCAGGTCCGGCTGCGCCGCCAGTTCCGCGTCCGTGATCCAGCGCATGCTGACCGGCGCGTCGCGCGCGACCAGTTCGTTCAGTTTCGCGGTGATCTCGTCCTTGTCCAGAACCGCCTCCGGAATGTCGAAGTCCAGACGGCTCTTCTCCGCGCCCACCTGACCACCCGTGACGGGATAGGTCAGGACGGCGGAAAGCAGATGCAGGCAGGTATGCATGCGCATGTGCGCGTGGCGGCGGTCCCAGTCGAGTTCCAGCGTCACCGCCGAACCGACCTCGGGCAATGCTTCCCCTTCCGCCGGAACATGCACGATCCCGTCAGGCGTCTCGCCCTTCACGGTGGTGGCAATGCGGATGGAAGTGCCGTCGGTGCAGCGCATGGTGCCGCTGTCACCGGGCTGCCCGCCGCCGGTCGGATAGAAGATGGTCCGGTCGAGCACCACGCCGCCCCGCTCCGTCACCGCCAGCACGGTCGCGTCACACGATTTCATATAGGCATCGTCGCGAAACAGGGCGTCGGTCATCAGGGGCTCCCGCACGGAATTGCGTCAGCCCCCGGAATTAGTCCAACCAGGGCGGGGTCGGCAAGCCTTTCTCCTTCAGGAAGGCCGGATTGTAGAGGCGGCTGAAGTACCGCTGCCCGCCGTCACAGAGGATGGTGACGATGGTGTGGCCGGGGCCAAGCTCCCGCGCCAGCCGGATGGCGCCTGCCACATTGATGCCGCTGGACCCGCCGAGGATCAGTCCTTCGTGCTGCGCCAGGTCGAAGGTTGTCCGCACCACTTCCTCGTCCCCGATGCGGTACGGATGATCGACCGACAGCCCCTCCAGATTGGCGGTGATGCGCCCCTGACCAATGCCTTCGGTGATCGATCCGCCCTCGGACTTCAGCTCGCCGTGGGCATAATAGTGCCACAGGGCCGCGCCATGCGGATCGGCCAGACCGATCTTCACGTGCCGATTGCGTTCCTTCAGCGCCATGGCGACACCAGCCAGCGTGCCGCCCGTACCTACGGCACAGATGAAGCCGTCGACCTTGCCGTCCGTCTGTTCCCAGATCTCCGGACCCGTGGTGTCGATGTGACCCTGGCGGTTGGCAACATTGTCGAACTGGTTGGCCCAGATGGCCCCGTTGGGGTTGCTGGCCGCGATCTCCTCCGCCAGGCGCCCGGAATATTTCACGTAGTTGTTCGGGTCACGATAGGGAACGGCGGGAACTTCGCGCAGGTCGGCGCCGCAGATCCGCAGCATGTCCTTCTTCTCGTCGCTCTGGGTCTCGGGAATGACGATGACACACTTGTAGCCCCGGGCCGCGGCGACCAGTGCCAGGCCAATGCCGGTATTGCCCGCCGTGCCCTCGACAATCACGCCGCCCGGCTTCAGCAGGCCACGCTTTTCCGCGTCGTTGATGATCGCCAGCGCCGCCCGGTCCTTCACCGATCCGCCGGGATTGAGGAATTCCGCCTTGCCCAGGATCTCGCACCCGGTCTCCTCGGATGCCCTGTTGAGACGGATCAGCGGTGTATTTCCAATCGACCCGACGAAGCCTTGTCTGATATCCATTTTTTTCTCGTACAATTCCATGAAGCGCGAACTCCTACGGGATTTAGGACAGACTACAGGGAAGGTAAAGCGGACAGGGAACGGTCGGGCGGGAAGTTCAGATACTGCCCGCACGCTCCACGACCAGCACCCGCGCGCCCCCCAGCGGATGAGCGACATGCTCGTCCCCGGCCTGGGCGTGGAAAATGTCGCCCGGCTCCAGACGATGGACAGTGACCGTGCCGCTTGCGTCGCGCACCTTCATGTCGACCCGGCCATCCACCACCACGAACACTTCCGGCCCGTCGTTGACGTGCCAGATGTAGGGCTGATCGGTCCAGTGCAGGCGCACGGTTGCGGTGTCGAACTTCTCGATGTCCAGCGCATCCCAGGCACTCTCGCCCGTGTACTCATTCGGTCGGATCACTCGCAACGGACGAAACTCCGGATGGGGGCAACAACGCCTTCATGCGCATGCGCGAATGCCGCGCGGCCTTTTCCGGAGCAGACGATGATCGGGAAGCTGGAGGATGGCAAGTGTGCCCTTGCCCGGCTCGCTCTCCAGCAGCAGTTCGCCATCATGCCGCTCGGCAAGCACGGCGGAGAGCGGCAGGCCGAGACCGGTCCCCTCGCGTCCTGCGGTGAGCTGGGACTCCACCCGCCCGAAGGGTTCGAACGCCTTCGCGATCTGGGACTTGTCCATGCCAATTCCCGAATCCTGGACCCGCAGTTGCGGTCCGGACGGATCAAGGCGCACATCGATCAGGATCGAGCCTCCATCATCCGTGAACTTCATGGCGTTCGAGATCAGGTTCAGCATGATCTGGCGTATTCTGAGATGGTCCACCCGCAGCATGACCGGTTCCTTCGAGAGGCAGACACGAAACGCCATTCCCCGCTGTTGCGCCCGGGCACTGAAGTACCTTTCGCATTCCCGCAGTAGTTCATTGGCATCCAGCGTGGTCTCGCGCAGTTCGAACTGGCCCGCTTCGTGCCGCGACAGGTCGAGGATGTCGGAGATCAGATCCAGCAGATGAACGGCAGCACCCCGAATGTCGCCGGCATATTCGCGGTACTTCGGCGGATTCAGGGGCCCCAGCGTCTGATGCATCATCATCTCCGAGAAGCCAATGACCGCGTTCAGCGGTGTCCGGAGTTCATGGCTCATGTTGGCAAGGAAATTGGTTTTCGCCTGACTGCCCTTCTCGGCCTCCTCCTGCGCACGACGTATCGTCTGCTCCACCTGCTTGCGTTCGGTGATGTCGAGCAGGATCCCCTCGAAGACAGCCCGCCCGATCCTGTTCAGCCGTGCCCGCATGGTCAGGGATACCCATGTCGCCGACCGGCGCGCGTGCAGGATCCTGAACTCCATGTTCCAGGAAGCCTGAGACCTGTCACCCAGTTCGAACCGTTGCCTGACCTCCTCCCTGTCTTCAGGATGAACCTGTCGCAGCAGGTTCGCGAGGTCACCGACGAAATGGTCCGGCTCCAGTCCGGTCAGATCGCGGATGCCGCCGTTCCGGTAGTCGAAGATGAAGCTGCCGTTCGCCAGTTCCAGCCGGCGCAGGATCGCGCCCGGAAGATGCTCGGCCAGACGCTCGAAGCGCGCCTCACTCTCCTTCAGCTTCAGACCCCGGTCCACGAACTCGGTCATGTCCGAGAAGACGATCAGGTGGCTGCCATCCTCGGTCTGCCGGGCCGTGACCCGGTACCATTCCGACCCACGAATGCTCAGCATCTCTGCCGCCCCCTGCTTGCGCAGCAGATGCAGGACCGACCCGGCCAGATCAAGGCCGATCACACCGCTTTCGCTCCGTCCATTGTGGGCTGCGACCATGTTTGCCAGATCGCCAAGGTCCATCAGGCCGCCAGATCCCTGTCGTTGTGTCACTTCAGGAAATATCTGGCGGGCAATGTCATTGCAGGTGATCAGCCGTTCTTCGGCATCAAACAGAAAAAGGCCGTCATCCAGTGATTCCATCACTCTCGAGATGTTCTGCCCGACCGCCTGCTCCCGCAGTCTGCCCGTTCTGCTGCCAGTGCGCCCGAACGGCGTCGCAGCACCCAGCACCGCGATCGCGGCGGCGGTCCCTGTGGTCGCCATCAGCAGCCAGGCACTGTCATGGGAGAGTTCAGTGAAGCTGCTGCTTGCGAACACCAGCATCGAGGTCGCGAGACCGGAGAGAAGGGCATAACTCACGGGGTGGCGACGCACGTAAGCGGAAAAGGCCGCAGACACGCCCATGAACTGTCGGATCGCAGCAACGAAATTCGGCACCGATCTTCCCCTGCTCTCCGGCCTGGAACATAAGCCGGGGCATCGTGACGGTGCAAAATTAAGCTTTTGCTAATTACGATTTTATTACAGCGCCTTAACTCTCTCGTACCCGGCCAGCGCGCGCGCCCGCGCCTCGGCGTGATCCACGACCGGCCTCGGATAGTTCTCGCCCAGTTTCACACCCGCGTCCCGGAGCACGGCATCAGGCGCGGTCCAGGGGGCGTGAAGGTACCTGTCGGGCAGATCCTGCAGTACGGGCAGCCAACGGCGGACATAGGCACCATCGGCATCGAACTGCTGCCCCTGCCGCACGGGATTGAAAATGCGGAAATAGGGGGCGGCATCCGCGCCGGAACCGGCAACCCATTGCCAGCTCGCCGCATTGTTCGCCAGATCGGCATCGACGAGCGTGTCCCAGAACCAGTCCGCACCATGACGCCAGTGGATCGCGAGATGCTTGATCAGGAAGGATGCCACGACCATCCGCACCCGATTGTGCATATAGCCGCTGACCCAGAGTTCGCGCATGCCCGCATCAACCAGCGGATAGCCGGTCTGCCCGCTCTGCCAGGCCTTCAGGGCCTCCGGATCATCGACCCAGGGAAAGGCATCGAAGGACTCACGCCAGTTCTTCTCCGGCAGTGTCGGATAGTGAAACAGCAGGTGATGGGCGAATTCGCGCCATATCAGTTCCGCGCGGAACTTTCCGACGGACCGGGCACCTTCGGCTTCCCGGTGATCGAGGGTCTGCCATATCGACCGGACACTGATCTCGCCGAAATGCAGGTGCGGGGAAAGCCGCGACGTGGTTTCGCCCGCCATCTGGTCGCGTGCCTTCGCATAGTTGTCGAGCGCATCATCCAGGAACGCCCCGAAGCGTCTGCGGGCGCCGGTCTCGCCGGGTGTCCAGCGCTCTCTCAGGCCACCCGCCCAGTCCGGTGTCGTCGGCTGCAGCGCCCACCCTTCCAGCTCATCGCTGGCGGGCCAGTTCTCCGGGGCCGTCAGTGCGTCAGGTGTGGTGAGAGGCTGGTCCGGCGCACCCTTGCGCAGGCAGGCCTTCATGAAGGGCGAAAACACGCGATAGGGACCATCGTCACCGGTACGGATCGTCCAGGGTTCGAAGGCCAGGTTGCCGGGGAAACTCTCCACGGCCACACCGGCATCCTTAAGGTCCGACTTGAGTGCCGTGTCGCGGCGGATCGCCAGAGGTTCGTAGAGGCGGTTCCAGAGGACGGTATCCGCGCCGGTCTCCCGCACCAGGTCCCGGATGGCCTGACCTGACGCGCCGGACCGCAGCACAAGCCGACTGCCCTTCCCCCGCAGACTCTCGTCCAGATCCGCAAGCGAATGGTGCAGCCACCAGCGGGAGGCACCACCCGGTCGCCAGTCCCCGGCACCACTGTCATCCAGCACGAAGACCGGAATGACAGGCGCGCCGGTGCTGACAGCCGCGGTCAGGGCCGGATTGTCAGCCAGCCGAAGATCCTGGCGAAACCACACAAGAACAGGTTTTTCGGACACACGCCCCCCGATGATCAATCAGGCGGCCAATCGGTCAGACGATTTCCGCGCTGACATCCCCCAGCACACTGTGGCTGTAGGTCAGTGATGAACCTACGTCAGGGAACCAGGTGCGGATCACGGTGCCGGTCAGGACCCAGTCACCGGCCTTCAGGGAACGTCCCTGCGCCGTCAGCTCGTCCGCCAGAACCCGAAGGCTGTTGAACGGATGGCCGAGCGCGTCGGAGCCCTTGCCCTCACCGACCTTCTCCCCGTTCATGTGCAGTTCCGCCGTGGCATCGGCCAGGGTCGCAGCGTCGAAATCAGTGACCACCGGCCCCAGGATGATCCCGGCGTTCCAGGCGTTGTCGGCTATCAGGTTCAGCGCATCCAGCTTCGCGTAATCCGCATTGCGGTCGTCCGCGATTTCGAAGGCTGCGGCGCAGGCATCGACGGAGTTGTAGATGGTCTCTTCACTGAACGGCGCACCGCCGGCTTCGAGCGTCGATCCCAGACGAACGGCGACCTCACACTCGATGCAGACACGGCCGAGCTGGGAAGCGCGGATCCGGGCAGGTGAGTGCAGCAGCTCAGCGCCGACAATCGTTCCTCCGACGGGACGGTCGATACCCACCATCTCCTGCATCTGAGGGGAGGACAGCGCAATCTTCGCGCCCAGAGGCTTCAGGCCACGCATCTGCATGCGGCGCACGAAGGCGTCCTGCACGGCATAGGCCGCCTCGATGCTGGTCGGGGCCAGTTTTTCCGGCAACGCCTCGTATCGCGCCAGTCGGGTGTGCATGTCGTCAAGCCAGAGCGCGGCCTGCTCGCTCGTCATCGCATCGCTCATGTGGTACTCCTGCACCAGTTCAAGGCAAGCCCGACCGTTCGCAAACGTCGCTGGCGAGTCAGGCTGCTGTATGGGGAAACCTCAACCTAGGCATTGTGCAGACCACCCGCAATGGGATGTGACAAGACGCCGTTGGCCGCGCTTGCGCCCCCGCGGCGCAGGATTCCGGGTCAATCGAACGTCAGGTCGCCGTCCGGCAGCGGTGCGAAATAGCCTTCGACGGTCGCGGCATCGATCTCGGACAGTGTCGCGGGCTGCCAGGCCGGTGACTGATCCTTGTCGATGACGGTCGCACGGGTGCCTTCGTAGAAGTCATGTCCGGCGATGACGCGGTTCACCATGCGCCATTCCATCTTCATGCATTCGCGGAAATCCCTGGTCCCGCCATCGCGGACCTGCCGGAAGGCGATCTTCAGCGACGTCGGCGATTTGGTGCGCATGATCGAAGCCTGCTTCGCGGCCCACTCCCCACCGTCGGCATCAAGCGCGTCGAGGATCTCCTCCACACTGTCACCCGCAAACAGACGGTCAAGATCGGCTCGCCGCGCCGCCAGGTCGGAGTCTCCCGGTTCGGAAGCAAATCCGGCGATCACGGTCGTCGCGTCGTCATGGCTGGCGATTTCAGCGCCCGCCAGCGCATCGATCAGTTCATCCTGACGTTCGGAAGCGACGCAGGCATCGGCGACGCCCGCGTGCAGGCTGTCGGCAGCCTTCAGCCGCGCGCCGGTCAGTGCCAGCCATGTCCCCACATGCCCGGGCGCACGGGAAAGAAAGAAGGAACCACCGACATCGGGGAACAGGCCAATCCCCGTTTCCGGCATGGCGAAGGTCACCCGTTCCGTGGCCACACGATGGCTGCCCGGTATCGACACCCCGCAACCGCCGCCCATCACGATCCCGTCCAGCAGGGAAATCCAGGGCTTCGGGAAGTAGTGGATATCGACGTTCAGCCGATACTCATCATGGTAGAAGTCATACGGGTACTGTCCCCCGGCACGGCCTTCGTCATACAGCTTGCGAATGTCGCCACCGGCGCAGAACGCCCGGTCCCCTGCCCCCTGAACCACAACGGCCTGAACCGAGTCATCGGTCCGCCATTGCTTCAGCCGCGCATGCAGCTCCACGCACATCTCGTGCGTCAGCGCGTTGAGGGCCTTCGGCCGGTTCAACAGGACGGTGGCCAGACCGCCCTTCCTGCCGAATTCAATTTCCTGGTCCATTTCCGGTTCTCTCCCCATCCCGGCGCATGGCGCATTTCACGCCCTGCTCAATCCATCAGGCCGGCCCATTCGGCTTCTCCGCAGATGCCCAGATTGGCGCGATAGCTCTGCGGCGAGTCCAGTTCCAGATGCCTGATGCGGTATTCCTCGTCCAGTTCCCTGGCGGTGCGTTCCGCCACTTCCAGGGACAGGTCCCGGACCAGACTGATCGCATGACGCTTGTCCCGGGCCTTGCGGGTGATCCGCAACTCGCGCTCAAGCTCCAGCGCGCGTTCGATCCTGCCCGGCAGTTCCTGCAGCGCGTCCTCGTGAACCTGCAGATGCAGCAGTTCGTGCACCCGCACGGCCCCCGCCGGACAACTGGTCCGCGGGTACTCGCCCGGCACATACATCACGGGCGCGACCTTGACCGTCACCGTGATCGTCTCCGGCGAGAAGCAGAAGTTCTTGTATTCATCCGTGCCGGAACGAACCTGCGCCTTGGTCCTGATCTCCCGCGCCATTTCGGTAAATCCGAAATGCCGATAGCCGACCGGCAGCGGATCCTGCCGGTCGGCGTACTGGTGCAGTTCGTCCGCCGTGAAGCGGGCACTTGTCCGCTCCGTCCGCGCCTCGACCTCCACGATCACCGTTGGCAGTTCACGCGGATTGCGGCAGGGGTCATCATACTGCGCCCTGGCCGGAGAGACCGTCAGAGGCGAGATCATCAGGAAGGCACCCGTCAGCAGGGAAAGCAGTACCCCGATGATTGGCTTCGCTAGGGTCACTTGTCCGCCTCAGCCCTCGTTCACCACAGGATTGACCAGCGTGCCGATGCCGGTGATCTCGACCTCCGTCGTATCGCCATCCTTCATGTAGACAGGCGGATTGCGCCGGTCGCCGACACCGCCCGGCGTACCGCTGACAATGACATCACCTGCTTCCAGCGCCATGAAGCTGCTGATGTACTCGATCAGGAACGGCACGTTGAAGATCATGTGATCCGTGTCGGCATGCTGCATGACCTCGCCATTCAGGCGGGTCGTCAGTGTCAGGGTGGAGGGATCGGTGATCTCGTCCGACGTCACCATCCAGGGACCGAACGCGCCGGTAGCCGTGAAGTTCTTGCCCGGCAGGAACTGGTGCGTATGGCCCTGGAAGTCACGGACCGAGCCGTCGTTGTAGCAGGAATAGCCCGCGACATGGTTCAGCGAGTCGGCCTGCGAAATGTGCCGCCCCGGCGTGCCGATGATGACCGCCATCTCGCCCTCATAGTCGAAACGGTCGGAGTTGCGCGGCTTCACCATCGCCTGCCCATGCCCGACCTGGCAGTTGGCGTAGCGCGGGAACAGCACCGGGTAACCGGACGGCTGACGCCCGGTCTCGATGCGATGATCCTCGTAATTCAGGCCGACGCAGATGATCTTGTTGGGACGCGGGATGACCGGCAGGAAGGTCACGTCCGACTGGGCGAAATCATCGCCCTGGCCACTGGCGGCCTTCTCGGCCGCTGCCTGCCCCTTTCCCTCGATCAGGGACAGCAGGGTCGGATACTCGGCACCGATCCGGCTGCCCAGATCGATCACCCCCTGTTCGGTGGCAACGCCATAGCTGGTCTTGCCAGCCTGTTCGAAAGTCATCAACCGCATGATTGCCCCTCCCAGGAATGTCGTTTCGGTCCCGCCGGAAACCTAGAGAATGGGTCCGTGTTTCGCCAGTGCCATTTGCGCCCCGGCTTGCTAGCATCTGCGAGACCGAACCATGTACCGACCGCCGGGGGAGCGCCTGCCATGACCTATGCCCATCCGATCCCGAATGACCTCGAGTCCTTCTGGCTGCCCTTCACCCCGAATCGCCAGTTCAAGAAGGAACCGCGTCTGCTCGTCTCCGCCAAGGACATGCACTACACTTCCGCGGACGGTCGGCAGATTCTCGACGGTTCCGCCGGCCTCTGGTGCGTCAACGCCGGGCACGGTCGGCAGAAGATCGTGGATGCGATCACCAACTCGGCCAACACGCTCGATTTCGCGCCCTCGTTCCAGTACGCGAACCCGGCAGCGTTCGATCTGGCGAACCGGATCAGCGCCCTGACGCCAGATCCGCTGAACCGGATCTTCTTCACGAACTCGGGGTCGGAGGCGGTCGATACCGCGCTGAAGATCGCCATCGCCTATCACCGCGCCCGCGGGGACGGCACCCGGACCCGCCTGATCGGGCGGGAACGCGGCTACCACGGGGTCGGCTTCGGCGGCATTTCCGTTGGCGGCATCGTCAAGAACCGGATGTATTTCGGCTCCCTGCTGAACGGCGTCGATCACCTGCCGCATACCCACCTGCCGGAGCAGAACAGCTTCGCCAAGGGGCAGCCCGAACATGGCGCGGAACTGGCCGACGATCTGGAGCGGATCGTGCAGTTGCATGACCCGTCCACCATCGCGGCGGTGATCGTCGAACCCATGTCGGGATCGACCGGCGTTCTGGTCCCGCCGAAGGGCTATCTGCAGCGGCTGCGTGCGATCTGCGACAAGTACGGCATCCTGCTGATCTTCGATGAGGTGATCAGCGGTTTCGGGCGTCTCGGCACCAACTTCGCGGCTGACCGCTTTGGCGTCGTGCCGGACATGATGACCATGGCAAAGGGCCTGACCAACGCCGCCGTGCCCATGGGTGCCGTCGCCGCAAGCGACAGCATCTATGACGCCTTCATGACCGGGCCGGAGCACGCCATCGAGCTGTTTCACGGCTACACCTACTCCGCCCACCCGATGGCCTGCGCCGCCGGTATCGCCGCGCTGGAGATCTATCAGGAGGAGAAGCTGTTCGACCGCGTCGCCGGGCTGGAGAGCTACTGGGAAGAGAAGCTGCACGCCCTCGCCGACGCGAAGAATGTCATCGACATCCGCAACATCGGTCTGGTCGGCGCCATCGAGATCTCCGCACGGGACGGCGAGCCAGGCAAACGCGGCTTCGAGGCGATGATCAAGGCGTTCGAGAAGGGTGCCATGGTGCGGGTGACCGGCGACATCATTGCCCTTTCACCGCCCTTCATCATCAGCAAGGAACAGATCGACGAACTGATGGATCTGGTCCGCGACGTGCTGAATGACCTCGACTGACCATGGCTGACGGGTCGCCCCAACGCCGCGCCTTTGTCACCGGCGCGACCGGCTTTCTGGGCCTCAACCTGGTCGAACAGTTGCTGGCGGCGGACTGGCACGTGACGGCGCTGCGGCGGGAGAAGCTGCGCCACCGCGATCTCGACCGCTATCCGGTAACGCAGGTGACCGGCGACCTGCTGGATCCGGACAGTCTGGAGGCCGCCGTGCCGAAGGACTGCGATGCCGTGTTTCACACCGCCGCCATGACCTCGGTCTGGCGACGGCAGGCCCCGATGCAGAACCAGATCAACATCGACGGCACGGAGAATGTGGTCGATGCGGCGCTGAAGAACGGGGCGAAGCGGTTCATCCATACCTCCACCTGGAACGTCTATGACTGGTCCTCCGGCGAGGTCACGGAGGACACGCCGCAGACCGGCGGCTCGTCGTGGATCAACTACAACCGGTCGAAGTTCGCGGCGGAGGAGGTGATCCGGCGTGCGGTGGCGGAACGCGGTCTGGATGCCGTGATCCTGAATCCGTCGCACATCGTCGGTCGTTTCGACCGGCAGAACTGGGCGCAGCTGATCATGATGGCGGCTGTCGGCAAGCTGCCCGGCGTCCCCCCCGGGGCAGGCAGCTTCGCGCACGGGCAGGCTGTCGCCCGCGCCCATATCGCAGCGGTGGACAAGGGCAGGACGGGGGCGAACTACCTGCTCGGCGGTCCCGACGCGACGTTCCTCGAATTCGTGCAGACCGTCGCTGACATGGCGCAGCAGAAGAAGCGCCCGAAACGCACGGTGCCAGCCTGGATGATGCGCATGATGGGCAAGGTCGAGGGGGTAATCTCCGCCGCCACGGCGAAACCTCCCCAGATCACGCCGGAAGCGGTTGCCATGGTGACGGCACGCGTCCGCATCACGTCCACCAGGGCCATCGACGAACTGGGCTATGAGCCATCGACCCTGCATACTGCGATCTCTGACGCTTATGACTGGATGCTGAGAGAAAAGATGATCTACGCCTATGGCAAGCCGCCGGTGAAGAAGCGGTAGCCTGATCGGCGCAACGGTTTGGGAGGACCGGAAAATGTTGCCAGCAGAAACCATCGAGACCTTCCGGCGCGACGGTGCCGTGCTGTTGCCCGGCGTCATCTCCAGCGACTGGGTGGCAAGGATCCGGGAGGCGATCGAACGGGACATCGCCGAGCCCGGTCCCTTCTGCCACGGCTACACGCTGGACAATGGTCGCCGGTTTCACGGCAACATGCGGATCTGGGAGAATGACCCCGCCTTCCACGACTATTGCTTCGACTCGCCCCTGCCCGCACTGGCCGCCGAACTGATGGGGGCGAAGCGCATCACCCTGTTCTATGACCAGCTGTTCGTGAAGGAGGAAGGCTCCGACCATCCGACGCGCTGGCACAATGACCAGCCCTACTGGCCCGTGCGCGGGCGACAGGTCATGAGCTTCTGGCTGGCGCTGGACGAGGTGACGGCAGATTCGGGCCGTCTGGAGTTCGTTGCCGGTTCGCACAACTGGGAACGCTGGTTCCAGCCCGAACCCTTCGCCCCCGGCGGAGCCGAATACGAACGCGGCGAGAACTACGAGGATATTCCCGACATCGACGCCAATCGCGACGCCTACAATCTGATCGGCTGGGACATGCAGCCGGGGGATGTCATCGCCTTTCACGCCATGGCGGTGCATGGCGCAGGCGGCAACCACCGTCTCGACCGCCGCCGACGTGGCTATACCGTGCGCTACTGCGGCGATGACGCCACCTACTTCGGCGGCCCCGGCCCCAACGCGGGCCTGCGCAACCCCACCCTCAAGACCGGCGACGACCTGGCCAGTGACCAGTATCCGGTGGTCTGGACGCGGTGAGCAAGAGCAGGCCGTACGTGAATCGCCTCCCCACCAGACGTTACCGCCGGACCTGATCCGGCGACCCAGCGGTGCCGCTCGGACTCCGGCGCATGGACACCCGGGTCAAGCCCGGGTGCGACGTGGAGGAGGGAGTCCCCTACAGCTTCGCGCGCACCTCGTTGGCGAACCGGTCCATGGTTTCGACGGCGTTGTCGGCGGTCTCCGGGGCAATGTCGAAGCACATCTCCGTCGCGCCCGCGTCCTGAAAGCGGCGGATGGCGTCGATGATGTCCTGCGGGCGGCCCTGGGTCGGGGGCTGGCCATCGGCGGTCGGCCCGTCCTGGAAGATCAGGGATACCTTCGGCGCGATGGGGAAGTCCTTCGGATCGCGGCCCTGCTCCGCCAGCAGCCGTTCCAGTTCCGGGCGCAGGTTCACCACGTCTTCCGGCAGCACCTTGAAGGGATGCCAGACATCGGCGAAGCGCGCCGTCCGCTTCAGCGCCGCCGGCGTATGCCCGCCGACATAGATCGGCGGATGCGGGCGCTGTACCGGGCGCGGGCCCAGTCGTGCGCCCTTGAACTGGTAGAACTCCCCGTCGAAGTCCGTCGGCTCCCCGCTCCACAGTCGCGTCGCGATCTCCAGCCCCTCGTTGCAGCGCCGCCCGCGCTTGCGGAAGGGATAGCCCAGCGCATCATATTCCTCCTGGTACCAGCCGACGCCGACGCCGAAGTTGGCGCGCCCGCCGCTGACCTGGTCCAGTTCCGCGACCTGGGCCGCCGCCTCCATCGGGTTGCGCATCGGCAGCACCAGAACGGAGGTGCCAAGCCGAACCTTCTTTGTCCGTCCGGCCAGATAGTTCAGCACGCTGAAAGGCTGGTAGTAGGTGCGCTTCCACGGTTCCGGCAGTTCCCCGTCCGCCGTGCCCGGGTACTTCGAATGCACCATGGGCAGCATCAGCAGATGATCGCTCGACCAGAGGCAATCAAGCTCGATCGCCTCCGCCTTCTCTGCCATCCGGTCAAAGGTCTGCGGCGTGGCCTCGTCACCACGCACGATGATCGACATTCCGAACTTCATGACACTTCCTCCCCTGCGTTTTCCGTGATGCTACACCCGCATCGCATTTCTTGACAGACCGGCGCGGCACGTATCCCGTGGCACGGTCGGAGGAGGGACAGGGGCAATGGCGGTCATCGCGGAGTCGGACAGGCCGGGGGCGGGGATATTCTTCGTCATGCTGGGCATGGCGTCGATCTCCGTCCAGGACGTCCTGATCAAGGGCCTCAGCGATGGCTATCCGCTGCATCAGATCGTCTTCACCCGCAGCCTGATCGGTCTGTGCTTAACCCTGATGCTGGTGCAGATGGAGGGGGGCTGGCGCATCCTGCGAACGCCGCACTGGCGCATCCATCTGGCCCGTGGCGGCCTGGTGATCTGCGCCAACATGCTCTACTTCACCGCCCTGGCCAGCATGACCCTGGCCGAGGCGACGGCGCTCTACTTCGTCGCGCCGCTGTTCGTCACCATCCTCTCCGTCGTGGTCCTGAAGGAAAGCGTCGGACTGCACCGGGTCCTCGGCATCGTCATCGGTTTCATCGGCGTACTGGTGGTGGTCCGGCCAGGCAGCGGCATCTTCGGCCTGATCGCGCTGCTGCCGGTGCTGTCTGCCTTCAGCTACGCCATGATGAGCGTGCTGACGCGCAAGATCGGCGTCGCCGACAAGGCATCCTGCATGGCCTTCTACATCCAGATCGTCTTCCTGGTCTTCAGCATCATCTTCGGCCTTGCCTTCGGCGATGGGCGCTATGGCCGTAGCGGTGACCCGAGCATCGATTTCCTGCTGCGGGCCTGGGTCTGGCCGCCGATGGATGATGCCATCCTGCTGGGCGCCTGCGGCGTGACCGTTGCCATCACGGGCTACTGCCTGTCGCAGGCCTATCGGCTGGCCCATGCCGGGCTGGTGGCTCCGTTCGAGTATGTGGCGCTGCCCCTCGCGGTGCTGTGGGGCATCACCTTCTTCGACGAATACCCCGACGCCTGGACCGTCGCGGGCATCCTGCTGATCATCGCCAGCGGCCTCTACATCACCTGGCGGGAGACGGTGCGGCGGCGCTGGATCGCGGCCCGCGTGCCCGCCCGTCCGGGAGCTTCACCATGACTGCGATCACCGAAATCCCGGACATGGCGATCGTGCTGAGCGACGGTTGTCGTCTGTCCGTCCGCGTCTGGATGCCGGAGAACGCCGCCGGTGCCCCCGTCCCTGCCATCCTGGAGTATCTGCCCTATCGGAAGCGGGACGGGACGGTCGCCCGCGATGCCCTGACCCACCCGTGGTTCGCGGCGCGGGGCTATGCCTGCCTGCGGGTCGACATGCGCGGCAACGGCGACTCCGACGGCCTGATGGCGGACGAGTACACGGCGCAGGAACTGGCGGACGCGGTGGAGGTGATCGACTGGATCGCGGCGCAGGACTGGTGCAGCGGCACGGTGGGGATGATGGGTATCTCATGGGGTGGCTTCAATGCGCTGCAGGTGGCGGCGCTGGCTCCGGAATCGCTGAAGGCGATCATCACGCTCTGCTCCACCGATGACCGCTATGCCGATGACATCCACTACAAGGGCGGCTGCCTGCTGAACGAGAACCTGGGCTGGGGCGCGACGATGCTGTCCTATTCCTCCCGCCCGCCGGACCCGGAGATCGTCGGCCCGCGATGGCGGCAGATGTGGCTGGAGCGGCTGGAGCACGAACCCTTCCTGCCTGCCGTCTGGCTGCGGCATCAGCACCGGGACAGCTACTGGCAGCACGGTTCGGTCTGCGAGGATTTCTCCGCCATCCGCGCCGCCACACTGGCGGTGGGCGGCTGGGGCGATGCCTACAAGAACGCCGTGCCGCGCCTGCTGGCGGGACTGAAGGCACCCGCGAAGGGCATCACCGGCCCCTGGGTCCACAAGTATCCCCACTTCGCGGTGCCGGAGCCGCGCATCGGGTTCCTGCAGGAGGCGCTGCACTGGTGGGACCGCTGGCTGAAGGATGCGCCGAACGGGGCCGAGAACCTGCCCGCCTGGCGCGGCTACATCATGGACAGCGCACCACCGAAACGCTGGTACACGGAGCGCCCAGGCCGCTGGATCACGGAGGCCGAATGGCCCTCCCCCGCGATCACCCGCCGGACACTGCATCTCCACCCGGCTGGCACGCTCGCACCGGATGCGCCGACGCAAGCCTTGAACCGCCGCGTGGCCTCGCCGCTGGATTGCGGCATGGGCGGCGGCGAATATTGCGCCATCTGGCTCGGCCCGGAACTGCCTGGCGACCAGCGCAGCGATGATGCGCTTTCCGTCTGTTTCGACGGTGCGGAAGCAACCGAGGCCATCGATATTGTCGGTGCCCCCGTCCTGCATCTGACCCTCACCGCCGACCGCCCGGTGGCCCAGATCGCGGTGCGTCTGTGCGACGTTGCCCCGGACGGGGCATCGACACGGATCACCTATGGTGTGCTCAACCTCTGTCATCGCAACGGTCACGCCGAACCGGAAGCCCTGACACCGGGGCAGCCGTTCGGGATCCGGCTGCAACTGGACGACATCGCATGGAACCTGCCGGCGGGCCACCGGCTGCGGGTCGCCGTATCCTCCAGCTACTGGCCGCTGATCTGGCCAGTGCCGGAGCAGGCGTCACTCGATCTGGTCTCCGGCCATATGGAGCTGCCCGTACGCCCCGTCACGGGCGGCGACGAAGTCACCTTCCCGGAACCGGAAGCGGCGGCACCCTGGGCATCCGAGGACCTGCGCCCGCCCCGGCACGTCCGCCGGGTCGAGCATGACCTGCAGGGGGAGACCGTGGCACTGGTGATCGAGGATGATTTCGGTGCCAGCAGGGATCTGGAACATGGTCTGATCACCGGCGCGGTCGCCCGCGAACGCTGGACCATACGGCCCGACGACCCGCTGTCCGCCGTGGGCCAGACCCACTGGACCCAGACCCTCGCCCGCGACGGCTGGTCGATCCGCACCGAGACCTTCGCCGACATGTGGTCCGACGCCACCACCTTCCACCTCCGCGGCCGCATCGAGGCCTATGAGGGTGGCCGCAAGGTCTTCGAGCAGGACTTCCGGGAGGCGATCCCGCGCGACCTGCTATAGATCGAACCTCTCCGTCAGTGTGGCTCGGACCTGATCCGGCAGGGGGCTGGCCTTGCCATGGACGATGTAGACCATCACGGTCTCCGCCGTGGCGATGCAGGAATCGTCGATGAAGACCCCGTGCCCCAGCGTGATGGAGGTGTTTCCCAGCTTCGAAACGCGGGTCCCGATCCGGACATCGGCGGGCCAGAAGGCCTGCGCGCGGTAGCGGATCGACAGGTTGCCGACGACGAAACGCTGACGGTCGTCATAGGCCGGCAGGAACCCGGCGCGCATGAAGGGCACCCGGCCGGTTTCGACATATCGGGCGAAGGACACATTGTTGACATGCCCTGTCGCATCCATATCGCCGAAGCGGACAACGTCGTTGGCCCAGAAGTCGAAGCTTGCGGGATCGGTCAGTTCATGGCTTTTCTCGTTCATGCAACGCCTTATGCCGCATCAAAGCCGTCTGGAACAGGTCTTCACATGAATGAACTCGATCCCCTGCGCCATGAGCTGGACCTCTGGGGTGAGGCCGGACGGACCGCCACGCTCTGGTGGCGCGACGATGACGCGGAGGCTCCGGATGCCCCGATCCTGCGGATGCTGGCACTTTCCGAGGCGACGGGTGCGCCCGTCTTCATCGCCACGGTCCCCGACAGGGCCGTCGATGCGCTGGCCGATCCCCTGCTGGCCTGCGCGACAGCCATTCCGTTGCAGCATGGCTTTGCCCACGCCGACCACTCTCCCGCCGACGTGAAGGGAAAGTGGGAGCTTGGCCTGCATCGCCCGCTGGAGGCGGTTCTCGGTGAACTGCGCCAGGGTGCGGCGCGCATGTCGGCGATGTACGGCGACCGGGTCTGTCCCATGCTGGCCCCGCCCTGGAACCGCATCGCGCCGGAACTGTTCCCGCATCTGCCGGAGCTGGGTTTTGATGTGGTCAGCGTCTTCGCACCGCGCGCCAGCCGCACCGTCGCCCCGGGCCTGGACATGATCAACGGCCACTGTGACCTGATCGCCTGGAAGCGGGGCCGGACCTTCATCGGGCCGGAGAAGACCGCCGCACGGCTGGTCGAGCATCTGGCGGCCCGCCGTGCCGGAGAGGTGGATGCTGACGAACCCACCGGGCTGCTGACCCATGTCTGGGCCCAGGACGAGGCCTGCTGGGAGGCGCTGCAGGCAGTCCTGCGCCTGGTCGCGGACCATCCTGCGGCCCGCTGGCTCGACCGGGCCGGGCTGATGCCGGAAAGTGCCGCGGCATGAGCGCGGCCATCATCCGCCCCGGCACCGACGCCGACATTCCGCAGGTCGCGGACCTGCTGCACCGGAACATGAACCGCAAGGTCCCGGCGGAGGTCTTCGCCCGGCTGATGAACTACGACTGGGCCGGGGAGAAGCCGCACATCGGCATGGTGTCGGAGGCGGACGGAAAGATCGTCGGCTTTCACGGCAACGTCTATTCCATGCGTCGGATCAACGGGGTGGAACGGATATTCGGCAGCTTCACCTCCATCTACGTGCTGCGCGACTGGCGCGGGGAGGATCTGGGGGTGCGGATGATGCGCACCTACGAGGAGAGGCCCGACATCACCTACACCGTCTTCGACCCCAGCACGCGCGTGCACGGCATCCTGGAAAGCTGCGGCTTCCGCGATCTCGACCTGAACCGCTACGTCTGGGAGCCGGGCATGTCCCCGCGCGACGACCGGGTGAAGGTCATTACCGACCACGATCAGATCCGGCCGCTGGTCGGCGCGGAGGAACAGCGCTACCTCGACGACCATCGCGACCTGACCGCCCATCCGGTGCTGCTGCGCGACGACGAGGGGCAGGTGCTCTGCTTCTTCCTGCAGCAGGACCGGGGCGACAAGGGCTTCTGCCACGACCTGATCTATACCGGTGACCCGATGGCACTGGCGCGGATGATCGACCGCGCCGCCGACCGGATCATGGGCAACGACCCTCGCGCCCGCCTGCTGATCGACGAACGCTTCCTGGACGGCAACAGGACCGACGGCACCTGCACCCCCCTGCCCTATCGCCGCATGGTCCGCCGCGCCGACCCGCCCCTGCCCGACTGGCAGGTGGACCACCTGTACACGGAGACCGTGCTGATCAACCTGAAGCTGGGGTGAGACGCAGCCGCGTCAGGTTGGCAGCACGTCCTCCGCGTACTGTCCGGCAAACTCCGCGCTCGGCGGGATGGGCCTGATGATGTCGATCAGGACCCCGTTCGGGTCCTGCGTGATGAAATGACGCTGTCCGAAGGCTTCGTCCCGCAGCGACAGCAGTATGGGAAGCCCCTGCGCCTCGGCCCGGGCGAACTCCGCATCCACATCCGCGACCTCGAAGTTGAGGATCAGGCCACTGACACTGCCCCGCCCCGACGCGGGAACGGTCTCATGGTCTCCCAACACGACTCCGATATTCACCTGGCTGTCCTCGGTTGACTGCAGGTGCACGTACCAGTCGCTGTAGTAGGCGCGGCGGAACCGCAGATGCTCTGTATAGAACCGCGCCGTTGCATCAACGTCCTGCGTCAGGATCACCGGATAGAACTGCGTCGACTTCATGGCTTGAACCTCCCTGCCAAAACATACAATGTGTATGTGAATGAAATAAACATACAGGCTGCATGTATGCAAGAGAAAATCACACGCCGGACCAACCAACAGCGGAGCGATGCCACCCGAACGGCACTTCTCGATGCCGCCAGAATGCTGTTCGTGGACAAGGGCTATGCCGAAACGGGTACGCCGGAAATCGTCCGCGCGGCGGCGGTGACGCGCGGCGCGCTCTACCATCATTTCACCGACAAGGCAGACCTGCTGCGCGGCGTGATCGTCAGGGAATCGCGCCAGGTAGCGACGGAGATCAACGCCGCATCCGCGGATGCCGCATCGACGCAGGAGGCGCTGATGCAGGGCGCAAACGCCTGGTTCGACGCCATGTCCGACCCCGGCCGGGTGCGACTGCTGCTGCTCGACGGGCCTGCGGTCCTGGGGCGTGCGGAGATGGAAGAGATCGACCGCCAGACCAGCGCGGCAACACTGGTGGAGGGCCTGCGCGCCGGACAGGCGGCGGGGGACGTCATTGATGCCCCGGTGGAAGCGCTGGCCAGCCTGCTGTCAGCAATGTTCGACCGGGCCGCACTTGAGATCGTCGGCGGAGCGTCGCGGGACGACTATCTCGCGGCAATCGCGCCCCTACTCGGCAGCCTCCGCCGCTGACTGCTCCGCCATCCGCGGCTGCACCCAGGCAGCGATGTCCTTCAGCGGGGCCAGCCAGATGTCGCCGCGTGCGGTCACATGGTCCAGCAGGCGTTCCAGGATGTTCATCCGGTGGTGGCGACCGATGACGGAGGGGTGGCAGGTCAGCGTGAACACTCCCCCCTCCCCGATGATGCCGTCCAGTTCCGCCTGCCAGATGCGGAAGACCTCGTCCGGGTCGTGGAACTGCGCCATCAGGTGCGGCGGCATGAACCACATGTAATAGGTGGCGTCGTCCAGCGACCAGTCGATGGGGAACTCCAGCAGGTCCGGCTGGTCCGGGTAGGCGGCGGAGAGCAGGTAGGGGGCTTCCTCCGCGAACAGGCTGGAATCATAGCTGATCCCCTGCTCCATCAGGATGCGTCCCGAATGCAGGTTCATGTCCCAGGCGGGGGAGCGATAGCCGGTCGGCCGCTGCCCCAGATGGGTCTCGAAGGCGGCGATGCAGGTCTCCAGGATGCGGCGTTCGCCGTCCGGGTCATCCTTGTAGAGCGACAGGTTCTCGTGCTCGTGCCCATGCGCGCCGACCTCATGCCCCTCATCGACGATGCGGCGGAAGGCATCCGGCCAGCGCTCCACATTCGCGCCGGGGATGTAGAAGGAACCACTGACGCCGCGCCGTTTCAGCATGTCGAGGATGCGCGGCAGGCCGACATTGACGCCATAGAGACCCCGGCTGTAGCCCTGCAGCCGCTTCGGCTGCTTCTCGAACAGGGCGGCTCCGGTGCGCGGGCCATCGGGGCCGGGGCGGGCAGGCGCATAGGCATAGGTCACGTCGCAGTCGAAGGTCAGCGCCATGGCACCGGACTTACCTTCCGGCCAGGGTCCCCTGAACGTATGCATCATCAATCCTCCCCCAACGGAACAGCCACCGTGCTTGATCCTCCCCCCATTCTGCCGCACAAGGCTGCATTCCTGAAACACCCGATCCCGGAATCTGATCATGACCGCCACGCTGACCGTCTGCGAGACCTGCAACTTCGCCCCCGACACCAAGCGCGGGCCGGAGGGTCTGACGGGGGGAGAGATCCTCTGCGGGCTGGTGGAGAAGGCCGTGGCCGACAGCACGGCAGTGACCAGCCGTCGCCACGCCTGCCTGATGGGCTGCGACCATCACTGCAATGTCGGCCTGTCGGCACCGGGCAAGATCACCTACGTCATGGGATCCTTCGCGCCGGAGGCAGAGGCCGCCGAGGCCCTGGTCGCATTCGCCGCGCTGTACGACGCCTCCGAAACCGGCCAGGTGCCCTATCGCCAGTGGCCGCAGGGGGTGAAGGGTCACTTCGTCTCCCGCGTGCCGCCGCTGCCTGCGGACGACTCCTGACACACGCGGCCCGGCGCACTACATTCGGGACATGAGCGAGCAGCCTACAGAACCGGAAACGGAAGCCCCTGAGACTGATGGTCCGGAGCCGGAGGTCGCGGAGCCTGACGGCTTTGCCATCCTGACGGCGAAGCTCAAGACCTTGCCCAACAGCCCCGGTGTCTACCGGATGCTGAGCGAGAGCGGCGACGTGCTCTATGTCGGCAAGGCGCGCAACCTGAAGAACCGCGTCACCAGCTATACCCGCGCCCGCGGCCTGTCGATGCGGATCCTGCGCATGGTGCAGATGACCCGCGATCTGGAGATCATCTCGACCCATACGGAGGTCGAGGCGCTGCTGCTGGAAGCCAACCTGATCAAGCGGCTGAAACCCCGCTTCAACATCATCCTGCGTGACGACAAGTCGTTTCCCTATATCGAGGTGAACCTCGATCACGACTATCCCATGCTGGTGAAGCATCGGGGCAAGCGGGAGAAGGAC
This sequence comes from Minwuia sp. IMCC3009, assembly GCF_029909415.1. Taxonomy (GTDB): domain Bacteria; phylum Pseudomonadota; class Alphaproteobacteria; order Minwuiales; family Minwuiaceae; genus Minwuia. The sequence continues at coordinate 2,470,208 of NZ_CP123781.1, forward strand.
AGGGAATACTTCGGTCCCTTCGCCTCCGCCACCGCCGTCAACCACACGCTGACCGCGCTGCAGCGGGCCTTTCCGCTGCGCAGTTGCACCGACAGCGACTTCGAGAGCCGCCAACGTCCCTGCCTGCAGTACCAGATCAAGCGCTGCCTCGCCCCCTGCGTCGGCGAGATCAGCCGCGAAGCCTATGGCGAGATGGTGCGCGAGGCCCGCGACTTCCTGTCCGGCCGCAGCCAGAACCTGCGCGACGAACTGGGGGGCAAGATGCAGCAGGCGGCGGACGAACTGGCGTTCGAGGATGCCGCCATGTACCGCAACCGCATCTGGGCGCTGTCGCAGATCCAGAGCAAGCAGGGCGTGAACATCGACGGGCTGGAGGAGGCCGACGTGATCGCGGCGCACTCCGCCGGGGGGCAGACCTGCGTGCAGGTGTTCTTCTTCCGCGCCGGGCAGAACTTCGGCAACCGCGCCTATTACCCGAGCCACACGAAGGACGACTCGGTAGGCGAGATCCTGGCCGCCTTCATCGGCCAGTTCTACGACAGCCGTCCGGCCCCGAAACAGATCCTGCTGAGCCACGATGTCCCGTCAGACGAACTGATCGCGGAGGCGCTGGCCATCCACGCCGGACACAAGGTGCATCTGCTGCGCCCGCAGCGCGGCGGCAAGCGGGAGCTGGTGGAACAGGCGGTGCGCAATGCGGAGGAGGCGCTGGGCCGCCGCCAGGCCGAAGGCGCGGCGCAGACGAAACTGCTGCAGGGCGTGGCCGACCTGTTCGGCCTGCCGGAGCCGCCGCAGCGGATCGAGGTCTATGACAACAGCCACATCCAGGGCACCAACGCCGTCGGCGGCATGATCGTCGCGGGGCCGGAGGGGATGCGGAAGGCCGCCTACCGCACCTTCAACATCAAGTCGACGGAGATCACGCCGGGCGACGACTTCGGCATGATGCGGGAGGTGCTGACCCGCCGCTTCCAGCGCCTGAAGAAGGACGATCAGGCCGCGGCGACAGGGGCCGGCGAATGGCCCGATCTGGTCATCATCGACGGCGGGCTGGGCCAGCTCGGCGTCGCGGAGGAAGTCTTCGCGGAGCTGGGAGTGGAGGGCGTCGGCCTGGTCTCCATCGCCAAGGGGCCGGACCGCAATGCGGGACGGGAACGGTTCTTCCTGCCCGGCAAGCCGCCCTTCGACCTGCCGGAGCGCGATCCCGTGCTCTACTACCTGCAACGGCTGCGTGACGAGGCCCACCGCTTCGCCATCGGCACCCACCGCAACCGCCGCTCGAAACAGATCGGCCAGTCCCCGCTGGACGAGATCCCCGGCATCGGCCCGCGCCGCAAGAAGGCCCTGCTGCTGAAGTTCGGCTCCGCCAGGCAGATCGCCCGCGCCGGTCTCGCCGACCTGGAAAAGGTCGATGGCATCAGCCACCAGATGGCGCAGCAGATCTACGACTTCTTCAACGCCGGTGGATAAGTCCACAATACAATGATCATCCGGTGCTCGGCCGATGCAACCCGGTGCAGCTTCGAGACCTTAGGCTACCGCACCGCCCGCGTCGCCTCCGCCACCAGTTCGTCGACCACCTGCGCCACCGACTTGCGTTCGTTGGAATAGGCGATGGACTGTCCGGCAGGGTGGTGCATCAGGGCTTCCACCTCATGTTCGTCGATGGCACCCAGCAGGTCGCCGACCAGGATGTCCTGATAGGGCATCTTCAGCGCCGCCGGGGCGTTGGGGGAGGCCCATTCCTCCGACCAGGCGGTGCGGATCTGGCGCAGGGTCTTGCCGGAGTCGGCGCGGCTGATCACCGTGTCCTCGCTGCCAGCAGCCAGCAGCTTTGCCACGATCTTCTCGTGCAGCGCATGTTCAAGCGTGGTCAGCCAGGAGGTGCCGAGCCAGACCCCCTCCGCACCCAGCGCGAAGGAGGCGGCGATGTGGCGGCCCGTGGCCACGCCACCGGCGGCCAGCACGGGAATGTCGCCACAGGCATCCACCACCTGGGGAACCAGCGAGAAGGTGCCGATCTGGCCGGTATGGGCACCGGCGTCATAGCCCTGGGCGACAATGACCTCCGCTCCGTTGCGGATCGCGGCTTCCGCATGGCGCGGGCTGCCCACCAGCGCCATGGTCACCTTGCCGTCGGCCTTGGCGTGGGCCACGGCCTCGGCCGGGGCACCGATGCCGCAGGCGAAGACGTTCACGTCGGAGGCCAGCACAGCGGCGATCTGCGCCTCCGCCACCTCGTCGGAGCGCAGGAAGCGGGAGCGCATGCCGGGCTTCGTCGCCTTTGGCACGCTGTACTTGTCATAGATCGACTGCACGAACTCCTTGTGCTCCTCCGGCAGTTCGGCCTCGATCGCCGCCTTGTTGGCGGTCTTCGGCATGCCGCGCGGCAGCACCAGGTCGATGCCGAAGGGCAGATCCCCGATGCGTTCACGGATCAGCTTCAGCCCGGCCTCGATCTCCTCCGGCGTTTCGCGCGTGGCACCCCAGATGCCCATGCACCCGGCCTTCGCCAGGGCGCAGACCACATCGATGGAATGGGCAAAGCCGAAGATCGGGTGCTTCAGCCCCATGCGGCGGCCCAGTTCGGTCTGGATCGGGCTCTCGTCAGTCATTGCCATTGCTCCCCTTCATCTCGACCACGGCATCCAGCGCCATGGCCCCCTGCCCCGCCGGCAGCACCACGAACGGGTTGAGGTCGACGGACACCAGCCGCTCCCGATGTGCAGCGGCAAAGCGCGACAGTGCCGACAGTGCCTCCGCCAGGGCAGGAATGTCCGCCGCCGGCGCACCGCGCACACCGTCCAGCATCGGCCGTCCCCTGATCTCGTCGATCATGCGCAGGGCCTCGTCCGTGTCGAAGGGCGCGATGCGGAAGGTCACGTCCTTCAGCACCTCGACGAAGATTCCGCCCAGCCCGAACATCACCGCCGGGCCGAAGATCGGGTCAACATGCACCCCGAGGATCGTCTCGACACCGCCACTGATCATCGGCGCCAGCAGAACGCCATCGATCCGCGCCTCCGGAACCCGTGCGGCGACGCTGGCCAGCATGTCCTCGGCCGCGGCCTGCACCGCCTCGGCACTGGCCAAGTTCAGCCGCACGCCGCCGACGTCGGTCTTGTGGATGATGTCAGGCGACAGGATCTTCATGACCACCGGGAAACCCAGTTCAGTGGCCACGCGCGCGGCTTCCTCCGGCGTTGCGGCGGTGCGGGTCGGCATTGTCGGCACCCCGGCAGCCCCCAGCAGGTCGAGCGCCGCGGCCTCAGTGAACGGCCCCGTTCCCGGGTCCGCCGCCGGGGCGACCTCCGGTGCCCAGGTAAAGGAGCGGTTGAACGCCCGGGTGAAATGCGCGCCCGCCGCCATGGCGCGGGTGGCGTGGGTGGGCTCGCGGAAGGCGGGAATGCCCTCCGCCTCGAACCGGTGCTGGGCGTCGTCGCCCATCAGGCTGGCGACGGCGAAGCGCTTCGACGGATAGGCATCCCGCAGCGTCTTCCACATGTCCAGGTTCGGCTGGACCAGGTCGGGCTGGTTCAGCAGCGCGCCCTGGAAGCCGATGACGGTGTCGTAGCTGCCTTCCTCCAGCACCAGACGCATTGCCTTCTCGAACAGGTCGGGCTGGTTGATGATCTGCCCCGTCACGTCCAGCGGATTGTTGACACCGGCATAGGGCACCAGTTCCTTGAACTTGGCCTGCGTCGCGTCCGGCAGGGGGGTGACCTCCAGCCCGCGTGTCGCCGCATCGTCGGCCATCAGGACCCCGACGCCACCGGACACGGTCACCAACGCCACCTCGTCACCCTCCGGGCGTCCGCCGACAGCCAGCGCCGCACCCAGGTCGAAGAATTCCTCGATCGCGTTCACGCGATGCACACCGAACTGGCTGAAGACGGCGTCATAGATCTGGTCCGCACCGGCCAGCGCGGACGTGTGTGACGCGGCGGCTCTGGCTCCGGCTTCCGTCCGGCCGAGCTTGACGGCGACGACGGGCTTGCCCGCCTCCCGCGCGCGCGCCAGGGCGTCGAGCAGTGCCGGGCCGTCCCGCACCCCCTCGATATAGAGCAGGATCACCTCGGTGCCCGGATCGGACACCAGATAGTCCAGGCAGTCGGCGACGCCGATGTCACTCTCGTTGCCCGTCGTCAGCACGTGGCGGAAGCCGACGCCACGGTCACAGGCCATCATCGCCGAAAGACCACCGAACGCACCCGACTGACTGACCAGTCCGATACGGCCGGTCGGCATGTTGCGGGCGAATGCGGGGTGGAAACTGGCCGGCATGTTGTTGGCGAAGTTGGCGAACCCCATGCAGTTGGGACCATTCAGGCGCATGCCGGTCTCATGGGCGATGGCGGTCAGGCGCTTCTGGTCCGCAGCCCCCGCCTCACTCACTTCGGCGAAGCCACCGGCGAAGATCACGGTTCCGGCGACATCCTTTTCCGCGCACTGACGGATGACGCCTTCGACAAGGTTGCCGGGCACGGCGCAGATGGCGAGGTCAACCTGACCGGGCACATCCAGAACGGAGGGATAGGCCTTCAGCCCCTGAATCTCGTCGCGCTTCGGGTTGATCGGATAGATCTCGCCCGCATAGCCCTGGGACTTGAGCATGGCGACCGGCCGACCGCCGATGCGGGTCGCGTCACCCGATGCGCCGATGATCGCGATCGACCGCGCCTCGAACATGCGTTTCAGATTGGCATCAAGCATGGGTTCCCCTCCCCAGGGTCGCGAACGGCATCCATTCGGTTCGTGGTTGGTCGAAACAGAAGGGGCGCGGCGAACCGGCCACGCCCCTTCCGGTCTCATGACGTCTGAGGCGCTTACTTCGCCTCAGGCGGGACCAGATGGTCGGGAATGTCCCAACCCTGTTCCTTGTAGTAGCGATAGGCACCGACATGCAGCGGGATGTTCATCTCCAGCAGGGCGGTATCCCGGTTGATGACCTTCATCCAATCCGCGGTCTGGTGGATCTCGTCGATGTTCTCCCAGAATGTCTTCATCATGTCGTAGACAACGTCCGCATCCAGATTCTTGTTGGATCCCAGACCGACCCACGAGCCGACGGTACGCACAGGCGCCTCGTTGACCTGATTGTCATAGATGCCGTTCGGGATATCGACGATCGTGCGGCCCGGATAGGACAGGGCCTTCTTCACCGGTTCGGAATTGAAGGCCGCTTCATCCAGACCCAGGATGCGGATCGGAGAAACCAGGGCGAACTGCTGGATGGACGGGCTCGGCACAGTGGTCGGGGCGATATAGACATCCATCTGGCGATCCAGGAACGCGGTCTCCGCCGACTTCCAGTCGAACTTCACGACATCGAAGTCTTCCCCCGGAACCAGATTGGTGGCACCCGTGACCAGCTGCGTCGCAACGGTCGTCGCGGCACCGGCGGGCGGGCCCAGGAAGACCTTCTTGCCCTTGAAGTCGGCGATCGACTTGATGCCGGAATCCTCATAGACGACGATGTGGTACGGGCCGAGCGGGTAGTTGATGAACCCACGCAGGTTCTTGTTCAGCTCCGGCGCCGCATCGACCTTCTTGAACATCGCAGTCTGGGTCTGCATGAACTGGTTGATGGTCGGCGAGGTCAGGAACAGGTCGACCTTGCCCTGCGCCGCGTCGATGGCCGACTTGGTGGCCGGCTTGCCGACCGAGACCTGGATCTCGATGGGCAGCTTCTTCTGGATCATCTGGGTGAAGGCGATCCCGAACTGGCCCGGTGTCGAGCCGGCAGGGAAGCCGTCCATCGTCAGGAACTTCTTGTCTGCGGCAACTGCCCCCGTGGCAAGCCCGGCAGCCAGCGCGAATGCGGCGGCCCCCTTCATGACTGTTCTGCGGTTCATCATCTAGTCTCCTCCCTGTTGTGTTGGTTAGGATGTTTCTCAGGTATTGGCGGAGGCGGATTCTGCCTCAGCCGATTGGCGTTTACTCCTCAGTGCCTCGATCACGATCAGCGCGATACCCACCGCGACCGCAGCCACCTGCAACTCCCAGATCACGACCAGCATCGCGAAACCCGCGACCAGGCGCAACAGTCGCGACCAGGCGGGCAGCCGGTTCATCTCGAACCCGCTCATCGCCGTGGTCAGCAGCCAGACTCCGAGGCAAAGCCTGAACAGGATCCAGATGAAGTCAGCGAGACTGAAATCATCATACACCAGCAGCAGGCTGGGCTCGTAGACGAAGACGAAGGGGATGATGAACCCGACCAGCGACAGCCGCAGCGCGGTGATGCCGGTCCGTATCGGTTCTCCCCCCGCAATGGGCGCGGCGGCCACCGCCGCCAAGGCCACTGGTGGCGTGATCGCCGACAGCACACCGAAGTAGAACACGAACAGATGCACCGACAGGTCCGGCAGTCCGAGCTTCTTCATCGCCAGGCCGAGCACCAGTACGACAATCAGGTACGCCGGAAGTGTCGGCATGCCCATGCCGAGCACGAGGCATGAAGCGGCGGCCAGCAGCAGGGCGATGAACAGCGTCTGCTCGCCCAGCAGGGCGACCTGCGTCGCGAACTTCAGGCCGAGACCGGTGAGCTCGAAAACGCCGATCATGACGCCGATCGAACCGACCGCCATCATGATGCGGGAGCCCGCGACACCGCCCTTGGCCAGTGCGACGATGAGCTGCTTCGGGTCCTTGCGCAGGGCCGGATTGAGGGCAAAGGCGGAAATGATCGTCACGATGACCGCCCAGAAGCCGGCCATGCTGGGGGAGCGCCCCATGCCGAGCGTCACGATGATGGCAACCAGCGGCAGGAAGAACATGAGCGACTTCAGGCCATCGCCACGCTCCATCTTCGGCCGTTCGCCCTTGGGATAGGGTTTCAGGCCGATGCGCCGTGCCTCCTGCCCCGTCGCGACGAACAGGCTGGCATAGTAGAGCAACGCGGGAACCAGCGCCGCGATACAGATCGTCTGATAGGACTCACCCGCAAGCTGCGTCATCAGGAAGGCGGCGGCGCCCATGACCGGCGGCATGAGCTGACCGCCCGTCGAGGCCGCAGCCTCCACCGCGCCCGCGAACTCGGGCTTGAAGCCACGCTTCTTGATCAGCGGAATCGTCACCGCGCCCGTGCCCACCACATTCGCGGTCACACTGCCCGACGACATGCCGAAGATCGATGATGCAATGATCGCCGAATGGGCCGGCCCTCCACGAGTCCGGCTGGTCGCCGCAAGCGCCATGCGGATCATGACGGTGCCTGCACCGGTGCCTTCCAGCAACGCGCCGAAGACGATGAAGATGAAGACCAGCAGCACGACGATTCCGGTCGGGAATCCGAAGACGCCCTGCAGGCCGTACCAGATGATCTCCATGGTCAGTTCCAGGCTGAAGCCCGAATGCCGGAAGAACCAGGGCAGGTCCTGACCGAACAGGCAGTAGAGCAGGCTCAGCGCACCGACAGCGGCGAGAATCAGCCCGAACGTGCGGCGGGTGAATTCCAGCAGGGCAACGATGGCCATCAGCGCGGACCACTGGTCCAGCGTACTGAAATTGACGACAAGGTTCTCGATGTCGTCGATCTTGTTCAGGAAGTTGAGGCAGGCGAACCCCAGATTGGCCGCCAGCGCGAAATCGATGACCCAGGCAAGGGTGCCGAGAACCGAGCCGCTGAAGAACTTCTCGTTCGCCAGCGGGGAGGTGAACACGACCACCACAGCGCAGAGAAACAGCGCACCGGCACGTATCATCTCCGGGTTAACGTACTGACCGTAGTAGGCAATGAAGATGGAATGGAGTGCCAGCCCGACCGCGATCGTCAGGCCGATCCATTTCAGGGCGCGCACAAACGGGTTGCCGGAGACAGGCACTTCACCATCTTCCGGCGATGGCGCCGGAACGGTCTCACTCTGATTGTTCATGTGCTTCCCTCAGACCGGCCGGTCGCCGTTGACCGTGACACGGTGCATTTCCCGTGTCGCATCACCATAGTCCGCGATGGCGTAGTGCTGCGTGCACCGGTTGTCCCAGAAAGCAACGGAGCCTTCCTCCCAGCGGAAACGGCAGGTGAACTCGGGCCTCTTCAGGTGATCGAACAGGAACTCAAGGATCGCCTTGGACTCCTTGCCGGAGACGCCGACCAGTTTCTGGGTGAAGATGGAATTGACGTAGAGCGCCTTCCGGCCCGTCACCGGATGGGTCCGGACCACCGGGTGTTCCGCCGGGGCCAGCGAATTCCGGTCCGCATGAATCTCCCGCTTCCGGTCATCGGAGACCTGCTTGTCATAGGCCTTCTCGAAGTTGGCCCGGCCTGCCGTATTGAGCGCGGTCATGCCGTCCAGATAGCGCTTCATGCGCTCGGAGAGGGATTCATAGGCCGCGTACATGTTGGCCCACATGGTGTCGCCGCCATGGTCGGGGACCTGCCGCGCCAGCAGGATCGATCCCATCGGCGGCTCCTCCTGAAACGTCACGTCGGAGTGCCAGGCATTCGCGGCGGAACGGTTCTCCTTCGAGCTCTTCAGGATCAGCACTTCCGGATGATCTGCCAGGTTGGGCGCGTAGGGATGGACATGCAGCGTTCCGAACTGACGCGCGAAGGCCACATGCTCCCCCGGCGTGACATGCTGGTCCCGCAGGAAGATCACCTGATGCTCCATCAGCGCGTCATGCACCTCCTGGAACACCTGGTTGCCCATGGGCTCCGCCATGTTCAGACCTTCGATCTCGGCGCCCAGGGCACCTGCGATCGGCTTCACGTTGATCCGTTCGTATCCCATAACTCTGGTCTCCTCCCCAGGATGCCCGGTTATTCCAGCCGCCAGTCAGGCGGCTTCGCGCCCGGTTGTCTTAGCTTCGGTTGATCTCAACGGCGCTGAAACGCCGCCGACCCACATGTCGATCAGGGTCCCGATTGCCCGCTGCAGATCGAAGGGCTTGCCCTGCGCCTCCATACGTTTGCGGTGTACGTCGATATCGGCAAGGGCAAATGTGCCTGCGCGCATCATGATGATGAAACGCTGACGCAGTACAGTCTCTGGAATCTCGGGCAGCAGCGTCTTGAGAATCTCGAACGACCGGCGCAGTCCGCCGTCGAGCCGGCCGCGCACGAAGTCATCGATGTTGGCGTCGGTCGAGAGGAACATCTCGGTCAGGAACTTGATGTAGTTGCCGCCGCCATCCGTCGAATCCAGCAACTCGGCCGTGGGCAGGGAGACGGCCTCCGCCACGCAGCGTACGTCGTTCAGCCGACCTTCCCGCTCCATCCGATCAAGCAGATTCATGCGGTTGGCATCAAGGCACCGCATCCGCTTCTCGAAGATGGCCTCGATCAGGCCGTCACGCGACCCGAAATGGTAGTGCAGGGCGGAGGCGTTCTTCTGCCCGGCCTCCCGCGTGATCTCGCGCAGGGAGACGCCGTTGATGCCGCGTTCGCCCATCAATCGTTCAGCGGTCAGAAGCAGGCGTTCCCGGGTATCCACGTCGAAATTCCCAATGTCCGGAGCAAGGCCCTTGCCTTGCATTCGCGAAAAATCTAATACACATGCATTAGTGGTGCAAGCCTGGTTTTTGGCAGGATTGTCCGACGCAAATGCAAACGACCATCGACTGCCAGTCTAACCTGCTGCCATCAATTCTGAAGTAGAACCACAAATCGTCGGGGAGGACGCCTTGCATTTCGAACATAGCAGCAGAACCACGGAGATCGCCGCGCAGGTCGAGGAAATCTTCCAGAACGACATTCTGCCGGGGAACCGTGCCTACATGGCCGCGACGGAGCGGGACCACGATCTGACGCCCCCGCTGCTGGCCGAACTGAAACGGAAGGCCTTTGATCTGGGTCTGTGGAACATGGCCCTGCCCCAGCTGGCGGACGACGAACCGGGGACGCGCCTGAGCAATCTGGAGTTCGCCGCCATCGCGGAAATCCTTGGCCGCGTCGGCTGGGCGTCGGAGGTCTTCAACTGCCACGCCCCCGACACGCCCAACATGGAAATCCTGCAGATGTTCGGCACACCGGAACAGAAGGCGGAATGGCTGGCACCGCTGCTGCTGGGCCAGGTCAGGTCCTCCTTCGCCATGACGGAGCCGGACGTTGCCTCGTCAGACGCGAACAACATCGCGACGCGGATGGAACGGCGGGGCGACACCTATGTCGTCAATGGCCGCAAGTGGTTCGCGACCGGTGCAGCCAACCCCGACTGCAAGCTGCTGATCGTCGTCGGCGTGACCAACCCGGACGCGCCGCGCGGACGGCAGCATTCCATGCTGATCGTGCCGAAGGACACGCCGGGCATCACCGTCGTGCGCAGCCTTTCGGTGCTGAACCACATGGATCACCGCACCCCCCACACCGAACTGCTGTTCGAGGATGTGGAAGTGCCTGTCGCCAACCTGCTGGGAGAGGAAGGCGCCGGTTTCCTGATCGGCCAGGCACGGCTGGGTCCGGCAAGGGTGCATCACTGCATGCGGGCCATCGGCCGCTGCGAGGTGCTGATCCGGCTGATGGTGGAGCGTGCCGGCCGTCGCAGCACCTTCGGCAAGACCATCCGCGAATACAGCTCCGTGCAGGCGGCCATCGCCGAATCCCGGCTGGCGCTGGAGCAGGCGCGGCTGCTGGTGCAGCGCACCGCCTGGCGGCTGGACCGGGAGGGCAACAAGGCGGCCCGCAAGGACGTATCCCTGATCAAGGTCGCCGTCGCCAGCGCCTATCACGACATCTGCAACCACGGCATCCAGATCTTCGGTGCCATGGGCGTCACGGAGGATGCGCCCTTCGCCGACGCGCTCGCCACCGCCCGGGCGTTCCGTATCTATGACGGCCCCGACGAGGTGCATCTGCAGACGATCTTCCGTCTGGAGGAAAAGGAAGGCGAAGGCCAGGACCTGATGAGCGCCTATACCGGCCGCTACTGAACCGGAAGGCCGTGAGGCAGCTGGGACGGCACTGGCACGCGCCGCCCCCTGCCCGTGCCTCAGTAGGTCAGTTCGATCCAGGCAACGTGGCCATCCACGGGCCATGCCTTGGCGGCAATGGTCTCGTCGACATCCCCGTCGGCGAAGCGACCGACAACCGTCTGGCCGGAGGATTCCGGGAAGGTGATCCAGACCTTCCAGCCATTCGGCACCTCGTGATCGTTCAGGCCGCTCGCCCGCTCCCCGTTGAAGGTCACGGTGTCATCGGCACCGAAGTAGCCGCGCGGACGCATCATCTGCAGCGCCCCCGCCTGCCCCTCGGCCTCCCTGGCCTGCGGATAGAGACGCAGGTTCACCAGATCGGATGAACGGGGGAAGGCAGAGCGATAGATATGGTGGACCGGATAGCCCTCGGCCTGGATGCGGAATTCATAGGGCTGGTCGTTCTTCGCCGCGAACGGTCCCCACATGCCATCTTCACCGATGGTCTGCTCATGCACCGGCTCACCCATCCGCGCACCGCTTTCGGGATCGGTCTCGAAGACGCTGACCTTCGCACCAACCAGCGCCAGGTTGGTCGGACGGTCCGCAGCCCAGCCGGAGACTTCCCCGTTCAGGACCGGCGTTTCCTCCGGTCTGACCGCAGCGGAAAATGTCGGGTGGCCTGCAACCACCTTGAAGATCTCGTGGAAGGCCCGGGTCGAATAGGCCGTCTCCCGGTGGTCAACGCCGTCCAGCACGATATTGGTCGCGCCACGCAGTTCGGCATTCGCGTAGGTCGCACCGGTCGGCTGTCCCGCACGCCCGATGAAGTCCCCCATGGGCTGCGCATAGAGGTCGAACCTGTCGGAACGGATGGTCACGGTCGGCAGGCCGGGTACCACTTCGCTGACGGCGTTCAGACCGGAGAGAAATGTTCCGGCGCCATTGTATTCCGATCCCATGACCGCCCCCGGCGCGACGAACACGCCGTGATGCACGCAACCGGTAAGGATCAGCGCCGCCGCATTGGCCGCGCCGCCCGCGTTCTGCACATAGTTCCGGATGGTCTGGCAGCCACGCGAGTTGCCGACCATGATGACCTTGTCGGCCCCGGTCTCCAGCTTCACACGCGCCACGAACCCGGCGAGCTGCGCGGCGACGTCGGTGGTCGATGACCGATTCTCCTGCGCCACCGTATCGTCGGAACGTGCACCCGGATGATCCAGATCCACCGCGAACATCCGGTCGCGCGGATAGCCATTGGACTCGAAACGCCATTTCTGCACGATCCAGGCGGAAGCGCTGTCACTGTCGCCGTGGACGAAGACGATCGGCAGCGGGTCCGCGGCCTGCGCAGTCCCCGACAGGGTTACCGCCATCAGTCCTGCGGCGGCAGTTGTCGCCACGCATTTCATCATCCCCGTCAGTCGTGTTCCGGTTGTCATTCGTTTCCCCCCTTTTTCCAGAGCGCGGCAGCATGACCTGTTTCAGCGATATCGATAACCCAGCATTCTTTCGTCTCCGCGACAGATCAGGCGGTATCCCCCGATGCGCCGCAGGCTGCGACCCCGGAATGCTTGACCGTCCCTGTCGCTCGCGTATGTTCCGCGCCAATTTCGCGGGCGCCTTGATGGCGGCCTGTCTGGTGTCTCATGGGAGGATGAAACGATGCTCGGGCTGATGCAGGAAAAGCAGCTTCTGATCCACACACTGATCGACTATGCCGCCACCTATCACGGGCGGACGGAGATCGTGACCCGCACCGTCGAAGGCCCCATCCACCGCTATACCTACGCGGATGCCCACAAGCGCTCCAAGCAGCTGGCCAACGCCCTTACCCGCCTGGGCGTGAAGCTGGGGGACCGGATCGGCACCCTGGCCTGGAACACCCATCGCCACTTCGAGTGCTACTATGGTGTCTCCGGCCTCGGCGCGGTGCTGCACACGATCAACCCGCGCCTGTTCCCCGAGCAGGTCGTCTACATCGCGAACCATGCCGAAGATCAGTTCATCTTCGTCGATCTGACCTTCGTGCCGCTGCTGGAGAAGGTGCAGTCGGAACTGACGAGTGTGAAGGGTTTCGTCATCATGACGGACAGCGATCACATGCCCCAGACCACGCTGGAGAACGTCTACTGCTACGAGGATCTGCTGGCCGCGGAGACCACCGAGTTCGAATGGCCGGAGTTCGACGAGAAGACGGCTTCCAGCCTCTGCTACACCTCCGGCACCACCGGCAACCCGAAAGGCGTGCTGTACCAGCACCGCTCCACCGTGCTGCACAGCTTCGCCGCCTGCATGGGCGACTGCCTCGGCCTGTCGTCGCGTGACACCGTCCTGCCGGTCGTGCCGATGTTCCATGCCAACGCCTGGGGCCTGGCCTACGCTGCGCCGATGTGCGGTGCCAAGCTGGTGCTGCCCGGCAAGGACCTGGACGGCAAGTCGGTCTATGACCTGATGGCTGACGAGAAGGTCACCATGTCGGCGGGCGTGCCGACGGTCTGGCTGATGCTGCTGAATTACATGGAGGAGCATGGCCTGGGCCTGCCCGAGATGAACCGCACGGTCATCGGCGGCTCTGCCGCGCCGGCGTCCATGATCCGTACCTTCGAGACCAAGTACGACGTCACCGTGATCCATGCCTGGGGCATGACGGAGATGAGCCCGCTGGGCACCACCGGCGTCATGACCAGGGCCATCGAGCAGTTGCCGTTCGAGGAGCAGCTGCCCTTCAAGGCCAAGCAGGGTCGCGTGATCTATGGCGTGGAACTGAAGATCACCGACGACGAAGCCAATGAACTGCCGCGCGACGGTGTCGCCTTCGGCAACCTGCTGACCCGCGGCTACTGGATCACCAGCGGCTACTTCAAGGGCGAGGGCGGCAACGTGCTGGACAACGGCAACTGGTTCGATACCGGCGACGTCGCGACCCTGGACGAAGACGGCTTCATGACCATCACCGACCGCGCCAAGGACGTCATCAAGTCCGGCGGTGAATGGATCAGCTCCATCGATCTGGAGAATGCCGCCATGGGCCACCCGGACGTGGCCGAAGCCGCCGTCATCGGCGTCTATCATCCGAAATGGGATGAACGCCCCCTGCTCTGCATCGTGAAGAAGGCGGGCAGGGATGTCTCCAAGGACGACGTGATGGCGTTCCTGGACGGCAAGATCGCGAAATGGTGGATGCCGGACGACGTGCAGTTCGTGGACGAGATCCCGCATACCGCCACGGGCAAGATCCAGAAGACGACCCTGAGGGAGCAGTTCAAGGACTACACCCTGCCCACGGCACAGACGGCGGCGGAGTAAGGGTCATGGGTGCATATGATGACGTCTACAACGGCTGGAAGGCCGATCCGGAAGGCTTCTGGGCGGAGGCCGCGAAGGGCATCGACTGGTTCAGGCCCTTCGACACCGTCCTGGACGACAGCAATGCGCCCTTCACCCGCTGGTTCGCCGGCGGCGAACTGAACACCTGCCACAATTGCCTGGACCGGCATGTGGCAGGCGGGCGGGCCGATCAGGTGGCGCTGATCCATGACAGCCCGATCACCGGGACGGTGCAGAAGTTCACCTACAAGGAACTGCTGAACCGTGTCGCGCATTTTGCCGGTGCCTTGCAGGCGCGTGGTGTGGAGAAGGGTGATCGGGTCATCATCTACATGCCGATGATCCCGGAGGCTGCGGTGGCCATGCTGGCCTGTGCCCGCATCGGTGCCGTGCACTCGGTCGTCTTCGGCGGCTTCGCCCCCAACGAACTGGCCACCCGCATCGACGATTCCACGCCGAAGCTGATCGTGACGGCAAGCTGCGGGCTGGAGCCGGGGCGGGTGATCGAATACATGCCGCTGGTGCATGGCGCGATCGACCTGTCGAAGCACAAGCCGGACGGCTGCATCATCTTCCCGCGCGAGCAGGTCCCGGATTTCGAGGTACGGGAAGGCGACATGCTCTGGGCCGATGCGCTGCAGGGGGTTTCCCCCGCCGACTGCGTGCCCGTGCAGGCAACGGATCCGCTCTACATCCTCTATACCTCCGGCACCACCGGCCAGCCCAAGGGCGTGATCCGCGACAACGGCGGTCATGCCGTGGCGCTGAAGTGGTCGATGAAGAACCTCTATGACGCCAACCCGGGGGAGACATTCTGGGCCGCATCCGATGTCGGCTGGGTCGTTGGCCATTCCTACATCGTCTATGCGCCGCTGCTGCATGGTGCGACCACGATCCTGTTCGAGGGCAAGCCCGTCGGGACGCCCGATCCGGGCACCTTCTGGCGGGTCATCGCCGACCACGACGTGCGGGTGATGTTCACCGCGCCGACCGCGTTCCGCGCGATCAAGCAGCAGGACCCGGACGGCGAGTTCATCGGCAAGTACGACCTGTCGAAGTTCCGCATCCTGTTCCTGGCCGGAGAGCGCGCCGATTCCGACACCATCCAGTGGGCCGAGAACCAGCTCAAGGTGCCGGTGATCGACCACTGGTGGCAGACGGAAACCGGCTGGCCCATGGCCATCAACCCGATGGGGATCGAGCCGCTGCCGGTGAAGTACGGCAGCCCGACGCGCGCCGTTCCCGGTTACGAGATCCATGCTCTGGATGAGGGCGGGCACCCGGTCCCCGCAGGGCAGATGGGGGCGATCGCGGTGAAACTGCCGCTGCCGCCAAGCTCCCTGCCGACGCTCTGGAACGCCGACGAGCGCTTCAAGTCCGCCTATCTCGCGGCCTATCCCGGTTACTACAACACCGGTGACGCGGGCATGATCGACGCGGATGGCTACATCTACATCATGTCGCGCACCGATGATGTCATCAACGTCGCCGGGCATCGCCTCTCCACCGGCGCGATGGAGGAAGTGCTGTCGCAGCACCCGGACGTGGCAGAGTGCGCTGTCTTTGGTGTCGAGGACCAGTTGAAGGGCCAGTTACCGCTGGGTGTGATCGTGCTGAAGGCCGGTGCCGAGAAGCCTCTGGCGGACATCGAGCGTGATTGCGTCGCCATGGTGCGTCAGCAGATCGGTGCCGTCGCGGCCTTCAAGCTGGTGACCGCCGTGAAACGCCTGCCCAAGACCCGCTCCGGCAAGGTGCTGCGCGCCACGATGCAGAAGATCGCCGACGGCGTCGACTTCAAGACCCCCGCCACCATCGACGACCCCGCCATCATCGACGAGGTCCGGGAATCACTGGCGACACTCGGCTATCCCAAGGGCTGAGATACAGCCGATTCCGGGACGCCTGCTCCCCCCTTCCCCCTCGACGGGGGAAGGCCGGGATGAGGGTGAACCGGCAAGGCCGAATACAACAACAGATGCCGCACCCGTACCTGATACGGGTGCCCACTGATACATTGCGGTCGCGGCTTCAGTCCGGGCCGGGCACACCTGGTCCGGGGGTCAGGATGTCGAACTGCATGCCGAAGGTATCGAGCATGTCGAACAGGTCCTCGATCACCGCGCGGTCGCCATCGATGCCCAGCGCGCCCGAGGTGACGGCATCTGCAACGGAGACCTTGCCGACGATCAGGCCGACCAGCACTTCGCGCGTCGTCGTCACGGTCGCCGCCGGTGCCTTCGCCACCTTGCCCATCAACTGGGTCAGTGTCTCGTTGCTGAGGGTGTGACAGACCTTTTCATCCCGGTCGCTCAGGTTCCAGTTCACCTGCCAGCGCTTGCCGATGGCCTTTGATGAATCCAGCCGCACGGCAATGAAGTCGAACAGGATGTCGGTCGATACCGCCCCCAGCAGGTCGGGGCTGAGGATCGGGCGCGGCGGCAGCTTCATCACTCCGTGGCGCAGTTCCTGCGCGGCATAGAGGTAGGCGTTGCGCCAGGTCGCCGACTCCGCCTGATAGCCGAGCTGTTCGAAGGCATCGGCGGCCAGATGTTTCGCCGCTTCGTTGTCCGGGTCCGCGAACAGCACGTGATAGAGCACCTGCGCCACCCAGCGGTATTCGCCATTGTCGAAATCGGCCTGCGCGCGGGCCAGCACCTCCGGCGCACCGCCCATGTAATCGACGTACTTCACGGCGGCGTGGCGCGGCGGCAGCGGGTTCAGGTTCGCCGGATTGCCGTCATACCAGCTCAGGTAGCGCTGGAAGACCGCCTTGGAATTGTGGCTGACCGATCCGTAGTAGCCCCGCATCCGGAAGTCTGTGGCAAGCGAGGGCGGGATGTCCAGCACCTCCGCGATCTCCGCCGGACGCCAGCCATGGTTCATCAGGCGCACGGTCTGGTCGTGGATGTACTTGTAGAGGTCGCGCTGACGTTCCAGGAACGCCACGATGTTCTCCGATCCCCACGTGGGCCAGTGATGCTGGCAGATCAGCGCCTCCGTCCGGCTGCCGAACTTCTCCACCGCGTCCGCCAGGTAGTACGACCAGATGCGCGGGTCCCTGACTTCGGAACCGCGCAGGGGGCAGAAGTTGTGCAGCAGCGGCGTCGCGTTCTCCGCCATGTTCAGGACCCCCAGTTCGGGGAAGAACATGTGCATCTCCGCCGGGGCCTCGGTGCCCGGGGCCAGATGGAAATCCACCTGCAGGCCATCCACCACGTGGCGCTCCACCGCTTCCCGGATCAGATGCGTGGGCGCCAGCAGGGTGACACGGCCACGGGCCGTGACCTTGCCCAGCCCAGCATCCACCTGCCCTTGCGGTCCGGGCCGCAGCAGCGGACCGAACTGGAACTGCGCCCGCCGGCTCATGGCATTCCCGGCCAGCACGTTCTCCCCGCCAACGGCCTCCATGAAGCCGTCAGGCGCGTAGATGTCGCATTCGCCCGCATCCACCGCCTGCTGCGTGGCGATGCCCTTCACGCCGCCATAGTGATCGACATGGCTGTGGGTATAGAAGACGGCCTTCACCGGCACGCGCGGGCGATGGCGGTAATAGAGTTCCAGACCCGCCTGCGCGACCTCCGCCGTCGTCATGCAGTCGATGATGATCAGCCCGGTCGCGCCTTCGATGATTGTCATGTTGGCCAGGTCCATGCCCCGGACCTGCCAGACACGGTCCACCACCCTGAACAGGCCGTTGGCCATGTTGAGCCGCGCCATGCGCAGCAGGCTGGGATTGACGGTCGGAATATCCTCCGTGCCTTCCAGGAAGTCATAGGCCGGCAGGTTCCAGACCACCGTGCCGCCCTCGGTCTTCACCACCCCTCCGTCCGGCACCGCCTCCACCAGTCCGCGCGCGGCATTGGCGAAATCATCCGACTGGTCGAAGTCCAGTCGCGCGCGCAGCCGCTCGTGCGCGGCGCGTGTTGCCTCAGTTGCAGACTTCTGTTCCGCGTTGCCCATCTCTGTCGCCTCCCCCGGTGCATGTCCGCCACATACTGGAACAATGCGGCACTGCGGGGAAGTGAATGGGGCGGTGTTCAGTCGGCGGGCACACTCATTGACGACTGGACGGACAGGTCGCCCCAGCTCGTGCACAGTTCCACGTCGATGATGATCATGGGCCGCTGCGCCAGCGCCATCCCGCGGTATTGGGGATAGCGGGCGCGCAGGAGTTCGATGGCCATGTGCAGCTCCGCCGCGACCGGTTCCACCCGTGCCCTGCCCCGCAGCATGACCCAGCCGAGATCCGACCAGTCATCTGCGTAGCGGTCGATCATCAGGCAGACCCGCTCATTCTCCATGACGTTGCGCAGGCGCTTGAGATCGCGCGGATCGCCACGCTTCGGCTTCTCGTCGATCGGGATGAAGACAGTGTTGCCCGCAATGGCGAAACAGACCGGGACCACATGCGGAAATCCGGCCCCATCCGCCGTGCCCAGGCGACCGACTGGCCGGTCCTTGATGAATGAGCGTTCCTCGGTTGGGATAATCATGGGTTCTCCCGACGCTGAGCGCGCCTTATTGTTGCCCCTGCTTTGCACAACATACGCGGAAGAGGCGAACATGGATTACGGTTTCGCATGGTTCACGCGCGGGCCGCTGGCAAACAGCGACAGCCTGCGCAAGATCGCGACCACGGGGGAAAGCCTGGGCTTCAGCCACATCGTGGTCCCGGACCATGTCGTCATTCCGGTGGCGATCGACAGCACCTATCCCTACAGCGCGGACGGATCCTTTCCCGGCACCGCCAACGGCGAATGCATGGACACGCTGGTGGCCCTGTCGTTCATCGCCGCAATGACCAGCCGGTTGCGGCTGCTGACCTCCGTCATGGTGGTGCCGCACCGCCCGGCACTGCTGACCGCGAAGATGGTCGCCACCATCGACCAGCTCTCCGGCGGGCGCATGACGCTCGGCTGCGGTGCGGGCTGGATGGAGGAGGAGTTCGAGGCGCTGGAACTGCCCCCCTACGCGGAGCGCGGCGCGGTGACCGATGAATATATCGAGGTGTTTCGCAAGGTCTGGTCCGCCCCGACGGTCAGTCACGCGGGCAAGTACGTGAACTTCCGGAACGTTTCCGTGCTGCCCAATCCGGTGCAGAAACCCGGCGTGCCGATCTGGACCGGGGGCGAGAGCGCACCGGCCCTGCGCCGTGCCGTCCGGGTCGGCGACGGCTGGTACCCCATCGGCAACAACCCCCGCTTCCCCATGGACACCCATGCCCGCATCGCGGGACGCCTTGATCGGCTGAAGGGGATCGCGGATGAGGAAGGGCGTGACCTTGCCACGCTGGACCTCGCCTACTGGAGCCACTGGTACAATCTGGGCGAGGAGGTGCGGAACAAGGAAGGCGACCGCATGATCCTGACGGGTTCGGCGGATGCCATTGCCAATGACATCGGCGAGATGAAACAACAGGGGTTCGGCGACCTGATGCTGAACTTCACGGCCGGCAGCGCCGGAGAAACCACGGACCGGATGGCGGCCTTCATGGCCGACGTCGCCCCCCGGGTCGCCTGACGGAGCTATCTCAGAAATGACTGAAGACGTACCTGCGGGTTTCCGCCCCGCCCGACTGCCTGCGCCCTTTATCGAAGGCAACGGCCCGATGTTCTGGCGTGACGAGGACGGCTATCTGATCCTCGGCATCCGGGTCGAGCCGCGCCACACCAATGCGGGTGGTACATTGCATGGCGGCATGCTGATGACCCTGGTGGACATGCAGCTCAATTCGTCGCTGAACTACCAGCTCGATACCGGTCTGTTCATTCCGACCGTTTCCATCAACGTCGACTTCCTGGCACCCGCTGTCGCCGGCGACTGGGTTCAGGGCCGGACCGAGGTGCTGAAGCGGGGCGGCAGCACGGTCTTCACCGACTGCCGGATCATCAAGCAGGACGGCACGCTGATCGCGCGCGCCGCAGGAATCTTCAAACTGCCGCGCAATGGCGATCCCAACGCGCTGGACCCGAAGGAGCTGTTTCAGTGACACCAGAGCAAGAACATGACGCACCGGAGGGGTTCAAGGTCTTCGGCGTACAGGACGGCCTGTTCGGACTGGTCGGCCCGATCTTCGGCCGCATCGTGGATGGGGAGGCACACCTGGGTTTCCGGGTGGCGGAGAAGCATCTGAATCCGACCCGCACCTGTCACGGGGGCATGCTGGCGACCCTGGTCGATGTGCAGATCGGGTTCGGTTCCGCCGTTGCGCTGAAACAGCAGAAGTTCTTCCCCACCATCAACCTGAACTGCGACTTCCTGGCCCCTGTCCTGACCGGGCAGTGGGTGGAGGGCCGGACGGAGGTCGTCCGCGCCACCCCGCGCATGGTGTTCTGCAACGCCATGCTGCTGGTGGAGGATCAGCCGGTGCTGCGCGCCAATGGCATCATGAAGATCCCGAGCGACCGCGACACCCGGTTCGGGATGCTCCGGCCACAGACCTGATCCGGTTCCGACGCCACCGGGCGGGGCAGAGGGATGGAACAGGCCGAAGCCTTGCTCCCGGCCCTGCTCCTCAATCCGCCTTTGGCGGCGCGGCAGCCAGTTCCTCGCGGAACAGGGTCAGCGCGGCGATGGCAAAGCGGATCATGTTCGCCGCCCGGTCACTGTCACCCGTCTCCAGCGTGCGTCTGACGGTTTGCGCACCGGCAACGGCGCAGCAGCTGTGCCCGGCAGCGTCACCATATCCGTTGCCGGTCGGACCCGCCGCACCGGTTTCCGCCAGCCCCCAGTCGCCGCGCATGTTGGTCTTCACCGCTTCCGCGAGGCAGGCCGCGAAGGGTTCGGAACTTGACCGCACACCGGTCTGCATCAACGCCCGAATATCCAGCCCCGTCAGTTCCCTGATCGAGGTCCGGTTGTAGATCACCGCGCCGCCCCGGAAGTAACCCGACGCCCCCGGCACGGCCAGCAATGCGGCGGAAATCAGCCCGCCAGCCGACGATTCCGCAACGGCCACACGCTCTCCCCGCGCCTTCAGCATCTCGCCGACTTCGGCGCCGAGCCTGAGCAATTCATCCATCGAAGCATCTGACATCCCGTCCCCCCCCACGTCACAAACCGATTGAAACGACAGTCTCCCCGCGCCAAAGCTGAACCGTCAAGCAAAGCCTCAGGACCGAACCGTGACCGAAAGTGCCGATACAGTACTGCGCCTGCTGGCGATGGGGGCTTTCGCCCTGATTGCTGCAACACTGGTCGTTCGGCAACCGCGTCAGTCGCTCACCTGGCTGCTCGTCATCCTGATCGCCTGCACTACCGCCTACCTGCTCCTGAGCGGCGGCGATCCGCTCGCACCCGACAAGGGCCTGTTCCGGCTGCTGCTGCTCGGCCTTGCCCCGACCATTCCCTTTGCGGTCTGGGCGGTGGTCATGACAGCCTTTGATGACGCGTTTCGCCATGTGCGCGTCTGCATTGCCGCTCTGGCATTGCTGGCGGCCATGCAGGCCCTTGCCTTCGCCACCCTGCCGGAGGACTTGCGACCCGCACTGGTGACCCTGCAACGCATCGTCGGGCTGCTGATGCTGTCGCATGCGGTGTTCAGAACCCTCGCGGGCCGCCGTGATGACCTGATGGAGCGGCGCCGGAGGTGGCGGCTGATTGCCGTGGCGATGATGGTGCTGCAGGTAACATCGGTTCTGCTGGTCGAACTGGTCGTCACGGAGCCGGAGATGCTGGCCCTGCTGACGCCGGTCAATGCGGGTGCCATCCTCGCTCTGACCTTGCTGTTCGGCGTGTCCTTCCTGACCATCGATCCGGTGGAGTCCCCACAACAGGTCCCGCGGGTCACACCGGGCCAAAAGCCCGGCCCACCTGACGACAGGGTTGCCGGTCCGCTCCGCGCCTTCATCGATTCCGGCGGTCTGTGGCAGTCGGGGCTGACCGTTGCGGGTCTCGCGGCAAAGGCGGGTGTCACCGAGCATCGGCTGCGTTCCCACATCAATCGGGATCTGGGATACCGGAACTTCAACACATTCCTGAATGTGCATCGGGTGGCCGAGGCGCAGAAGAGGTTGGCTGATCCCGAGTTGGCCCGGACACCCGTGCTGACCATCGCGATGGATCTGGGATACGGATCACTTGGCCCCTTCAACCGGGCGTTCCGGGAGATTACCGGCACAACACCCACCGCGTACCGCCGGGAAAACATCGCCGATTCCTGAAAAAGCTCTCCGATTCCTTGATTCATCAGGCCGATCTCGGGATCGACAGGCCATCAGGCCGCGCCCACCGCACAGTGGCTTCATCGTCAAACAGTCAACGATGGAGCCAGAAGAAAATGTCCGGTACCGAAGCCCTCAGTCACTTTCCCGAAGTATGGCCGCTGATCTTCGCCTCCGACGCCGCGCGCTACTTCCTGTTCGCCGGTGCCGCCTTCGTGCTGCTGCGCCTGTTGCGCAGTCGGCTGGAACGTTATCGCATTCAGCGCCGACGTGCCTCGAACCGGGACATGCTGCGGGAAGTGGGATGGTCGGTCCTTACCGCGCTGATCTTCTCCCTGAACGGCTTCCTGCTGGTCTGGTGCCTGATGCAGATGGACCTGATCCGGATCAGCGAGAGTTCGGGTGCTGCGGTGGTCGCGCTGCAGGTCCTGATGATTGTCCTGGCCCACGATGCCTGGTTCTACTGGCTGCATCGGGCGATGCACCTGCGCCCACTGTTCCGTCTGGCGCACCTGACCCACCACTGGTCGGTTACCCCGACCTCTTGGGCGGCCTACGCCTTCGCACCGCCGGAGGCTGTGGCGGAGGCCGTGTTCCTGCCCCTGTTCCTGCTGCTGGTCCCTGTCGACAGCGTGACCATCATCATCTTCCTCAGCCACATGATGGCGCGCAACGTGATCGGCCATTGCGGGGTAGAGATCATGCCCCGTGGCTGGGTCGACTGGCCGGTCGCGCGCTGGATCACCACCCCGACGCACCATGACCTGCACCATGCCTGCGGCCGCTGGAACTACGGGCTGTACTTCACCTTCTGGGACCGGCTGATGGGAACGGAACATCCCGACTACGCCGACACATTCCGACGGAACGCCGCGGGAGGGGCAGGGCAGCCGGAAGCAGGGGATGCGATTGCAGGTGACGGGAGGGTCACCAGACGCGGACGCCTCCGTCGGGTGACAGGCGCGCTGGTCCTGATCATCGGCGCAACGCTCAGCGGCGGGGCAGCCCCGATCCCCGAAGACGGTGCGCCCGGACTGTCGGGCATCTGGGCCACGCCGGGCATGGGGGCCCTGGTGCGCATCGCGCCCTGTGATCCGGCCCGGCCAGAGGTCGCGCGGGCCTGCGGCACCGTGATCTGGTCATGGGCGACGGACGGACCGCGCGACGTGCGCATCTTCAGCGACCTTGATGCACGTGGCGACGTGATCAGCGGGGCGATGTTCAATCCGGAGGACGGGGAGACCTATGAGGTGACGATGCGGCTCGCCGCCCCAGACCGGATCGACGTCAGGGGCTGCATCTGGATCATGTGCCAGACGCAGGAATGGCGCAGGATCGACGCCCTGCTGCGGGAGATCGATCGTGCCAGGGCGTCCGACTGATCACTGCGTCGCCTGGGGTGCCGCGGCCTGCTGCTGGCGGTTCTGCTGGTACAGGCGCATGAAGTCGATCGGGTCGAGCAGCAGCGGCATGAAGCCACCGTCGCGCGTGAGGTCACCGATCACCCGACGGGCAAAGGGGAAGATCAGACGCGGACATTCGATCAGGCAGGCAGCTTCGATCTGTTCCTGCGGAATGCCGACCAGCGTGAAGACGCCCGCATAGGTCAGGTCGATGATGAAGATCGTGGTCTCGCCGGAACTGGCCTGGATATCGAACTTGATCACGACCTCGAACGTTGCGCCTTCGAGCTGCGCGGCCTCCACATTCACGTTGATGTTCAGGCCGGTATCCTTCGGCGGCTCCGCCAGTACTGCGGGTGAATTCGGGTTCTCGAAACTCAGGTCCTTGATGTACTGGGCGTTGATGCGGATCTGGGGAGCTGTCTGTTCTTCGGCCATGGTGTCCTGCCTGCACGTCGGGGGATTTGGGTTGCGCGGGCGTACCATGTGATCCCGACCCGGACAAGCATCGTACTGACTTACGCAACGTAAGACACTTTGCCGCCGACGCAACCTCAGGTAATCTAATACCGCGATTGATACAGGTTGCCCGGAGCCATCATGTTGGAGGTACCGCATGTTGCCTGATCGGAACGCCCATAGAATCACCAGATCCGCGTGGTCCGGCATGGCTGCATTGCTGTTGCTCGCATTCGCCAGTGTGTCCCATTCCCAGCAGCGCACGACGGATGATTCACCCCGATCAGCTTCAGATATCACCGACTGGCTGACCCCCGTCGACGACAGGGAAATGCGGCCCTATCCACCTGATGGCGCCAGACCTTCGGAGAACCCGCCTTCATTCCGATGGAGGAAAATGGAATCGGGCGACGTCTATGAAGTCTTCATCAAGCTCGAAGATGGACCACTGGTACGAAGACTGTCTTCAACCAATATCCTCGCACTCGACAGGCCACTCCCCCCAGGCACCCATTCCTGGCGTGTGCGCCGCTGGGGGGCATATGCCGACGCGGACAACTGGTCGAACGAGCGCCGGTTCGAGATCGAGTCGAGGACTCCCGTCAGGCAGGTCATGAGTCCCGCTGGCGCGTTCCGCATTGCCGCAGGTCGGGGACGACCAAGACTGCTGCCGCCAGACCCCCAACGCTCACTCATGATCGCGGATGCCTACATCGGCTGGAAGCGTCCGTACTTCGATGCGGTGCTGGATCAACTGCAAACGGGCAACACCGAGTTTCCGGAAATGGATGGGCCCCTGTCGCGGTCGGGTGCGGCGCAGCTGTCACAGGAGCAGCTGGTTCAACTGCGGCGCAACATCCGCGCCTCGGTCAATCGGGTCATGCGCCAGACGTATCAGGGCCTGCTGGTCTGGGTCGTCACACGGAACCTCAGGGAGGGCGATCAGGGGCTGGCGGAAGCGCGCGCTGCCGCAAACTGGCTGACCAGTCTGGACCCCCTCGGCATCACCTCGGATGAGGTTGCGGACCTGCTGAACCTGCGGATCGCCATCGCCCTCGCGACCACCTATGACGTCATGTACGACGCGCTTGATGTGATTGAACGCACCAGCATGCTCGCCGCGATCGAGAACCGCGTGCAGCAGACCTTTGACAAGTTCGTTGTCGACGAGAGCCGTGCACTCGCTGCCTATCCATACAATTCGCACGGTTTCCGCCATGCCCTTGGCATTCTCGCGATCTCCACGATCATGGCTGGTGAAACACCCCGCGCGCAGAGCTGGTTCAACGCCACCTATCCGGTCTTCTCCGGATTTGGAAACCCCTGGGGGGGCGATGATGGTGGCTACTCAAATGGCATCAATTACGCCACCTGGGACATGCTGAACAACCTGCAGTACTGGGACACCATCCGCAACGTCACGGGTGCTGACTACTTCAGTTCGGGATGGACGCGACAGGCAGGCAACTTCCTGCAGTACATCATCCCGCCCGGTTCCCCCACCAGCGGCTTCGGCGATGGCGCGGAAGACTTCAAGCCGCTGCTCTGGACCGAGACCATCCGGATGCTCTTCGAGCGGACGCGCCTGCCGCAAACCGGGCACCTCTACGCCGCGTGGCGCGATCTGCTTGTCCGGAACGACGCTGAACTGCCGGAGCTGGAGGCGGAGTTCGCGAGCTGGACTTTCCTGCTCGGCGCCGGCGCCCCGCCGGCAGCTATCGACAGGTCCACCGCGACCATTGAGGGACTCCCGGATTTAGCGATCTTTCCGTCCATCGGCTGGGTGGCAATGCACAGTGACCTGGCTGATCCCGACCGGTTCTCGATCTATTTCAAGTCCAGTCCCTACGGTTCCTTCAATCACAGTCACGCTGACCAGAACAGCTTCATCATCAATGGTCGTCAGCAGCCGCTGGCCATCGACTCCGGGTATTACGACACCTTCAGATCCCGTCATCACCTTGCCTGGACAACCCAGACCGTTGCCCACAACGCCATTACCTACGATGGCGGCAAGGGTCAGCCATGGGACGACCTGTCGGCACAGGGAAATCTCGAGCGTTTCGTCAGTTGTCCCGGCTACGATGCCGTGACCGGGAACGCCACACAGGCTTACCGGGGGGAACTGCAGGAGGCCCGGAGAACCCTGCTGTATCTGCGTCCGGGCACATTGCTGGTGCACGACCGCCTGCGTTCCACCGTTCCCCGCCGGTTCGAATGGAATATCCATGCCGACCACAAGATGAAGCCCTGGGAGGGAAACGGGATCCGGCTGGAGAAGTCGCGGGCCAGCGTCTGTATCCGGCCCTTGTACGGACCGGAGTCCGCATTCAGTCAGACAGATGCCTTTCCCATCGATCCTAACCGGGAATTGCAGCCCGACTGGCAGAAGCAGTGGCACGGCCAGTTCAGGACAAGGGAAATGCATGACGACATGGAATGGCTCTTTCTCGTGTCATTCGATTGCCGTGCAACAGCGAACTCCGAACCCGAACGTCTGCCCTCCGGCGCGCTGACCCTGATGGTGGGCACCGAGCGCGTGACGATCGGGACAGACGGGGCCAACGTCAGGGGCCAGGCGCCGGAGGCCTGCAGGATTCCGCTGCAGAGCCGACCGTTCGTCGCAGATACGGCCAAGGTTTCCGAAGAACCTGAACAAGACTCAGATGACGACGAACCACCGCAAATACCTCAACTTCGATTGAGATTCAGCCGATGAAGATATTCTGTCTTGTCGCAATCATTCTCATGTACTTCCTTTCGCCTTTCAGAATGGAAGTGCTGGCCAAGGAAACTGACCTGAAGGTGCGCATCGCGACCGGCAGTCTCACCGGAGTGTACTACAGCGCCGGAAACGCCATCTGCAGGGTACTCGAGCGGCGCTACGGCAAGCGCACGGACTGTCAGGTTCTGGAAACGGGTGGAACAGGTTCCAATCTGACGCTGCTGACTGACGGGCAGGTGGATCTTGCCATCGCGCAGGCCGATATCCTGCTCTCTCCCGCCTCGACTTCGGGAAAACAGACCGTCGCCGATGCCAATGGCATCAAGGCATTGGCGACACTCTATCCGGAAGTCTTCCAGATCGTCGTGCGGCGCGGGCTTGGCGTGACACGCGCATTGGATCTCGTGAACCATCGCTCGAACCTTGGCCTGCCAAACACGGGAACCCGACAGACCATCAACGGATTGCTGCGCGCGCTCAACATGTCGATCGACGACTTCAAGCACCCCCTGGCGATCTCGAGTTCGCGTGACCTCGACGCATTCTGCAATGGCGAGATCGACGCATTCGCCTTCATCGCCGGTGTCCCGAACGGAAAGATCGCCCTGGCGCTGGAGCGTTGCGGCGGGGACATCGTCGGCTTCATACGGAAGGCGAATGCGGCCTATGTCCGCGCAACGCCGGGCGTGGATTTCTTTCGCTTCCGACGCAGTTCCTATCCCCAGATGGACAAGACAGTCGACACTTTCGCGATCTCGGCAATGCTGGTCGCACGACAGGACATGGACGCTACCAAGGTGAGGCGCATCCTCGGTGCACTGCTGGACGAGATGCCCTATTTCAGCGGGATGCACCCGGCATGGTCCGACATATCCATCATCAGCATGGCCGGACACCACGAAACCGGCCTGATGCACAAGGCCGCGAGGGCAGAATATCTTGACCGGCGAATCCTGCCTTCACGGTAATGGCACCACGCCGAAGCGCCGGGGACCGTCAGGTCTCCAGGCGGTAGGCGTCCCCGTCGCGTTTCAGGTGCCCGGCGGTGACACCGGCGAAGTGGGTGCCGATGATCAGCACCGGCTGGCCGGCCAGTTCGTCGAACACCCGGTCGCGGGTCGCTTTCGATTCCGTCGGGTCATAGTCGACGGTCGCACACCATTCCGTGTGCGCCATCTGACAGGGATGATGAACGAAGTCGCCGGTGATCATCGCCTTCTCGCCCCTTGACTCGATCATGACGGAGACGTGGCCCGGCGTGTGCCCGTGGGTCGGTTTCAGGTAGACCTCCGGACAGATCTGATGCGTCGTCGTGACGAAATCCACCAGCCCTGCGTCGAACACCGGCTGCACGGAATCGTCGAAGATCACACGGCTCTCCTCGTCCGTGTCCTGATCCCGCCAGTAGTCGAACTCCGGTGTGGCCATCAGATAGCGGGCATTGGCGAACGTCGGCACCCATTTGCCGTCCACCAGCATGGTGTTCCAGCCGACATGATCGACATGCAGGTGCGTGCACATCACGGTGTCGATGCTCTCGACCGGATAGCCTGCGGCGGCCATGTCCGCCAGAAAGGGCTTCTGCAGGTTGGTCCAGTTGGGATTGGCGCGCTGCTTGTCGTTGCCGATGCAGGTATCGACGACGATCCGGCGATCCGGCGTCTCGATCACCAGCGCATGGATCGACATGATCAGCCGTCCCTCCGGCGTCATGAAGTGCGGCTGCAGCCATTCGAGGGGCAGGCAGGCCTCCTTGGTCGCCTGCGGCAGGATGAAACGGGTTCCGCCCGCAACTTCCATCTCCACCACCTTCGTCACCTTCACGTCACCGATTTGCCAGCTCTGCATGTCTCCGCCCTCCCCGACGATGAAAATTCCCGCGCTGCCGCGCGTCGCCCCGTGACATTGGCAGTTTTTTCCGGTAGTCGAAAGCACCAAGCCGACGTGGCTCAATTGGTAGAGCAACCGCCTTGTAAGCGGTAGGTTGGGGGTTCAAGTCCCTCCGTCGGCACCATCCCCCCGAATGTACATTCCGATCAGGCGGCAATCCCGGCCTGCGTCGCTGCTTCTTCAGCTTTCAGACCATCGAACGGCTGCTTGCAGATCGCGACGAAACCGTCGATGTCCAGGGCGTTCATGCCGGGCTCCAGCGGGAATTCCAGCACTTCCGTCACCCGTGCAAGGCCGAAGAAGACATAGGCGGCGACCGCCACGATGACAGGTGCGAACCAGCCTGCGATGTCGATCGTGGCGAAGGGCAGCAGCAGGCAGAACAGGGTGCAGGTCCGCTTGACCAGCAGGGAATAGACAAATGGCAACGGCGTGTTCTGCAACCGCTGCAATCCGGCCTTCGCATGTTCCAGGTGATGCAGCCGGTCCGAGAAGGCGCGCAGGCCAAACTCGGAAAGCTGCTGACGCTCCGCGCATTCGTGCAGGTACGCCGCGCAGCGGCCAAGCGCCGGACGGTGCGGCGACAGGGGTACACGCCCGATCGCCGCGATCTCGTCGATGAACCCGTGAACATGGGTCTGAACCGCCAGACGGTCTGCCGCTGCCGCAAGAAACAGGGTCGTGTCCCGGTCGATGCTGCGCACCTGCCCGATGACGCCGCCCCAGACCTTTCGCGCCTCCCACCAGCGCTCGTAGGCCGCGAAGTTGCGGAAGCCCAGGAACAGCGACAGGGCAACGCCAAAGATCGCGAAGGGGGCAAAGCTGGTCTGCGGCACGACCACCCCCCTGTCGCTTGCCGCGACCAGCGCGGCGGTCAGTGCCGCGAAACCGATGATGTAGGGCAGCACGGCAGGCACCACCGAGCCACGCAGGGCGATCAGCTGATAGAAGAATGATGGGTTGCGGCGCAGTGGCGTGGACAAGACCCCGACCTCCGGAACAGTGCGACAGATGCATGAGAGGGGCGGGCAGGACCTCAGTCGAGGAAGCCACGCTCCGCGATGAGTGCAAGCAGATGCTTCAGCGAGGTCTCGCGCGTCTGGCCGCTGGTGTCCAGCCTGGCCTGCGCCCGGTCATAGAGCGCCTCCCGGCTGGTCAGCAGCGAACGCAGCTGGGTCATGGCCTCCGGATTGCCGGCCATCGGGCGCTCGTCGCCCTGCGCCCTGACCCGCTGCATGTGCTCGTCGGGGGCAGCCTTCAGCCAGATGGTGTGGAAGCGCGTCAGCAGGGTCTGGTAGGTGCGCGGCTCCGCCACGATTCCCCCCGCGACGGCCAGGATCATGCGGTCATGGGTGGCGATGATGCGCCCCAGCGCCTCAGCCTCCAGCGTGCGGTAGCCCTCGGGGCCGTAGAGTCCCATGATCTCGGCGATCTCCATGCCGCCATGGGCCTCGATCTCGCGGTTCAGTTCCACGAACGGCAGGTCCAGCGCCGCGCCCGCCATCCGGCCAAGCGTCGACTTGCCCGCACCGCGCAGGCCGATCAGGCAGATGCGGTTGGCGCGCCGGGAGGCTTCCGGTTCCGGATTGAGCGCCCGCAACACCTCCTCCTGCGTGCTGCGGTCGGCGGAGCGAAACAGGTCCGCGACCCGCAGCGCCTCCGAACTCCAGGGATCATCCTCCCCCACCAGCCATTCGATGCGATGGTCCAGAGCCATGGCAACGCGTTTCAGCAGACCGATGGAGATATTGCCGGCCCCGCTTTCGAGCTGGGCCAGATACCGCGGTGAAACACCGGAAATCTCCGACAGCACGCGGCGGGGAATGCCCTTGCGCTCCCGGGCCTTCCGGACCCGCTCCCCCACCTGCAGCATCAGATCGGCGACCGCGTGATCCGGGGAGGCCGCATCATCGACCGGTGTCACCTCTCCGCTGAAGGTCGCGATTTCCGCCATGCCGACTCACCCTTGCAATATAGTGCAACAAATTAGCCCGGGTTCCGCCGAATGCAATGATGCAGATCAATCGTGGTGGTGAATTCCCGCCTGACCTTCCCGGACGGTCGCCAATCCTCAATAGGTCTCGACGTGGTAGCGGCCCGCTTCCCGCATGGCGTCACGCATCGAAAGCCATTGCTCGCCAATGCTCTCCGCAATGCTGACGAAAGCCTTCTCCACGCCTTCCTCCATGCCGCGCAGCCCGCAGATGTAGATGTGGGTATTCGGATCGACCAGCAGGTCGGCCACCTTCTCCTGTTCCGCCAGCAGCCGGTCCTGCACATATTCCTTCGGCTGTCCTTCCAGACGGCTGTAGACCAGGTGCTGCTCCAGCAGGCTGGCGGGCACCTTCTTCAGCGGCCCGAAATAGGGCAGTGCCTTCGGTGAACGCGCACCGAAGAACATGGTCATGGCTCCGGAGTCGGAGGCCATCGCCCTCTGGCGCCGCATCGTGAAGGCGCGCATGGGGGCGGAACCGGTGCCGGTGCAGATCAGCAGCAGTCGCGCCTTCGGATCATCCGGCATCAGGAAGGTCGCGCCGAACGGGCCGGTGACGCGCACCTCGTCCCCCTGCGCCAAGTCGCAGACATAGTTCGAACAGAGGCCCTGATCCTCCCGCTTCACGGTCAGAGACAGGTTGTTGTAGTTGGCCCGTTCCCCGTCGCGGGGGCTGGAAACGGAATAGAGCCGTGGCAGGTGCGGATTGCCGTTCTCGTCCTCCCCCGGCGGAATGATGCCGATCGACTGCCCCTCCAGCACCGGGAAGGTCTGCCCTGCGAAGTCGAGGATGATGTGGCGGACGTCATGCGACGGATCGTCGGTCAGGCGATAGTTGCCCTGGACCCTTGCCACGGCGGGCTTGCCCAGGTTGTACATGTTGATCGTCGGCTTCTGCGCCGAGGCAGGGGCCTTCGCCTTGCCACCGGCCCCCTTGTGCGCCTCCGCCAGCAGCGCGGCCATGGCGTCGTCCAGAGCCTCGACGCTGGTATTCGCCTCGTCCGCGCCCAGTTCCTCCTGCTCCGGCAGTTCGGTCCATTCATACTGGTCGGAGAGGGAATAGGGCTCCCGCACCACGCGCCATTCATCGATGGAGCCTGTAGGGCAGACCGGGATGCAGTCCATGCAGAAGTTGCAGATCTCGGCGTTCACCACGACATTGTTGTCGTCATGCTCGATGGCCCCGATGGGACAGGTCATCTCGCAGGTATAGCAGCGGATGCAGATTTCCGGGTCGATCAGATGCTGTTTCAGCGGCTTGTTCATCCTGTCACCTCACTT
The DNA here is from genome assembly GCF_029909415.1 of Minwuia sp. IMCC3009. GTDB lineage: Bacteria > Pseudomonadota > Alphaproteobacteria > Minwuiales > Minwuiaceae > Minwuia. Next base: position 2,502,308 of record NZ_CP123781.1, read on the forward strand.
CCCTGATCGACGTCGTTCCGGATCGGATTTCGGCTGCAGCGACACGGGAAGGGGACCATGCCCCCTCCCCGCACTGCATCACGCAGCGTGAAGCTGCACGTACTCGAAGTCACCCGGCTTGCTGTCGATACCGACCTTCGGCGGGGCGATCCAGCTTGCATAGGCACCCGGCTCCGTGACCGGCTTCATCAGCGACTGGATGAATTCCCCGTCCGCCTTCGTCGGCAGCCACTGCCCGACACTGGCATCCCAGGTTTCCTGACTGATCAGGTCACCGGCCGGATTGGCCTTCACGGCGGCGAAGACACCGATCTGGCGATGGAATGCCTCGTCCGGCAGGGTCAGTTCGAAGTTCACACCGGCCTTCTGGATGATCTTGTTCCAGCGGCCGACGCCACCGGCGGCATCACGGATGTAATCGTCCCTCAGGCGCATGTTGATCGCCGTCAGGGCCGGCACTTCCTCCGCCACCACGGCACCTTCGCGCACCGTCCGCACGACGTAGGTTTCGTTCTTCAGCTGGTGATCATCATCGATCCGGGTCTCCATGTAGCGCCCCTTGATGCCTGCGTTGAAGGCATTGGCGGCATTGGTGGAGACTTCCTGACCGAACAGGTCCAGCGACAGCGAATAGTGCAGGTTCAGCTTCTTCTGGATCGTCGGCAGGTCGATCACGCCGAGTTCGCGGATGCGGTTGACGTCCGTCGGATCGGTGATCCCGGCCTTGTTCATCGCATCGACAGTGGCCTGGATTGTCCGTCCGACACCGGTTTCACCCACGAACATGTGGTGCGCTTCCTCGGTCAGCATGAAGCGGCAGGTGCGGCTGAGCGGGTCGAAGCCGGACTGCGCCAGCGACTCGAGCTGCATCTTGCCGTCACGGTCGGTGAAATAGGTGAACATGAAGAACGACAGCCAGTCCGGCGTTTCCTCGTTGAAGGCACCCAGCATGCGCGGCGTCTCGTCCGAACCGGACTGGCGACGCAGCAGGTCATCGGCTTCCTCCCGCCCGTCCTTGCCGAAATACTTGTGCAGCAGATAGACCATCGCCCAGAGGTGACGTCCCTCCTCCACATTGACCTGAAACAGGTTGCGCAGGTCATAGAGGCTGGGTGCCGTGCGGCCCAGGAAGCGCTGCTGTTCCACCGACCCCGGCTCCGTATCGCCCTGGATGACGATCAGCCGCTTCAGCATGTTGCGGTACTCGCCCGGCACTTCCTGCCAGGCCGGCTCCCCCAGGTGCTCGCCGAAGGGGATCCTGCGATCCTCCACCTGCGGTGCCAGCAGCACGCCCCAGCGGTACTCCGGCATCTTCACGTGACCGAACTTGGCCCAGCCCTTCGGGTCCACGGAGACGGCGGTGCGCAGATAGACGGGGCTTTCCTGGAAATTCTGCGGAATCAGATTGTTCCACCAGTTGATGTAGCCCGGGTGCCAGCGTTCCAGCGCCTTCAGCACCTTCCTGTCCGACGACAGGCCGACATTGTTGGGGATCTGCGTGTCGTAGCTGACGTTGATGAGATCGGTCATGTGTCTCTCCTGTTTTCAGTCGGTCGCCGCAGGCTGTCCCGCGATGGCCGTGAAGGGTTCAAGCGCTCAGACACGCTCCATGTTGTACTTGCCGCGAATACCGGTGCCGTAGCTCTGCAGCGCACCTTCCTTGCCGACCGCGTTCGGACGCTGGAAGATCCAGTTCTGCCAGGCCGTCAGCCGACCGAAGATACGGGTCTCCATGGTCTCCGGACCGGCGAAACGCAGGTTGGCCTCCATGCCCGTCATCGCATCGGGGGAGAAGCTGGCGCGTTCTTCCAGGAAGATCCGGACCTCGTCTTCCCAGTCGATGTCATCCAGGATCATGGTCACCAGTCCAAGCTCGGCAGCCTCCTCGGCCTCCAGCGGCGTGCCCTTCTGCGCCTCTGCCGTCGCCACCGATTCCGGCTCACCAAGGAACCGGGTCTGCAGGCGGGTCAGATCATTGCCCATCGGGAACGGCCCGAAGTTGGCATCCGTCAGGGTCACGGTGGCCACGGGGCGGTTATCGCCCTCGAACTCGCCTTCCATCATGTAGGACCGGTCAACCGCGAACAGGATCTCGGCCAGGATACCGGTGAAGCAGGAACCGTTCTCCACCAGCGCCACAAGGGAACGGGAGGTCACGTCGATCCGCTTCAGGATGCGTTTCCAGTAGCGCAGCACCTCATTGGCCAGCCAGTGACCGGCATCATTCATCAGCACGGCCTCGTGCGCCGCCAGCAGCGCCGGATCGCCCTGGGTGCGGAACACCATCAGGCCCAGCTCCATCTCGTTCAGCCGCAGATGCAGGATCGCGTCATCCAGTTCCCGCGCCATGCGCAGCATGTAGGCCTGATCACCCTGGACCTGGAATGCGGCCATGTCGGCGGGGGCCTCCGCCTCGGGGCCATGGATGGTGATCGTTGCCTTGCGGTTTGCCCGATCCACCGCGACCTCGACGGATGAATAGGTCACCGAGCCATCATCGCCGAACGTGCGATCCAGGGGGCCGAGCTTCACACCTTCGGCTACGTCGTCCTTCGGCGAGGCCGCCGCGAATTCCAGCGCGCGCTGCTTCACGGTCTCATCGAACTTCGAGTTCGGAATGACCTCGTCCACCAGACGCCAGTCCTTCGCCTTGCGCCCCTTCACCCCTTCCTCGATGGAGCAGAAGATGTCGGCGAGATCGCGGCGCACCTTGCGCTTGTCGGTCACGCGGGTCAGGCCGCCGGTGCCGGGCAGCACCGCCAGCAGCGGCACCTCCGGCAGCGCCACGGAAGAGGTCGAGTCGTCCGTCAGCATGATGTGGTTACAGGCAATGGCGAGCTCGTAGCCGCCACCGGCGCAGGCACCCTTGACCGCCGCGATGTACTTCTGGCCGCTGTCGGCCTCCGCCGCCTCGTAGGTGTTGCGGGTCTCGTTGGTGAACTTGCAGAAATTGACCTTGTGGCTGTGCGCCGCGCCGCCAAGCATGCGGATGTTGGCACCGGCGCAGAAGACCTTGTCCTTGCCCGACTGCATGACCACGACCTTGACCTCGGGATGTTCGAACCGCATGCGCTGGACAATGTCCGCCAGTTCGATGTCGACACCCAGGTCGTAGGAGTTCAGCTTCAGCTCATAGCCCTCGAACAGCCCGGCTGTCTCGTCCACATCCATGATCAGATTGGCGACGGGGCCATCATATTCCACACGCCAGTGACGGTACTTCGACGGGTCGGTCTGAAAGTCGATGACCTTGGTCATGACGAAGTCTCCTCTCGAGTTCCATTGCCTGCACTATAGTGCGATCAACCCCTCACGTAAAGTCAAATGTGCATGATATTGCATTTTTTGATTTCTATTATTTTCCAGTCGATTAAAAGATCGAAAGCAAGTCGCGATGCGGAAATATGCATTATATTGCTTATTTCGCATGCTCTACAGCTTGCCAGAAACCCTCGATGTCCAGCGGGTCGAGACCAAGGCGCTCCAGGCCACCCCGCGCGACACCTTCCGCGATTCCGTCCCGTGCGATCTGGCGCAGACGCGCCGCTGCCGGGTCGCGTTGCATCACCTGTTTCAGCCCTGCATTGGCAAGCTGAATGAGCCCCTGGCAGAGCACCCGTTCCGCCGAATTGGGCGGCAGCGCCAGCCAGACGGCCTCCAGCACCTCATGCGCTTCCCAGAAATATCCGTCGCGCAGGAAATCAAGCCCGAAGGTCCATGCTGCCGTCGTTGTCAGACGGTCGCTCGATACCGCGTCCACCGTCGCGCGGATGACCGCCAGTTCCGCCCCCTCGTGCGCCGGCGTCCGGCCGGGCAGAAACGCGTATGGCGGTCGCCAGTCGGAAGGCGGCGGCAGTTGCGTCACGGCGACTCAGGCGGCCTGACGCAGCTTGAAGCGCTGGATCTTGCCGGTCGCGGTCTTCGGCAGTTCGGCCACGACCTCGATCCAGCGCGGATACTTCCACTTGCCGATCCGTTCCTTGACGAAGTCCTTCAGCGCCTCGGTCACCGCAGCCGCGTCCTGCCCCTCCTTCAGGACGATGAAGGCCTTCGGTTTCTCCAGCCCCTCCTCGTCCCGGTGCGCCACGACCGCCGCTTCCAGCACCGCGGGATGCGCGCTCAGCGCCTGCTCGATCTCGAACGGCGAAACCCAGATCCCCGACACCTTGAACATGTCGTCGGTACGGCCGCAGTAGATGTAGCGCCCTGTCTCCGTGATCTCGTACTTGTCGCCGGTCCGGGTCCATTCCCCCTCGAAGGTGGCCCGGCTCTTGTCACGCTGGTTCCAGTAGCCGTCGGCGGCGGATGCGCCGCGCACCAGCATCTCACCAATGCCGCCGGGACCGACCTCCGCCCCGCTCTCGTCAACGCAACGCACCTCATAGCCCGGAACCGCCACCCCGGACGTGCCGTAGATGATGTCATCAGGGCGGTTGCTCAGGAAGATGTGCAGCATCTCCGTCGATCCCACTCCATCCAGAATGTCGACGCCCCAGATCCTGCGCCAGGCCTGGCCCGTCTGCTCGGGCAGGGCCTCGCCGGCGGAAATGCAGATGCGCAGGGAAGACTCGGGCCGCGCCATCTTCTCCAGTTCGGCAATGGTCGCCGCGTAGAGTGTCGGCACACCGCAGAAGATCGTCGGTTGCTCCTTCGCGATGATCTCCAGCGTGGTTTCCGGCGTCGGACGGCCATTGAACAGGACCGTGGTCGCGCCCACGGAAAGCGGGAATGTCACCGCATTGCCGAGGCCATAGGCGAAGAAGATCTTGGCGACCGAATAGACGACGTCATCCTCGCGAATGCCCAGCACCTGCAGGCCATAGGTTTCCGCAGTCGCACGCAGGCTGCCATGGACATGACGCACGCCCTTGGGCTGGCCCGTGGACCCCGAGGAATAGAGCCAGAAGGCCCCCTCGTCCGCCGAAACGTCGATGGCGCTCATCTCCGGCGCGCCCTCCATGAAGGCGTCATAGCTGACCGTGCCTTCCGGCGCGTCACCGCCGATGACAATCACCTGGCGCAGCCACGGATTGCCGCTGATCGCAGGCTTCACGACCTCGAAGAGCTCGGCGGAGACCATCAGGCACGCGGCCCGGCTGTCGCGCAGGATGACATCATAGACAGATGTCGAGAGCAGCGTGTTCAGCGCCACGGGAATGACGCCGCCCTTCATCGCCCCCAGAAAGATCTCGGGATATTCGATCTGATCCAGGATCAGACAGGCGACACGCTCCTCACGCGCGATGCCCGCACGGGCGAACGCACCCGCGACCTGGTTCGTGCGTTGCGCCAGTTCTCCGTAGGTCAGGCTGCGCCTGGCGCCTGCCGCTTCGCGAAACGCCTGCTTGCCGGCGCGCCCCTCCTCCAGATGGCGGTCCACCAGCCAGACTGACGCATTCTGATTCTCCGACATGACCATCCTCCCGAGACGTTGCTTTATGCTTTATAATGCAAAACCGAAATTCAATTCAACTCACACTCTTTGTCATGTGCATTTTCATGCACATCCCGTCCCGCTCTAGATCAGGAACAGCGTGATCGATGGAAACAGCACCAGAAGCACGACCCGAAAGAGGTCCGTGCCCACGAAATAGATCACGGCGCGATAGGTCTCGACCAACGGCGTCTTCGGATCCATGGCGTTGATGACAAACAGATTGAGCCCCACCGGCGGTGTGATCAGCCCGACTTCCACGACGATCAGCACCAGAATGCCGAACCAGATCGCCACATGCTCCGGCGACATGCCGAAGTCCAGTTCGCTGATCACCGGGAAGAAGATCGGAACGGTCAGCAGGATCATGCTCAGGCTGTCCATCAGACACCCCATGATCAGATAGAAGATCAGGATGACGGTCAGCACGGTCCATGGGCTGAGCCCCTGGGAAACAACCATGCTGGAGAGTTCCTGCGGCACCTGTGTCAGGGCCAGGAAACCGTTGTAGAAGGCCGCGCCCAGCACGATGAAGAAGATCATGGCTGTGGAGCGGGCGGTCACCAGGAAGCTGTCCATCAGGCTGCGTCGGCCAAGGCCGCCGTTCAGCCAGGCAATCAGCCCGGTTCCCGCCGCGCCGACAGCCGCACCTTCGGTCGGTGTGAACCAGCCGAGATAGATGCCCCCGACCACCAGACCGAAGACCAGCAGCACCGGCCAGACCGCGACCAGCGCGGTCAGTCGTTCCGCCCAGGGCACACGCGCCGCCACACCGGCCTGATCCGGATGCAGGCGGACGTAGATCGATACCGCGACCATGTAGCCAAGTGCCGCCAGGATGCCGGGGATGAAGGCGGCGAGGAACAGCTTGGCAATGTTCTGCTCCGTCAGGATCGCGTAGATCACCAGCACGACCGACGGCGGAATGAGGATGCCGAGGGTGCCGCCTGCGGCCAGCGTGGCGGTCGAGAACCCGCCCGAGTAGCCATAGCGCCGCAGCTCAGGCAGCGCCACGCGGCTCATCGTTGCCGCGGTCGCGAGGGAGGAACCGCAGATTGCCCCGAACCCGGCGCAGGCCCCGATGGCCGCCATGGCAATGCCGCCCCGCCGGTGCCCGAGGAAGCTCTCCGCCGCCTTGAACAGGGCCGTGGACAGTCCGCCAAGCGTCGCGAAATGGCCCATCAGCAGGAACATCGGCACGATGGACAGGGAATAGCTGGCGAAGGTCGAATAGGTCTCGCTCTTCAGTCGTGCCAGCGGCAGGTTGAAGCTGCCGGTAACGGCATAGAGGCCGACCAGCCCGACCAGGAACATGGCCAGGCCGATGGGCACCCGGATGAAGATGAGCACCATGAGTGCCGGAAACGACAGCAGACCGATATCGAGATTGCTCAATGGTCCGTCTCCGGCCCGTCGGTCAGGATCGTCTGCCCGCTGAACATCTCATAGCTGCGGACGATGGCCGTATAGGTCCCCACCAGCGCGGCAACGACCGCGCCGGCGAAACTGGCTGCATAGGCCCACCAGATCGGGAACTGCAGCAGGAAGGTCGTTTCGCCGTAGCTCATCTTGGACCACATGCCCTCGAACAGGCGCCAGGCGATCACGATCAGGACCGCCGCGAAGATGACTTCCGTCACCATGCGCAGTCCACGGTTCGCGCGGCGCGGCAGGAAATTGGTGAAGATGTCCACGGTGGCATGCCCGCCGGTGATCTGGCACAGCGGCAGGAAGGCGAAGATGGCAAAGGCAATGCCCGCCTCCACCAGTTCGAAATCACCGTTGATCGGGCCAACGCCGGTGTCGAGCAGGGCCTGCGCCAGGTCGGGCGCAACAGGCGACAGCACCGTATGCAGGAAGCCGTTGAGGCTGCGCCCCAGTACCGAGGCGCAGACCAGCAGGATCAGCAATCCCAGCACGATGCCGCCAAGTATGGCCATGTTCCTGGCCAGTACCGCCATTGCCCTGTGCATCACACACTCCCGTCAGGCCGGAATGGACGGGCCGCGCAGAAGTCCCGCGCGGCCCGTCTGTTCCGTTCTACGCCTTTGACCTACTTGTAGGCCGCCATCAGCGCCTTGGCCTGGTCGATCAGAGCCTGACCGTCGATGCCACGGTCCTTCATCTCTGCCAGCCAGGTGTCATAGACCGGGGCCGCAGCCGCCGCCCATGCAGCGGACTGGGCGGCGTCGAGGGTGATGATGTTGTTGCCACGATCCACCGCAAGCTGGCGGGACGGACCATCGGCATCGGACTGCGTGCCGCCGGCGAAGACCGAGAAATCCATGCCGGAATTGTCATCCATGACCTTCTGCAGGTCCGCTGGCAGCTCGTTGAACTTGTCCTTGTTCATGACCAGAACGAACGTGATGGTGTAGAGCATCGGGCCGGTGAACTCGGTGTGGTTCTGTACAAGCTCCGGCACCTTCAGGGCGCGCGTGACTTCCCAGGGGATCGTGGTGCCGTCGATAACGCCCTTCGACAGCGCCTCCGGCACTGCCGGAACCGGCATGCCGACCGGCGTCGCACCAAGCTGGTTCAGCAGCGCGTTGACCTGACGGGAGCCGCCACGGATCTTCATGCCGTCCAGGTCCGACGGGGTCACGACGGGTTTGTTGGTGTGGATCATGCCAGGTCCGTGGACCCAGGTGCCGAGCACCTTCATCGACTTGAACTCGGTGTTCTCCATATGCTCCTTCATCATGGTCCAGAACGCGGCGGAGGCTGCACGCGCGTCATTGACGATGAAGGGCAGTTCGAACACTTCCGTCGACGGGAAGCGGCCCGGCGTATAGCCGACCACGTTCCAGGTCATGTCGATGGCGCCATCCAGCACCTGGTCGATGAGCTGCGGCGGCTTGCCGCCGAGCTGCATGGACGGGAAGCGGTTGATCTTGATGCGGTTACCGGAGGCAGCCTCGATCCTGTCGGCCCAGACATCGATGATGTCCGCAGGAATCGTGGCCTGCGCCGGCAGGAAGCTCTGCAGGTTGTACTCATAGTCGGCGGCTGTTGCGGCGGACGCGAGGCCCAGCGCCAGCGCGGCACCGCCCGCGAGATTCATGAGTGATCGGTACATGGTCATTGTCTTCTCCCTGTTGACCTATTTTTATTGCATGATAATGCGTCTTTTGCGCATTTTTGCACAATACTGCAAGAATTATTTGGCTTTCTGCTCCCGGTTTCGGGTCTCGCCCGAGACTGCACCTTCCAGGCCGGTGCTGCCATAGAGCCAGTCGATCTGATCGTACCAGTCCGAAGGCGTTCTGGCGTTCATCACAGTGTTCCGCAGGGCGGCATGGGCACCTGCCGGATGATAGACGTGCTCACCGATCTCACGCGACTGCAACTGCACGCGTGCGGTGCGCAGCCGGCGCCGGTTCTGATAGTTCACCAGAGCCTGATCGATATCGCCCCCTTGCCCCACTTCATGCGACAGGCAGACCGCGTCTTCCATCGCCATGCAGGCACCCTGTGCGAAATACTGCAGCATCGGGTGCGCCGCATCGCCCAGCAGCGCAACCCGCCCGTCCACCCAGTCCATGACCGGGTCACGGTCGCAAAGCACCCAGAGTTTCCAGTCCTTGCCACGCTCGATGATCTGGCGCGCGACAGGGCTGACATGCTCGAATCCCTTCTCCACCTCGTCGCGGCTGACAGGCAGGCCCGCCACGGGTTCCGGCGCATCATTGTGATAGGTGACGACCAGATTGAAGAGCTTCCAGCCGGACAGCGGATAGTGAACGATATGGCACTTCGGCCCGGCCCAGAGCGTCGCCGCGTTCCAGCGCAGGTCCTCCGGCATCTGCTCCACCGGAATCACACTGCGATAGGTGGTATGGCCGGAGACGCGGGGCGCGCCGTCCCCCACCAACTGCTGGCGGATGTTCGACCAAAGTCCATCGGCCCCGATCAGCGCCTGGCCGGTGACCTGCTCCCCATTCTCCAGCAGGGCTGTCGCCGTCGTGCCATCCTGCGCATAGCCCGCGACACCCGCGCTGGTGCGCAGTTCCACCAGATCATGATCGATGCAGGCCTTCAGGAAGACGCCGTGCAGGTCACCGCGATGCACCACGGCGTAGGGGTTGCGGAACCGCGCCCGGAAGGCGTCATCCAGCGGGATGCGGGTGATCTCCTCCCCGCTCAGGGCGTCCATCAGGCGCAGGTTGTCGATGTAGATCGCCATGGCCCGTGCCGCATCGCCGACCCCCAGGTAGTCAAAGGCGTGAAACGCGTTCGGCCCCAACTGGATGCCCGCCCCGATCTCCCCCAGTTCCGCCGCCTTCTCCAGCACGATGGAGCGGACACCCTGCTGCGCCAGCCCGATCGCCGTGGCCAGTCCGCCGATACCGCCCCCCGCGATGACGATCCGATCCATGCTCATTGTTCTGCTGCTCCCGTTTTCAGGCGGAGGCAAGCAGGTCGGCATTGCCGCCCGCCGCCGTCGTATCGACACAGATCGCACGCTCGTGCGCATAGGCCTGCGGGCAGATCCGGCTGTCGATCACGGGCAGCAGCGCCCCGTCGCGCCTTGCCATCGCCTTGCGGTATGCCGGATCACCGGGCGCGCAGGCCACGGCATCGATTTCCATGTCGGTCAGGAAATCCGGTGCGATGGTACCGTCCAGTGCCACGACCGGGAGCCCGGCCTGGGCGAGCGGTCGGATGCGGGCCGAGACCTCCGGCGCAATGGCCAGCACCCGATTGCCTGCGCGCAGGGCCTGCACGGCCTGATCCAGCGCCGTGTCGGCATCGGGACCCAGGCAGAGCACCGTACCGCGCGGATGCAGCCAGAGGTAATTTGCCTCCCCCGTCGGCCCCGGCAGATCGACCGGCCCCATGTCCAGCGCCGCCGCAGCGGTCATGGCCTGACGTGCCCGACCGCGCAGGGCGGTGCGCAGGGCGGCGAGGACTTCGTCGCCACGGCCGTCGCCACGGCCACCGGCCTTCAGTTTCTGCAGATCGGAGAGCGCCCTGCGCACAGTGGCCCAGTCAAGCGCGGGCGCCATCTGCGCCGCCGGCGCCTCGGCCCGCTGCATCCGGAAGCGGGAGAGATAGTGCGGCCCGCCGGCCTTCGGCCCGGTACCCGACAGACCCTCACCGCCGAAGGGCTGCGATCCGACGATGGCACCGATCTGGTTGCGGTTCACATAGACGTTGCCGACGGCGATGGAATCCACCAGTTGCTGCACCCGCCGGTCGATCCGTGTATGCACGCCAAAGGTCAGCCCGTAGCCCCGGCCATTGATCGCCTGCACGACCTTCCCCAGGTCCCCGGCGCGGAAGGTGGCCACATGCAGGATCGGCCCGAAGACCTCCCGCTCCAGCGCCTCGATGCCGGAGACACGGACGATGGACGGCTGCACGAACAGCCCCGTGTCCGGCACATCCAGCTGCTTGCCCAGCTTTCCCGCCTGAGCCTGCGCCGCGCAATAGTCCGCGATGCCCGACCGCGCGTCCTCGTCGATCACCGGTCCCACATCCGTGCTCAGGTCCCAGGGATCACCGACGCTGAGTGCATCTATGGCACCGGCAAGCATCTCCAGAATCCGGTCGGCCACATCCTCCTGCACATAGAGCATGCGCAGGGCAGAGCAGCGCTGGCCCGCGCTCTGGAACGAACTGGCCACGATATCGCGCACCGCCTGTTCCGGCAGGGCCGTCGAATCCACGATCATCGCGTTCAGGCCACCAGTCTCCGCGATCAGCATCGCGGCGGGTGCGGTTTCGGCCAGTTGCCCCTCGATCATCCGCGCCACCTCGGTGGAGCCGGTGAAACAGACCCCTGCGATGCGCGGGTCAGCGGTCAGCGGCTGCCCGACGGACGGGCCATCACCACAGACAAGCTGCAGTGCGTCGCCCGGAATGCCCGCCTGATGCAGCAGCGCCACCGCGCGTGCCGCGATCAGCGGCGTCTGCTCCGCAGGCTTCGCGATCACCGCATTGCCGGTGACGAGTGCCGCCGCCACCTGCCCGGTGAAGATGGCCAGCGGGAAGTTCCAGGGCGAGATGCAGACGATCACGCCACGCGCCGTGCCCTCCTGCTCCGCCACAACCGACTGGTCGGCGTAATAGCGCAGGAAATCCACGGCCTCCCGCACCTCCGCAACGCCATCAAGCTGCGACTTCCCGGCCTCCCGCGTGGCGAGCGCCATGAACTCGATCATGTGCTCCTCATACAGGTCAGCGGCGCGACGCAGCATTGCCGCGCGCTCCGCAACCGGTGTTGCCGACCAGTCCGGGAACACTTCCGCCGCCTTGGCGATGGCCGCGACGGCATCCGCCGCGTTCGCTTCCGCCACCTGTCCCACGACCTCATCCGGTCGCGCCGGATTGGTGACATCACGGCTGCCTGCCGTTCCCGCCCCAGCCTGCCAGACGAAAGGCGCGGCGAAGGGGGCGCGGCCAGCCTCGACCCTTGCCACGGTGACCGGGTCGGTCAGGTCGATACCGACCGAGTTGGCCCGCGCCGGCCGGAACAGGTCCGCGGGCCGCCGGATCGCAGGATTGGCCGTGATGCCGTCCGCAATCCCGAGCATCGGATCGGCGGCGATTGTCTCCGGCGCGATGGCGGGATCGACGATCTGATGCACGAAGGAGGAATTGGCCCCGTTCTCCAGCAGCCGCCGCACCAGATAGGCCAGCAGGTCGCTGTGCGCGCCCACCGGCGCATAGATGCGACAGGGCACGCCGCTCTCGGACTTCAGGATGTCGTGCAGCCGTTCCCCCATGCCATGCAGACGCTGGAACTCGAAACCGCTGCGTTCCTCGCCCGCCAGATGCAGCACTGCCGCCGCCGTGTGGGCATTGTGGGTCGCGAACTGCGGGTAGATCCGGTCCCGCGCGTCCAGCAGCTTGCGGGCGCAGGCCAGGTAGCTGATGTCGGTATGGATCTTCCGGGTGAACACGGGGAAACCATCCAGCCCCATGACCTGGGCCTTCTTGATCTCCGTGTCCCAGTAGGCCCCCTTCACCAGGCGCACCATGATGCGGCGATCAAGCTCGGTGGCCAGCGCATGCAGCCAGTCGATGACGGCATGGGCGCGCGGCCCATAGGCCTGCACGACGACACCGAAGCCATCCCAGTCTTCCAGCGAGGGGTCACGCAGTATCTGCTCGATCACGTCCAGGGAGGTATCGAGGCGGTCCGCCTCCTCCGCATCGATGTTGAAGCCCATGCCGGCATCCCGTGCCGCGCGGACAAGTTCCAGCGTCCGGGCGGCCAGTTCGGGCACCGCCCGCGCCCGCTGCGCGAACTCGTAGCGCGGATGCAGCGCCGAGAGCTTGACGGAAATTCCCGTGCTTTCATGCATGCCGGAATTGCGGCCATGTTCCGCCAGTCGATCGATCGCGTTGGCATAGGACGCGTGATAGCGGTCGGCGTCATCGGCGGTCAGCGCTGCCTCCCCCAGCATGTCGAAGGAATAGCGATAGCCCTTCGCGATCATGCGGTCGGCGCGCTTGATCGCCTCGTTGATGGTGCGGCCCAGGACGAACTGGTTACCCATCTCCTGCATCGTGCGGGTGACGGCGGTACGGATCACCGGCTCCCCCAGACGGCGCACCATCCCGCGCAGGGTGGCGACCACGCCGCCCTCCCGATCATCCAGCATATGCCCGGTCAGCATCAGCGCCCAGGTCGATGCATTGACCATCAGCGACCCGGAATCGCCGACATGCGCGGCCCAGTCATGCGGCACGATCTTGTCCTGGATCAGGTCGTCGATGGTCTCAGCGTCCGGCACGCGCAGCATCGCCTCCGCCAGGCACATCAGGGCCACGCCCTCGCTGGTGGACAGGCCGTATTCGCCCAGGAAGCTCTCCATCATGGTGGGCGCACCGCCGGAGCGGACAGCACGCACCAGGGCGGCGGCACGGTCGGAAATGGCAGCGCGGTCAGCCTCGGTCAGGTTCGCCTGCGCGGCCAGGTGCCCGACGGCACCGACCTCCTCGGCGCGCAACTGTGTCCGCATCCGCTCCCGCAATTCACCCAGCATCCGGCACTCCTGTCAGTACGATCTGTTCACGCCGTTGCGCGACCCGTTCGACGACCCGTTCGCGGATCATTGCATGGTTTTCACGGCACCGAACAGGGTGCCAGCACGTCGGCATCCAGCGCGTCTGCCCGCGCCGCCGTCCGGCTGCTGGCCGACATCACGCCTACCACGCGGTAGCCCTCCGCGACCGCTTGCAGAACCGGCGCGCCGGAGGTTCCGGGCCGGACCGGACAGGCCACACGTATCCCGCCGCCGGCCTCCAGCTTCCAGAGATGGCAATGATGCTGTTGCAGCATGTGTGCTCGCGGAATGGCGTAGCCGGGAATCAGCAGGTCGTCGCCCGGCGCGATCCGCCTGTCGCTGTCCCCCAGGACGAATGCGGGGGCGTCCGGTGCGGCATTGCACAGGACTGCGATATCGCGCCCGCGAATGATGTGCCATGCAGCGCGCGGCGCGGAGACATGCTGCGCCAGGTCGCCCCGGTCATAGCCGCGCAGGAAGTGCACCTGCTCCCCGTCCCAGCCGGGCATGCAGTGGGCCGCGGTCACGACATGGCCGCCCTCGACCACGAAACCGGTGCAGTGGGAACGGTTGCGGAAACCGGCGTGATTGATCCGGCCGCTGGCGGACGCCATCAGCCTGTCGTCTGCCAACAGGTCGGGTGCGAGAGCTGAACCGCAGAACAGCAGACCAAGCAGCAGACCCAGCAGCAGCAGGCTGAACCGGGCCATGTTGCGCCACCGATCCGGCTAGAGCTTGATCGTCAGACCGCCATCCACCATCAGCATGTGACCGCTGACGTAAGACGCTGCTTCGGAGCAGAGGAAGATCGCGGCACCGGCGATCTCGTCGGGATTGCCCCAGCGTGCCACCGGGGTCCGCCCCTCCACCATCGCGGTGAATTCGGCATCTTCCATCAGGGGACGATTGAACTCGGTCCCGAAATAGCCCGGCCCGATGCCGTTCACGGCAATCCCCTGTGGCGCCAGTTCGTTTGCCAGCGCCTTGGTCAGCCCGGCTACGGCATGCTTCGTCGAGACATAGGACACGATGTTGGGGCGCCCGATGTGGGACATGACGGAGCCGATGTTGAGGATGCGGCCATAGCCCCGTGGCACCATCAGCCGCGCGGCCTCCCGCGACATGACATACAGGGAGGTCAGGTTGGTATCGACGACCTGGCGGAAGTCCTCCGTCGTGCTTTCAAGCAGGGGAGAGCGGACAACCGTGCCCGCATTGTTGACCAGGATGTCGAGACGACGATGGTCCGTGACGATGGAGGCCAGGGCTTCCTTCGCCGCTTCCTCATCCGTCACATCGAAGCAGCGCAGGTCGGCCTGACCGCCCCTGTGCTCGATCTCCGTGACAACTTTCCCCAGCGCATCCTCGTCCCGGGCATTGACGACAACACGTGCCCCGGCGGACGCCAGACCCAGGGCAATCGAGCGGCCCAGCCCCCGGCTGGCGCCGGTTACCAGTGCAATCCGGTTGTCGAGCCTCAACTGATTGAACATCGCGCTATTCCTGTCCCCGAATGATTCCGAACCGGGCCCTGATCCCGGAATCTTTCAGTAGCGTGACAAGCTCACTGGGTCCAGTTGCCATTGTCCTGCAGGAACCAGGTGCCGCGCGGCGCGGACTTGCGAATCTGCTGCGCATAGACCCGTCCCACCTGTTCGGGCGAAACCCCCTGTGCGGCGGCGCGATCCCGATAGATGCCGAGCCGCTGTGCGTTCACGCCCTCGACAAACTTCGCGGTCGCGGCACTACCGTCACGGGCGACCGCCAGACCGTCGAAGCGTTCACCGACCGCACCGGAGCTG
This sequence comes from Minwuia sp. IMCC3009, assembly GCF_029909415.1. Classification (GTDB taxonomy): domain Bacteria; phylum Pseudomonadota; class Alphaproteobacteria; order Minwuiales; family Minwuiaceae; genus Minwuia. The sequence goes on from NZ_CP123781.1 coordinate 2,517,562, forward strand.
CGCAGGGCGTCCAGTGACTGGGCCATCGCCGGACTGCCAGCCATGGCCACCGACAGAGAAAGGGCAGCGGCAAGCATCAGAAATGTACGACGCAGCATCAGAAAATCCCCGGATTGGTTTTGATGTCGTTCTTGGCGGCTTCCTCCAGCCGGACCCGCACATCCGCATCCAGCTTTATGTTCAGGTTGATGGTGATCGGCTCCTTCGGGGCCTCCACCTGAACCGTCGGCGTACAGGCAACCAGCAATGCGGCAAGAGCCATCACGCCGCCGATACCGGGCAGTCCGGTACCGCGCTGCCTCCGCCACTCTTCCGATCCTGCTGCCATGGTCATGTTCCCGAATATGCGTGCCGACATGCTGCGGCCTGACCAGGTCTACTGCAAGGACTTGATACCCTGCTCGATCATGCCGCTTGATGCCCGATATACCGTCAATATGGTCGCAAGAAGGCGATCCGCATCCCCGCTCACCGAAATGTTGAACCGGAACGGGTGCCCGTCCAGCACCGCCGGATTGAGACCGCCGAGCGTGATCAGCATCGTCGTCTCGCCCTCCAGCGGCTTGTCGAGACTGACTTCCAGCACGTCGTAGCGGAAATCCTCCAGCGTGCGGATCATCAGGTCGAGTTCGTCACCGCCCTGCTGACCGAGAATGCCGCGCAGCACATTGCCATCCAGTTGCAATGTCCCTGGACCATCCGCGACCAGCTTGCCCTGACGCACCACGACGCCGTTTTCGCCGACGATCTCCACCGGCAGGGTACCGGACAGGCTGCCGGTCAGGATGAAGTCCTCCAGTCCTGCCAGATCAACGATTGTTGCCATGTCGATGCGCTGCAGGTCGACATCGATCCTGCGGCGCGTTTCATCGGCACGCAGCTCGAACGGCCGCATCGCCATGCGCCCGCCGAGCACATCGCCATGCAGGTCCAGGATGCGGGCGATGGTTTCATCGCCATCCTGCGCCAGTTCGAACCGCAGCAGCATGTCGCGGATGTCCGCAGGGCCGGAGAGCAGGGCGATCCGCACCTCCTGCGGCGCGTCGGTGCGTGGCGGCAGAAGCTCCTCCAGATGCAGCGTCCCATTGATGCCTGACAGGGCGAACTCCGTTACCGCAACACTGCCGTTTGTCACGTTCAGATCGAGGTCGGCGGACAGCGCCTCGGCCTGCCGAAGAGTCACCTCCGCTGAAACGGATCCCTCCGGCAGGGCGGTCCCGGCAGGCAGGACCACATCGCGCAGCACCTCCGCCAGCAACGGCAGAGCCGTCTCGGGTAGCACCATCCGTGCCTGCGCCGCGCCCGTGGCCGGATCCGCATCCGCGGAGACGTCGATGCCGATGGCACCTGACGACAGCCGCCCCGCGAGTGCGGCCCGCGCCTCCAGAACGTCCAGCGTGCCGTCGAAGGACATCGGCGGCAGCGAAAGGCCGGACAATCCATCCAGGTTCATGTCTGCCACCGAGATCTCTGCCTTCACACTCTGCGGTGAGGGCCGGACCTTTCCCCTGATCCTGAGCGGACCACTGCGGGCGAGACCGGGCGCTGACAGACCGTCACTGTCGAGGGTCACGGAACCGTACATCGTGCCGAAGCCATAGCCGTCGAGATCGAAACCGAACCGCATCGGCTCGAGGGTGAACTGGCTCTCCGCGATTTCGGGTGCGGTGACCGGGCCGGACGAAGCCACGAACGCCCCCCTGGTGACCATGCCCTTGCCTGGGACGAGCGCGAACTGGACCTCCTCAAGGGCTATCTCCGGCGCGTCGATGCTGACAGCGGGCTCCGCGAGCGCCAGGCGACCGGCCCGCACGGGGCCGTTCAGGCGGACCCGCAGCCGCTCCGCCGACTCGACAGTGAGGTCGAGGGCCAGCGCCGCGGAAACCGTCTCTGCGTCGGCATCGCCGACCGACAGGGCAGAGGATGAACCCTGCAACCGGCCATGAAGCTCGGACTGCGCGCCAAGCAGGAGTTTGCCGTCATAGTGCAGGCGGTCGATGTCCTGCTGCATCACCGAAAGCCCGGTCACGGTCAGCGTGGCGCCTGTCACATCAAGCCCGGTGCCGGAAAGCCGCGCATTCTCCAGTTCGGCGGCCAGCCTCAGCGGGCCGCTCCGCGTGTCCAGCCCGCCGCGGAAGGAAATCGCGCCGGGTTCGGCCAGCGCAAGGGTTGCCGTCATGCCCGGACGGACCGCGAAGGACGCCCCGGGGCCGTAGCGCAGCGCAAGGTCCCGCGCCTGAGCCACCTTGGGAACCGCTTCCGACGTCAGACTCAGCCTGTTGAAATCGAGCGTGATCTCCCCCGCGCCCAGCTTGCCGTCGGCTGCCAGATCGAGCGCAATGTCACCGAAGTCCGCCCCTGCGGAATGAGCGGAGGCGGGCAGGCGGAGATCGCCCTCCAGCCTTACCTCCCCCACTGATGTCCTGATCAGACCGGCAATGTCGGGAATGGTCACATCGGCATCTGCAGTGGCCACCAGCGCGAACGAGAGATCGGCGGAACCGCCACTCACCGGCAGGTCTCCTGCGACGTCGGAGATCAGCGGCAGGGTCTGGGCCAGATCGCCAAGGCTGGCCTGGACGCCGAGATCGATCGTCGGCTGGTCGAACGGCGCGGCGAGCAGCAGGCTGCCGGTCAGATCGCCCCCGGGAAGGGCGGCAGTCAGATCGGCGGAGATCAGGTCGGGCTGTCGGCCCAGTGTGAGATCGAGCGACGCGACGGCCAGACTGGTGCGCAGACCGGGCACGTTGAGGGACACATCGCGGGCGGACAGGATGACACCGCCTGTCAGGTCCGAAGCCAGATCGACCCGCAGTTCGCCTTCAACCAGGCCCAATGCGCCGGAGACCCTGATAGGTCCCGACCCGTCAAGCTGACCCTCATGCAGCCTATAGTCGCCACCCAGGGTCAGCCCGTGCAGCGCGTTCTCCTTGGTGATCAGCACCTGCACGCCATGCAGACCGAGCGTCGGCAAGTCTGCAGGCAACGCAAGCGGCACGGAGGCATCGGCGGGCGATCCTTCAGCAGACTCCGCCAGACGCATGACCGGTCCCGCGTCCAGCCCGTCCGGCCCATGCGCAACACGAACGCCGAGACCGTGGACGTCCACTGACCCGATGCTCATGCCGTCAAATCCGACGATGATCCGTCTGGCCGAAACGTGCGGCGCTTTCAGGTCACCGATGGCAACGGCGCGCAGTTCGATTCCATCGGGCCCCAGCGCCGAGACCGTCAGTTCGACCGGCGCGACCCCCTTGCCTTCCAGGTAGGCGACCGCCAGCGACTCGACCACGAAATGGCGGAAAAGCACCAGCCCGCCCAGCATGACAAGCAGGACAACCGCCAGAATGCCGAGGATTCGGAGCGGCCACGCCACGGTTGCGGGCCTAGCGCCGTCCTGCGGCATGGGCCGCCTGGCCTTCCAGGATCGACCATTCGACGATGTCCCGCAGCACAGCACCCAGCGCCTCATCGAACGCGCGGATATTGGCAAGCATGCCCGTGCCCGCTGGCTGGGCGGTGGCTTCGAAACTCGCTGAGTTGATGATCAGCTGGCGCGGCTGGCGGATCAGCTTCGCATTCACCCGAACCCGGACCAGGCCGCCACGATAGGGCTCCACCTGGAACTCCCGCAGTTCGGTCTTGAGACTGAAATCGGAGCGCAGGCCGATGGCCTGCCGGCCGACCGCGACGATGGTGCCGCTGTTCTCGAAGCTCTCCACCAGCAGGGTCTGGATCATCTTCGGTGCCCGTTCGGTCCAGCGGCTGTCAGAGAAATACTTCAGCTCGATCTCGTTGGGCTTCACGGCAATGCGCGAACTGTCCAGCCCACCGGCGGCCAGCGGCTCCTCGATCACCAACTGCCAGGCGACGGCAGGCAGACCCGCCTGGAAGGTGCTCTTGGGCGTCAGGGTGAAGATGTTGGACGCGGCCTTCGGCACCCCCAGGAAGTTGCCACAGGCTGCCAGTGACAGCGCCGCGACCAGCGACAGTGCGACCAGGGTCAGTCGGGTCATCTGTTTCATTCCGCATCGACCTCCGCCGCTTCAACACCCAGCAGGGTCTGTGCCCCACCTGCTTCCAACCGTTCCGTCAGGCGGGAGATTGCCGCCACCATCAGACGTGCCTCCGTGATGAAACGCTGCGCCTCCGACAGCCCGTCATGGGTGAAATCGACCAGCGGCTGCTCACTGCCCTGCACGATCCGGTTGACCGCTCCCATCGTCGCAGCCAGGTCTCGGTTCGTGGCGCGCAGTTCGTTCACCAGCGCGCCGAAATCCACTGACACGGCCTGATCGATCCCGATCATGGTGCCGCGCGCCACGGCCATGGTCTCCGACAGGTCATCGACCAGGGCATCGGCCTTGCCCGCCGCCGAGGCGACGCTGGCCGCGCTCCGCTCCATCGCGATCAGGGTATTCTCGATACCGGACTGCTGATTGGCCAGCGTCCCGGTCAGCAGTTTCAGATCGGAAAGAATTCCGGCGAACTGGGCCTGATTGTCTTCCCCCAGCAGGTCGGCCAGACGTTCGGAGACGATGATCGCACGGCCCAGCAGCTCGGGCGCGCCGGAGAACAGGCGTTCCAGTTCCGATGGCGCGGACGGGATGATCGGTCGCTCCGCCAGCGGCGGGGTGGTCAGCAACGGGCTGCGGGCAACCGCACCCTCGATGTTCACATAGGCGACACCGGTGATGCCCTGCAGCTTCAGCTTGGCGACATCGCCTTCGCGGATGGGGGTCGCCTCGTCCACCTCGACCGCGGCGCGAACCTGGCTCGGATCTTCCTGGTCGATGACGATCTCCAGCACCCGCCCGATCCGGATACCGCGGTAGCGGACATCGCCACCGACGGCGAGGCCCGCTACGGATCCCCTGAAGAAGATGTCGTAGGTCTTTGTCTTGCTGTCGATATCAGCGCTCGACAACCAAACGACCATGCCCATGAACAGCAGGGTGAACAGCAGTACCGCACTGCCGATGAGCACATGGCTGGCACGGGTTTCCATCATTGCCTCGCTTTTCGGGCCGCACGCGCCCTCGGGCCGTGAAAATAGGATTGCAGCCAGGGATGCGGATGCTCTTCCAGTTCCGCAATCGGCGCGACAGCCAGGACCCTTCGCTCCGCCAGAACCGCCACACGGTCGCAAATCGCATACAGGCTGTCCAGATCGTGGGTCACCATGAAAACGGTCAGTCCGAGCGTGTCGGACAGTTCCCTGATCAGCAGGTCGAAATCCGCCGCCCCGACGGGGTCGAGACCGGCCGTTGGCTCATCGAGGAACACGATCTCCGGATCCAGCGCCAGCGCCCGCGCCAGGCCGGCCCGCTTCCGCATGCCGCCCGACAGTTCGGAAGGGAACTTGGCACAGGCTTCGTGCGGCAGGCCGACCATGGCGATCTTCAGCCCCGCCAGTTCGTCCATCAGGGCCGCAGGCAGATCCGCATGCTCGCGCATCGGGGCCTCGACATTCTCCGCAACCGTGAGCGAACTGAACAGCGCACCGTTCTGGAACAGCACCCCCCAGCGACGCTCCAGTGCCTGCCGGTCGGCGGGCTCCAGCCGGGCGAGTTCCTGGCCGAAGACCTCGATCTTGCCCGCCGCCGGGCGGTTCAGGCCGATGATGGTCCGCAGCAGGACGGACTTGCCGGTGCCGGACCCCCCAACGACGCCCAGCACCTCCCCCTTGCGGACCTCGAGATCCAGTCCCTCATGCACCACCTGTGGTCCGAAACGGTTGAGCAGTCCCGTCACACGGATGATCGGCGCATTCTCTTCCTCAAGCACCATCCCAGGTCAGACTCCGACAATGTTGAAGAATATCGAGAAAATGGCATCGACGACGATGACGATGAAGATCGCCTGAACCACGGCGATCGTCGTCTGGCGTCCCAGCGAGTCCGCGCTGCCACCGGTCTGCAGCCCGGCGTAGCACCCCACCAGCCCGATCAGGGCGCCGAACACCGGGGCCTTCGCCAGCCCGACCAGCAGGGTCCAGAGCGAGACCGCATTCGTCAGCCGGTCGACATAGAGCGTCGGCGGAATATCCAGTGCCACCCAGGCCATCAGCCCGCCACCGATCAGACCCATCAGATCGGCGAACAGGGCCAGCGGCCCCATCATCAGGAACAGGGCGAGCACCCTCGGCAGCACCAGCACCTGTACCGGATCAAGCCCCAGCGCGCGCAGTGCGTCCACTTCCTCGTTCACCTTCATGGAACCAAGCTGGGCCGCGTAGGAACTGCCGGATCGTCCGGCCACGACAATCGCCGTCAACAGGATCCCGATCTCCCGCAGCACCGACACGCCGATCAGGTTGACCACGAAGATCTCCGCACCGAACCGCTGCAACTGTGCCGCGCCCTGAAAGGCCAGCACGACACCGACGAGGAAGGAGATCAGGCCAACGATGGGCAGGGCATTCAGTCCTGCCCGCTCCATGTGATGCACTGTCGCCGTCAGACGCAGTCGGCCCGGTCGACGCAGTGCCCCCATCGCCGCCGCCACCGTCGCCCCCATGAAGCCGAGCATCGCCCCGGCTTCCCGCCCCGCCTCCAGCGTTGCATTGCCCAGCCGCGCCAGGATGACGACAAACGGATTGCCGCCCCGCGACGGTTCCGCAGGCTCCGCCCGTGCGGCGGACACGCGCTGCACAAGCGCCGACACACCATGTGGCGCGGCAATCATCGCCTCGGGCAGGGCGACCGACAGGCGGTCCGCGAGTCTCAGCAACAGCCAGGCGCCCGTGGTGTCGAAGCCGGTGATGCCCCCCAGATCAAGCTGGCGGAGGGAACCGGGCTCGATCCGCACCTGCCGGATCAGACTGTCGATCCTGCGTGCATGCGCGACCGTCCAGTCGCCTTTCAGATGCAGCACACCGCCCTGCCCCTGCGCCAGCCAGGTCGTGTCGGTGGGCTGGTTGCCTTTGGCACTGGCAGTGGAAATAGTGGCCACCTCGGAAATCACCATCTCGGGAAGGACTGAAATGCCCCGGTTCGATGCAAACATAGACCTCTTGTTCACCGAACGGCCATTCCTTTCCCGGTTCCAGGCGGCGCGCGATGCCGGAATCGATGCGGTCGAGATCCTGTTCCCCTACGCCCACGACGCGGACGAGATCGCCGACGCGGCCCGCGCCGCAAACGTGGACATTGCCCTGATCAACACGCCAATGCCGAATGCGCAAGCGGGCGACGTCGGCTGCGCGACGCAACCCGAGCGGCGCGGTGAGTTCGAGCGGCTGATGGCGCGGGCGCTCGCCATGGCAACCAGCATTGGCGCGGCGGGCATTCATGTCATGGCCGGACATGGGGACGCCACGGACAAGGCGGCCAACGACTGCCTGGTCGCCAACCTGAAGCAGGCGGCGATCGAGGCGGCCCCGGGCGGCGTCAGACTGATGCTGGAGCCGCTGAACACGGTCGACCGGCCCGGATACTTCCTGACCACCAACGACCACGCCTGTCGGCTGCTGGACCGGATCGGGGCGGCGAACGTGCGCTTGCAGTTCGATGCCTATCACACCCAGATCATGACCGGCGATCTGACCCGGGCCTTTCGCGACCTGTTCGACCGTATCGGCCATGTCCAGATCGCCAACCCGCCGGACCGTCATGAACCCGGCATGGGTGAGGTTGATTTCGACTGGTTCCTGCGCCTGGTGGACACCATGGCCTACACCGGCCCTGTCGGGCTGGAATACATCCCTTCAACCACGACGGAGGCCAGCCTGGTCTGGTTTCGCGATCATGGATTCCTGTGAACCGGCACCTCACGCGCCCTTGAATTGCGCGGCGCGATCACATGCGGTTCTGCTGCGTGGCATGAGACACCTTCGCCTGCACCTGTTGATCCTCTTGCTGCTGATGCCCCTCACGGCGCGCGCGGACGCGGCGTTGCTGTCCCCGGACCAGGCCTGGGAGGAAGCAAGCGCGGGTCGGATGCTGATCATCGACGTACGCAATGCGGCCGAATGGGCATGGACCGGGGTGCCAAGGGGGGCGGCACGGGCAAGCTGGTGGCAGATCGGCGGGGAAAGCGGTTTTCTGGAGGACGTGCTTGCCATCGTCGGCCATGAGCGCGACCGCGCCATCGCGCTGATCTGCGCCCGTGGTGTCCGCTCCAGCGACGCGGCGGCCTTCCTGCGGGCAAACGGATTCAGCAATGTGCGCGACATCGGCGAGGGCATGCTCGGCAGCGCCGCCGGTCCCGGCTGGCAGAAGCGCCAATTGCCGCTGGAGTGACGATGGCCATTGAACCGTGCCGACTGATCGCCAGATTGAACGCAGGAGCGGACACAACGGCACTGGAGACAGACGGCATGCGCGCAATCCTCAGGCACCTGGCAAGGACCATGTTCTTCGTTCTGGCCCTTCCGGCCGGATCAGCTCTCGGTGCCGGCGATGTCGAGAAGGGCGAAGCGGCATTCCGCAAGTATTGCGCCCAGTGCCATATCCCGCTGCCGGGTGATCCCCTCGCTGCACCGAAACTGAACGGTGTTGTCGGTCGGCCCATCGCCGCCGCCCCCAATTACCGCTATTCCGACCCGTTCCTCGCCCGCAAGGCGGAAGGGATGATCTGGACGGAAGAAAATCTTCGGGAGTTCATCCGGGGGCCGAGGGAATTCATCCCCGGCACCGTGATGCAGTTCGTCGGCATCAAGCGCGGCAGCATGCGCGATGACCTGATTGCCTATCTCAAGTCCATCGACTGACCTATCCTGTCAGGCATGAAACGCATCACACTGCCTGAACAGGGAACGGAATGGCCTGAGCTTTCCCGGCAGATGTCGGAGATGGCGAGGGGTGACACGGACTGGCGCGGCGGCAAGGTGCCCCTGTTCGTGTTCAAGGCGACCGACAGCGTGCAGGAAGTCGGGCAGGCCGCCTTCAATCAGTTCTTCGCCGAGAATGCGCTGGGGGCCAAGCGCGCCTTTCAGAGCCTGAAGAGAATGGAAGACGACGTCATTGCCATGGCGCTCGACCTGTTCCGCGCGCCCGGCCAGGCCACGGGCCACATGACCAGCGGCGGCAGCGAGAGCATCTTCCTGGCGGTGAAGGCGGCACGGGAACACCACCGCGCCCTGCATGGCCGTGGCCGGACGCTGAACATGGTGCTGCCGGAGAGCGCGCACCCGGCCTTCGAGAAGGCGGCGATCACCATGGATATCGACGTGCGCCGCCGTCCCCTGCGGCCCGACCGTCGGGCGGATCCGGCGACTATCGCCAGTGCGGTGGATCAGGACACGATGCTGATCGCCGGCTCCGCCCCCTGCTTCCCCTTCGGCGTTGTCGATCCGATTGCCGAACTGTCCGAACTGGCGCTGGCGCAGAACCTGTGGCTGCATGTGGATGCCTGTGTCGGCGGCTATGTCCTGCCCTTCGCCCGCGCCAACGGCGTCGCCCTGCCGGTCTTTGACATGTCCCTGGCCGGCGTCCGATCCCTGTCTGCCGACCTGCACAAGTTCGGTTTCTGCCCCAAGCCCGCTTCCACGGTTTTCTTCCGCGATCCGGAGGACATGGCGCGCAACGCCTTCGACCTGGATGTCTGGGCCAACGGCCGGTTCGTCACGCAGACACTGGTCGGCACCCGACCCGGCGGTGGCGTTGCGGGCGCCTGGGCGGTCATGAACCACCTCGGCCATGCCGGATACCGGGCCATCGCGGCGGACCTGATTTCAAACGCCCGGGCCTATCGGGATGGTATCTGCGCGATCCCCGGTCTGAAGCTGCACGCGGAACCCGATCTGACGATCATCAGCTTCGGCAGTGATGACGTCGACATCTTCAGGGTCGCCGAAGGCATGGCGGAAAAGGGATGGCTACCGGGACTGACCCAGCAGCCGAAGGGCATGCATCTGATGCTGTCGATGCTGCACGCGCCAGCACGCCCTGCCTGGTTGTCGGACCTGGCGGGCGTGATGGATATGGCGCGCGATTCACGTGACGCCGACGCGGCGCCCAGTGAGCTGAAAGCCAGTTACTGAGAAGCAGACAGAGCGGTCCGTCAGACCTCGCTGTCGATCCCCAGGCCCTGGACCTTTGCCATGCGCTCCAGCCGTTCGAGCACGTCAGCGGCCGGAAACTGCTTCACGACTTCACCTGAATCACGATCGACAGCCTTGTAGACAAAGCTGCCCGTTTCGTCGGCGATATCGATCTGCAGGTTGGTGTTGGCCGGAAAGTCGTTGCGCAGGGCGGCGGTGATCGTGTCGGTGATCCGCTGACGGTCCACCTTGGGATCCTCTTCCGCCTGCGCGGCTTCCCGCTCGGCCTTGTAGTCCTTGGTATCGACCGATTTATCAGGCTCGGTCTCACGATCAGAAACAGCCCGTGCAGGCGGTGTCCGACCGATTGCCTGGGACAGATCCGTCACCAGGTTGGTTATCATAGTGCCATCCCCCGATGGGCGAGCCCCGGTTCAGGATGCAACACGGACGACTTTCTGTGCTTGTGTCGTTCTCGACGCCGCAACCGTTGCGGAGCGCGCGGGGGATATGGGAGCCGAAGCTCCCATATCCCGGTTACGCGGTCCCGACTTAGAAGAGACCGAGGATCGACTGCGGCGCCTGGTTCGCGATGGACAGGGCCTGCGTACCCAGCTGCTGCTTGATCTGCAACGACTGGAGGCGAGCACTTTCCTTCGCCAGGTCGGCATCGACGAGGTTGCCGATACCAGCAGTCAGCGTATCCTGGACCTGACCCACGAAATCCTTGTGGATCTCGAGGCTCTTCGCATCCGTGCCCAGCGAGGCAAGACGCGAGTTGGCGGTCTGGATGGCCGCTTCGACTGCACTGCGGGCCGCCGCAGCATTCGTTGCTGTGGTCAGATCGACCGATGCAACACCAAGACCCGTGTTGGCGGACAACTGCTGAGCAGAAACCGTGATCGTGGAACCTTCGTCGTTCGCCAGGACGGCGATCGAGGACAGGGAACCGTCAATCAGGTTCACGCCATCGAATTCAGCATTGCTGACGATGGTCGAGATCTGATCACGCAGTGCCGCGAAATCGTTGTTCAGGGCGGTCCGGCTGGCCGTGTCCAGGCTCGCATCGGTCGCCGCCACCGACTTCTCCTTCATTTCGATGAGGAGATCGGAGATCGACTGACCAGCCGCGATGGCTGTATCGGCAGAAGAAACACCGCGATCAAGGCTTCCCTTAACTGCGTCCAGGCCGGCAACGGTGGAACGAATGTTCTGGGCTATGGCGAACGTGGCACCATCGTCCTTCGCGGTCGCAACCTTCAGGCCCGTGTTGATGCGGGACTGAACTTCGTTCAGCTGCTTGTTGGTCTGGTTCAGATTCTGCAGCGCGGTCATCGCGCCGTTGTTGGTGTTCACTGACAGCATTTCAATTCTCCATTCTGGATCATTTGGGTTCACTGGGCTTTTTGCCCGGTTCCCTAGGAGCAACCGTCAGGCCAGTTAACCAAACCGAATAACCAATTGAAGAATATGTATTTTTTCTAAAATCATGTTAACCAGGGCAATTCTTGCCGGGTAAATCCTGCCGACCCGGCAGCAATGCCCCGGCAGATATTGCCCACTGGACCCAATCTGATCCCGCCACCGGGCCGTCAGCCCAGCAGGAGACTCTCCGCCATCGCGCGCAGTGGTTCGGTCAGGGGTTTGGGGGTGGAACCGTCCAGCAACACGACCGTGCCCAGTGCCGTCGCGACACAGAGGTCATCCTTGAAGATGCCCTGCCCCACGGTGATGGAGGTCCGCCCGATGCGGGCGACGCCGGTGCCGATGCGCACCTCCCCCGGATAATGGGACTCGCGCAGGTAGTTGACGGTGATCGAGGCCGCGATGAAACGCAGCCCCTCCGGCATCTGCGGACGAATGACGCCATGCATCAGGTCAAGCCGCCCGGTCTCGGCATAGGCAGCATAGGCGACGTTGTTCACATGGCCGGCCTGGTCGGTATCGCAATAGCGGATGCGATCCGTGATCCAGCGCCGGTAGTTCGCCGCGCGTGCCAGGTCAGGCAGGGAGTCCGACAACTTCGGTCAATCCACCTGCCAGGTTGCGCCGGAGCGGAGCAACTGGTCGATGCTGGTGATCTTCGCATCGGCCTTCGCGCTCTCGTTCTGCGCCTTCACGGCCTGATCGTATGTCACGTCGGCGGGATTGTCGTAGATCACGCCCACGGCGACAGGGAAGTCCGGGCGATCCATCGCAGCCAGCATCTGCGCCAGCGCGAGATTGGTCTGGTCGTGCACGATGATGTCGTCTTCGCTGACGCCGTCCTCGCCGACCGTCACCACCTCCAGCCGCATGGCCTTCGCATTGAAGCGCAGTCCCTTGGCATTGTCGGCACCGAAGCGCAGCGGCTCCCCGTGCTTGACGTGAATCTGGGCTTCGCCCGCAACGCTCTTGTCAACGACACCGTCAAAGACACCGTCGTTGTAGACGATGCAGTTCTGCAGGATCTCGACGAAGGATGCGCCCTTGTGGGCATGGGCACGCTGCAGGATACCCGGCAGTTCCTTCTGGCCACGGTCGATGCCGCGGGCCACGAACCGGCCGCCGGCACCCAGCGCCAGTCCACAGGCCGAGACCGGCGCGTCAATGGAACCGGCGGGTGTGGAGGGTGAGCGCGTACCCAGCCGCGAGGTGGGCGAATACTGCCCCTTGGTCAGGCCGTAGATCTCGTTGTTGAAGATCAGGTAGTTCACATCGATGTTGCGCCGCAACAGGTGCATCATGTGGTTGCCGCCGATCGACATGGCGTCGCCGTCACCCGACACCAGCCAGACATCCAGGTCCGGATTGGCCAGCTTCACCCCCGTTGCCACCGCCGGTGCCCGGCCATGGATGGTGTGGAAGCCATAGGTCTCGATGTAATAGGGAAAGCGCGCGGCGCAGCCGATGCCGGACACGAAGACAACGTTCTCCGGCGCGGTGCCAATGTCGGCCAGGGCCTTCTGCACACCTTTCAGGATCGCGTAGTCACCGCAACCGGGGCACCAGCGGACTTCCTGATCCGTGGCGAAATCCTTCGGCTTGTAGGCGATGGGTGCCTGCTGGTTCATGGTTCTCTCTCCCCTCAGGCGCCGAGCACGGCTTCGATGGCCGCCTCGATTTCCCTGATCTTGAAGGGCATGCCCTCCACCTTCGTCAGCGGCTTCACATCAATCAGATATTCGGCACGCAGGACGGTGGAAAGCTGTCCATTGTTCATTTCCGGGCAGATCACGGTGTCGTAGGACGACAGCAGATCGCCGAGGTTGCGCGGCAATGGCCAGATGTGGCGCAGATGGATGTGCGCGACGTCCTTGCCCTGCTCCCGCATGTTGGAAACCGCGCGGCTGATCGGGCCATAGGTCGAACCCCAGCCGATGATCGCGAGCTTGCCACCGGCCTCGCCCTGATCGACCGTCTGCTCCGGAATGAAGTTCGCGACACCATTGATCTTGGCATGGCGCACGTCGGTCATCCGCTGGTGATTGTCCGCGTCATAGGAGATGTGGCCAGAGGTGAAGTCCTTCTCGATGCCACCAACGCGATGCTGCAGCCCCGGCGTTCCCGGAACGGCCCAGACCCGCGCCAGCGTGTCCGCGTCACGGTTGTAGGGCTCGAAACCCTCCGCCTCCGTGTGCTGCTTCACGGGGAACTTCTCGAAACTGGAGAAGTCCGGGATCATCCATGGTTCCGAAGCGTTGGCGATATAGCCGTCTGTCAGCAGCATCACCGGGGTCATGAACTTCGTGGCCAGCCGCACCGCCTCGATTGCGGTGTAGAAACAGTCACCGGGTCCGTTCGCCGCCAGCACCACCAGGGGACTGTCGGCATTGCGGCCATAGACGGCCTGATAGAGATCCGACTGCTCCGTCTTCGTCGGCATGCCCGTGGACGGCCCCGCACGCTGCGAGTTCACGATCACCAGCGGCAGTTCCACCATGATGGCAAGGCCGATGGCTTCCGTCTTCAGGGCGATGCCCGGGCCGGAACTGGACGTCACACCGATCTGGCCGGCATAGGATGCACCGATTGCGGCACAGACCGCCGCGATCTCGTCCTCGGCCTGGAACGTGGTGATGCCGAACTGCTTCAGCCGCGCCAGCGTGTGCAGCAGCGATGAGGCCGGGGTGATGGGGTAGGAGCCGAAGAACATCGGCAGTTCCGCAAGCTGCGTGCCCGCAGCCAGCCCCCAGGCCAGCGCCTCCGCCCCCGCCACGTTGCGGTAGAGGCCGCTGTCGATCTTCGCGGGGCCGACCGTGTAGCCCAGGATCTCACCGGGCAGTTCGACGGTTTCACCATAGGCATGACCGGCGTTCAGCGCGGCCACATTGGCAGCGGCCACCTCCGGCTTCGACTTGAACTTGGCATTCAGCCAGTCGATGGACGGCTGGCGATCGCGGCCATAGAGCCAGTAGACCAGCCCCAGCAGCCACATGTTCTTGCAGCGCAGGGCGTCACGGGTGCCGAGGCCGAATTCCTTGACCGACTCGACAACCATCTTGGAGACGTCGATCTCGACCACCTGATAGGGGTCGAGCGTGCCGTCCTCCAGCGGGTTAGTGTCATACCCGGCCTTGCGCAGGTCACGTTCCTTGAAGGTGCCGCTGTCCAGGATGATCAGGCCACCGCGACGCAGGTTGCCGATGTTCACCTTCAGCGCCGCCGAGTTCATGGCCACCAGCACGTCCGGCTGGTCGCCCGCCGTCATCACGCGGCGCGCCCCGAAATTGATCTGGAATGCCGACACGCCGAAGGTCGTGCCGGTAGGTGCGCGAATCTCGGCCGGAAAGTCCGGGAACGTGGCCAGGTCGTTGCCCGCCAGCGCAGTGGACTGGGTGAACTGACTCCCCGTCAGCTGCATCCCGTCACCGGAGTCGCCCGCAAAGCGCACGACAACCGATTCCAGAACCTCGCGATGCCCCTCGCGCGGTTCGATAATCTCAGCAGTATTGGTCATTTAATCTGATACCTGGTTCCGCAAGTTTTTCTTCGTGCCGTCGGCGCCGAACTCCCCAAAAAAACGATTGCCGCACGCTGGCCGGATTCAACATAAGCTTGGACAGGGTCCTCGGCAACGGCACTTGACGGGAAACCGCCGTGCGTGGCGACGGGAGCGATCACATTTCCGGGGTCGCGGCCAATTCACGACGGCTTGGCACACGGGTTTACGGGGGATTAACCGGCCCGCTCCTAATCTACCGCTGGTTTCATTCAGGTACGGAGTCGGATGCAGTGCCACTGACGGCTGACAAGAGATTGGCATCTCCAGGCGGCGGATCGCGCAACGGATTGTTCGGAAAGCTGGCCGCGTGGTGGGATTCCGATTCGCTGTCCGGCCCCGCATCCAGGGGCAGCGAGGTGCATCGGCAATCCAAACCTGCAGTCGATGATGCCATCTGGCCCGCCGCACGGGTGGAGCTGGTCCAGCGGCTGTTCGGCGACGGCCTGGTATGGCCGGGCGGTGAGGCGATGGTGAACCGGATGTTCCGGGCACTGGAACAGGACAGCGATCTGCCGCTTGAAAAGGATTCACGCGTCGTCGAACTGGGGGCCGGTCTTGGCGGCATCGGTGCACGGCTGGCGCAGCAGACCGGCGCCACGGTCACCGCGTTCGAGGATCACATGGGCCTGATCGATCACGGCACCGCGTGGATCGAGAAGACCGGCGCCAGCGTGAAGCTGGACCGGCGCGAACTCAACGACACCGGGCTGCGCCTTGGCTATGCCGACGCGGTGATCGCCCGCGACAGCTTCATGGCGGTCCGCCGCAAGAAGCACCTGTTCGATCACGTGTTTCATCTGCTCAAGCCGACCGGTCGTCTGGTCTTCACCGACATGTTCCTGACCGGTGACGACCCGGAATGCCCCGAAGTTGCGGTCTGGTCGGCGATGGAGCCGCGACCGATGTATCTGCTGAACCCCCAGACCGCCCGTGACTGGCTGTATGAGATCGGATTCACGATGCCGGACTTCACCGACATCACGGATGCCTATCTGGCGGGCATTCGCGACGCCTTCAGCCAGGTCGGCACGATCCTGAAGGAAGCCGGTCCCGACGCCCCGACCCTGCAGCCCCTGCTGGTGGCGGAGGCCGAATACTGGGCCCGACGCAGTACCCTGCTGGAGAGCGGCGAGGTGCGCGCGTTCTGTGTCTCTGCCGGTGTGTTCCAGGGCGGTGACGTCTATTGACGCCCGTCAACGGTCCCGCACAGCGTTTGTGACGCCTGCGATATGCGCATGCTTGCTGACGCCGAGAACGCGTTATCACTGGCCGATGCGTGATATTGAATCCGGTTCACACCAATGACCATCGCCAACGACGAGTCGACGGGGAAGTCAGCGCGGACTGTCATCTGGCAGCCGAGCGCCATGACAGGCATCCTGTTCATGTGCCTGGCCATTTCCATGTTCCCGCCGATGAATGCGACAGTGAAGTACCTGGGGGAGCAGGGCTACCCCTACGGCCAGATCGTCTGGGCGCGATACGCCGGCCATTTCATCTTCATGGTGCTGGCCTTCGCCCCGCGCTTCGGCATGTCCCTGTTCATCACCCACCGGCCAGGGGTGCAGGGCATCCGCTCGCTGCTGCTGTTTTCCTGCACGGCGCTGTATTTCTTCGCGCTGCAGTACGTTGACCTTACCCTCGCCGCATCGATCAGTTTCACGAGCCCGATCCTGCTGACGGCGCTGTCCGTACCCTTCCTGGGCGAGAAGGTGGGTGCGCGCAGATGGGTTGCGGTATGCGTCGGTTTCGCCGGCGCGCTGATCATCATCCGGCCCGGCCATGCGGAGTTCCACTGGGCCACGCTGCTGCTGATCGGCAATACCATCTGCTACGCCTTCTATCAGGTGCTGACACGCAAGATCTCGGCGGAGGATACGCCCGAGACCACGATCACCTACACCGCGCTGGTGGGCTGCATCATCGCCAGCTTCCTGCTGATCAACGGGATGGAGGTGCCGCGCTCCACCTGGCACTGGATCCTGTTCATCTCGATGGGCGCGCTGGGTGGCTTCGGGCACTATTTCGTGGTGAAGGCGTTCCAGCATGCCCGTGCCTCCGTCGTGGCCCCCTTCGGCTATGGCCAGCTCATCGGGGCGACATTGCTGGGCTACTTCGTCTTCGGCACCTTCCCCGACCACTGGACCTGGATCGGGGCCGGGATCATCGTCTGCAGCGGCCTCTACATCGTCTATCGCGAACAGAAGGTCACTTCGTAGACACCAGGCGGCACACCGGTTGGCGGCGCCGACTGACGCGTGCTAATTTCAGTGTCTTCCGGGGGAGGAATTCATGACTGACAAGATCATCCGTATCGGCGGCGCATCCGGCTTCTGGGGCGATTCCGGCGTTGCGGCACCGCAGCTGGTACGCCGTGCCGAGGTCGATTATCTCGTCTTCGACTATCTGGCCGAGATCACCATGTCGATCATGGCCCGGATGCGCGCCAAGGACGCGAACGCCGGTTATGCGGTGGATTTCGTTGCCGTGGCCCTGAAACAGGTGATCCGGGAAATCGCGGAGAAGAAGATCCGTGTCGTTTCCAACGCCGGCGGCGTCAACCCGGCCGCCTGCGCCGAGGCCATCCGCCAGTTGGCGGCGGAGGCCGGGGTGCAGATCAAGGTTGCGCACGTGGAAGGCGACGACCTGCTGCCGCAGGAGGAAGCCCTGCGTGCCGCTGGCGTGACGGAGATGTTCTCCGGTGCCGCGTTCCCCGACAAGTGCTGGTCGATCAACGCCTATCTCGGTGCCATCCCCATCGCGCGGGCGCTGGACGCCGGGGCCCAGATCGTGGTCACCGGGCGGGCCGTGGATTCCGCCGTGACACTGGGTCCGCTGATGCACGAATTCGGCTGGGCCGATGACGACTACGACCTGCTGGCCGCAGGCAGCCTGTGCGGCCATATCCTGGAATGCGGCGCGCAGGCCACCGGTGGCCTGTTCACCGACTATCAGGACGTGCCGGACTGGGATGACATCGGCTATCCCATCGCCGAATGTGCCGCCGACGGCAGCTTTGTCGTTACCAAGCCCGATGGCACCGGCGGGATCGTCGTGCCGGGCACGGTGAAGGAACAGTTGCTCTACGAGATCGGCGATCCGGCGGCCTACATGCTGCCCGACGTGACCTGCGACTTCACCCGGGTCGAGGTGACGGAGGTCGGGCAGAACCGGGTCCGGGTCACCGGCACGAAGGGCCTGCCGCCCACCCCGCACTACAAGGTCTCGGCCACGTTCCAGGATGGCTTCAAGGCCGTGGCGACCATGGTCATCGGCGGCTGGGATGCCGTCGGCAAGTGCCGCAAGACAGCCGAAGCGATCCTGAAACGCACCCGCCGCATGCTGGCGGAGCGCAATATGGGCGACTACACCGAAACCAGTGTCGAGGTCCTGGGTGGCGAGTCCATGTATGGCGCCAACTCCCGCGCACTCGCTGCCCGTGAAGCCATCATGAAACTGGCCGTGAAACACCCGGACGCCAAGGCGCTGTCGATGTTCGCCAAGGAAATCGCGCCGGCCGGCACTTCCTTCAGCCAGGGCACCACCGGTTTCGGCGGCGGTCGCCCCAAGGCCCAGCCGGTGATCCGCCTGTTCTCCTGTCTCGTGCCCAAGGCCGACCTGGACGTGAAGGTGCTGCTGGACGGGGAAGAGATCGGGGTCTCCATTCCCACGGATGGCGCCTTCGACCCGTCCCTGATCGCGCGCCCGGAACCGGTCGCGGCCGCGGCTGCCGACGGCCCGACGGTGGAAGTGCCCCTTCTCGCCATCGCGCATGGCCGCTCCGGCGACAAGGGCTCCCACGCCAACATCGGTATCGTGGCCCGCGCGCCGGAGTACCTGCCGCTGCTGCGGGAGGTGCTGACGCCGGAGATCGTCGGGTCCTATTTCGCGCATGTCTTCGACGGCGAGATCCGTGTCGACCGCTATGACCTGCCCGGCATCGGGGCGATGAACTTCTTCCTGCATGACGCGCTGGGTGGCGGCGGCATCGCCAGCCTGCGCACCGACAACCAGGGCAAGGCCTACGCCCAGATCATGATGGATCTGCCGGTGAACGTGCCTGTCGCATGGGGCGTGCACCGCCGGGAGGTCGAAGGCTCGGCGGCAGCCTGACATTGGCCACAAGCGGCGGATAGAGCGCCAGCGCAGGGAGGATCATGGTGTCTGACACAACCGAGGAGGACAGCATGACCGAACAGGACCGCTGGACCGCCGTCTGCGAGCGCAATGCGCAGATGGATGGCCGTTTCGTCTTTGCCGTGAAGACCACCGGCGTCTATTGCCGTCCCGGCTGCGCCGCACGCCGCCCCAAGCGGGAGAACGTCAGCTTCTACGATGTGCCTGCCGCTGCAGAGCGTGCCGGGTTCCGGCCCTGCCGCCGCTGCCACCCGGAGCGGCTGGACATGGTGGATCCGATGATGGCGGCGGTGGAGGATGCGGCGCGCCGCATCGACCGCAGCCTGGAGCAGGACGCCGCCGTCCCCGAGCTGACCGCCCTCGCCGACCGTGCCGGGTTCAACCCGCAGCATTTCCAGAAGTCGTTCAAGCGCGCCCTCGGTGTCTCGCCCCGTGACTATGCGGACGCCCGGCGCACGGCGCGGCTGAAGGCCGGACTGCGGGCCGGGAATGGCGTGGCGGATGCGGTCTACGGGGCCGGATTCGGCTCCCCCAGCCGGGTCTATGAGCGTGCTGACCGCACCCTGGGCATGTCACCCGGTGCCTATGCCAGGGGTGCGACCGGCATCGCCATGAACTATGCCTTTGCCGAAAGCCATCTTGGCCTCGTGCTCGCCGCCGCGACGCCGAAGGGCGTCTCCGCCGTCTATCTGGGTGACGACACGGCAAGGCTGGCCCGTGATCTGGAGATCGAATATCCCGGTGCCCTGCTGACGGAGGACCGGACGGGACTGGAGGACGCCCTGAAACACCTGGTCGCCTATCTGGACCAGCGCGGCCCCAACCCGTCGCTGCCGCTCGATGTCCGCGCCACCGCGTTTCAGTGGCAGGTCTGGCAGGCGCTGATGCGCATCCCCTACGGCGAGACCCGCAGCTACGCGCAGGTGGCGGAGATGATGGGCAGGCCCAAGGCCTCCCGCGCCGTCGGGCGCGCCTGCGGCCTCAACCCCGTCTCCATCGCCATCCCCTGCCATCGTGCCATCGGCGCGGACGGCAAGCTGCACGGCTACCGCTGGGGACTGGAACGCAAGCAGGCGCTGCTGGACATGGAACGCAAGGCGGGGTGAGGCAAGACCCTGCACAGCGATCAGACGTGAGACCGGGTTCCCTTTCCCCGCAAGGGGGGAAGAGAGCATTCCGCAATCTGGTCTGACCTTGCCGTCAGGCGAGACCGGCCTTCCTGACCACATCCCAGGCCCACTTGGCGCGCTGTTCGGCATATCCGGCGAACTTCATCGCCGAGTCCGAACTGGCGTTGCCATCCAGCCCGCGCTTGTAGACGCCCTGCACGATGGCCGCCGAACGGAACAGCGTATAGGCGATATAGAAGGGCCAGTTGGTGATCTCGCCCTGCCCGGTCAGCTCCGAATAGCGCGCGACGAACTCGTCCTCCGTCGGTATGCCGATCTCCCGCGGGTCGTCGAGGTGGGCAAATCCGCCAGCCGCCGCGTGGCCGTAATATTCCTGACAGCAGTAGGCAAGGTCGGCCAGCGGGTGGCCCAGTGTCGACAACTCCCAGTCGAGCACCGCCACCACCTTCGGCTCCGTCGGATGCAGGACACAATTGCCGATACGGTAGTCGCCATGAACGATGGAGACCTCCTCGGCCTCCGGCGTATTGGCCGGCAGCCACTCCATCAGCGCATCCATCTCCGGGATCTCCTCGGTGACGGAGGCGACATACTGCTTCGACCAGCGGGAAATCTGGCGGGAGTAGTAGTTGCCGGGGCGCCCGAAGTCGGCCAGTCCCACCGCTTCATGATCCACCATGTGCAGCGCGGCCAGCACCCGCAGCCAGTCGTCATAGAGGGCGACACGTTCCTCCTTGC
Source organism: Minwuia sp. IMCC3009 (assembly GCF_029909415.1). Taxonomy (GTDB): domain Bacteria; phylum Pseudomonadota; class Alphaproteobacteria; order Minwuiales; family Minwuiaceae; genus Minwuia. Next base: position 2,538,536 of record NZ_CP123781.1, read on the forward strand.
TGAACGACGGCACGGCCGGGTCGATCAGCACGCGCCCCTCGACATGCTCCATGATGTAGAACGCCTGGCCGATCACCGCGTCATCCATGCACAGGCAATAGACCTCCGGCACCGGCACGTCGGCGCCCTTCAGGGCCTTCATCACGTTGTATTCGCGGTCGACCTGATGCGCCGACTTCAACAGTTCGCCCGGCGGCTTCTTGCGCATGACATAGCGCTTGGTGGGTGTCTCCAGGATGTATGTCGGGTTCGACATGCCCCCCTGGAACTGCCGCACGGTCAGCGGCCCCCTGAAGCCGTCCACATGTTCCGCCATGTAGGCGGCCAGCGCACCGTCGTCGAACTTGTGATGTGGCCTGACGTCGATGATCTCCACATCGGTCGCGTTGCTGCTCAAACTCTCTTCCTCCCCCTTGGCGCGTGCGCGAAAGCTGCCCGGATCGCGAAACGGATCAGCCGGACTTGCTCATGCGGTCCCAGTCATACAGCGAAGGTTCCTTGGACACGAAGCGACGTGTGGCCTCCTGGTGGAACTCCGTCGTGAACAGCAGCGGCTGCCCGGTGGACTCCGCCGTCACGGTCTCGGCATAGGACGCCTCGAACGTCTTGTTCACCGCCCGCTTGGTCACCGACATGGCCGCCTTCGACCCCTGGGCCAGCCGCCCGGCAAAGGTCTCGACCTCATCCATCAGCGTTTCGGAGGGATGGACCGCATAGACGATCCCCATCGACTTCGCCTCCTCCACATCGATGGAGCGGCAGGTGTACATCAGATCCTTGGCCGCCTGCATGCCGACCACGCGCGGCAGCGTGTAGACCAGACCCAGGTCCGGCATCAGGCCGATCCGGCCGAAGACCGAACAGAAGCGTGCCTTCGGACCGGCGAAGACGAAGTCCGCCAGCAGGGCAAAGGCGAAACCGCCGCCGTAGGCCAGACCATCCACCACAGCGATCACCGGGCAGTCCAGGTTCCACAGCCGCTCAAGCCAGGTGTGCGTCGAATACATCCGCTGCTGCGCCACGGAAGGATCAGCGAACTCCCGCTTCGCCATGCCCTTCACGTCACCGCCGGCGGAAAATGCACGCCCCTCCCCCGCGATGATCAGTGCCTTCACGTCCATGTTGCCCTGCACCTGATCCAGCATCGCGACGAAGTCGTTGCGCAGGTCCTGGGTCAGCGGATTGAGAATGTCACCACGCGTCATCGTGAACCGCGCGATACCGTCATCGCCGATGGCAAAGCTGGTTGCCTTGAATTCGTGTGTCATCTGGATGTCCTCCCCATTAGCATCCCTCCATTCTGCCCGTGTTGCGGGGGAGGTGTCACCCGCCGCGTTGCGCATGGCCGACAAGGGGAAAATGGCGATCATGACCGAGACCGAAACCGAAGTGCTTCTGAACCCCTGGCGCGGACAGGGCCTGCCGCCGGAGATCCAGACAGGCGGAAGCATGGCGGATGGCGAGGTCGTAACCGATGCACGCGCCGCACAGCAGCTCTTCACGCTCTGCCCCGCAGCACACCGGACACCCCTGCTGGACCGGCATGACCTGGCGCGCGACCTCGGGATCGGCAGCCTGTGGCTGAAGGACGAGCGCACGCGCATGGGTCTGGGCAGCTTCAAGGCGCTGGGGGCCGCCTTCGCCATTGCGCGCGCAGCGGACAACGCGGTTCGGGCAGGCAAGGCCGCGGCGCATGACACCGCGCTTTCCGGCACCACCTATGTCTGTGCCAGCGCGGGCAATCACGGGCTGTCCATGGCGGCGGGCGCGGCGCTGTTCGGTGCGGCGGCCGTGGTCCTGCTGGCCGAGACAGTACCGGAGGGGTTCGCCGACCGGCTGCGGGCCAAGGGGGCCAGGGTGATCCGCCATGGCGCGGTCTATGAGGACAGCATGGCGGAGGCGATGCGCCTGGCGGAGACGGAGGGCTGGAACCTGCTCTCCGACAGCAGTTGGGTCGGCTACAGCACCCCCGCCCGTGATGTCATGGAGGGCTATCTGATCATGGGGGCAGAGGCGGCGGATGACGTGCCTGCGCCACCCACGCACATCTTCCTGCAGGCCGGGGTCGGGGGCATGGCCGCGGCGGCAGCCGCCGCCGCGCGTGCGGCATGGGGTGATGACCCGCGGATCATCGTGGTGGAACCGTCGCGGGCACCGGCGCTGATCGAGAGCATTCGCGACGGGCGCCCGGTGACCACCAGCGGCGCGGCGTCCTGCATGGGCAGGCTGGACTGCAAGGAGCCGTCCCACCTCGCCCTGAAGTATCTGGCGGAGGCGGCGGACAACTTCATGACCGTGACCGATGCACAGGCAGATGAAACGACGGCCTGGCTGGCGGCGAAGGGGCTCGCTTCCAGCCCCTCCGGCACCGGCGGTCTGACCGGTTTGCGGCAGGCTCTGGCGCAGCCCGAAACATTCGGTCTCGATGCCGGATCACGGGTCCTGCTCTATGTCTCGGAAGGGGCGGCGGATGACTGAAGCCGACTTCCCGAAGCAGGAGTTCGAGGGGCGTCTGGTCCGCGCCCAGCGCGCCATGCGCGCAACCGGTCTGGACGCCATGTTCTTCACGACAGAGGCGGAGGTGCGCTACTTCACAGGCTTCCGCACCCTGTTCTGGCAAAGCCCGACGCGCCCCTGGTTCTTGGTGGTCCCCGGCGAGGGTCAACCGATCGCCATCGTGCCGGAGATCGGAGCGGCCCTGATGGCCGAGACCTGGATCGACGACATTCGGACCTGGTCGTCACCTCACGCAACCGATGACGGGATCAGCCTGCTCGGCGATGTCCTGAAACGCTTTGCCGTGGTCGGCATGCCGATGGGGCGGGAGAGCAGCCTGCGCATGGCGCTGACGGATTTCGAGCGGCTTCGGAACAGCCTGCCCGGCACCCGTTTCACCGACTGCACGCCGCTGGTCCGGGACCTGCGGATGGTGAAGTCGGAAGCCGAGATCGATGTGCTGCGGCACATCTGCGCCATTGCCTCCGATGCCTTCGACAAGGCCCCGGAGCTGTTTCATATCGGCCAGCCCCTGTCGGAGGCGTTCCGCGCGTTTCGCGTCGCACTGCTGCGTGCCGGAGCCGACGACGTGCCCTATCTGGTCGGCGGGGCCGGTCCGGGCGGCTATCCGGACGTGATCTCGCCCCCCGGTGCGCGCCCGCTGCAGCCGGGTGACGTGCTGATGCTGGACACTGGCGCGACACTGCGCGGCTATCACTGCGACTTCGACCGGAACTTTGCCTTTGGCGACGCAGACGAGACCGCCCGGGCGGGCTACCGCACCCTGCACCGCGCCACCGATGCGGCACTTGCTGTCGCGCGGCCGGGCGTGACCTGCGCCGAGCTGCACCGCACCATGCAGGCCGTCATCGGACAGGATACCGGCGATGTCGGGCGCTATGGCCACGGCCTGGGCATGCAGCTGACGGAATCGCCGTCGATCATCGGCTTCGACGATACGGTCATGCAGCCCGGCATGGTCATGACCCTGGAACCCAGCATGGTCCTGGCGGAGGGACGGATCATGGTGCATGAGGAGAATCTGGTGATTCGCGACGGTGAACCCGAACTGCTGTCGCGCCGTGCGCCAGCCGAGCTGCTGGTCCTGGAGGCTGCGACATGAGCCTTTCCTATCAGCTTGACGGTGGCGCGGGTGCCGCAGCGCGGTTCGGTCTGATCGTGCTGCAGAACGATGAAACCATGGAACCGGAACTGGGGCCGATGTTCAGCCAGCCCGGTGTCGCGCTGTATCACAGCCGCATCCCGAGCGGCCTCGCCGTCACCCGTGAAACACTGATGCAGATGAAGGCGGAGCTGCCTCAGGTGGCCGCCCTGCTGCCGTCGGCCAGTCCGCTGACCGTGGTCGGCTATGGCTGCACCTCGGGGGCCACGATCATCGGCCAGCAGCTTGTCAGCGTGCTGATCCGGCAGGTCCACCCCAACACGCTGACCACCGACCCGATCACCGCCGTGCTGGCCGCCGCCGCGCACCTGGGCGTCCGGCGCATCGGCTTCATCACGCCCTATGTGGCAGAGGTTTCGGAAGCCATGCGCAACCTGCTGCAGCAGAACGGACTGGAGATCAGTGCCTTCGCGTCCTTCGAACAGGCAGAGGAGGCAACCGTCGCCCGCATCACCTCGGACAGCCTGTTGCAGGCCATCCGCGAGATGGACGCCGGGGCGGAAATGGATGCCGTGTTCGTGTCCTGCACCAACCTGCGCAGCCTTTCGATCATTGCCGAGGCGGAGGCGCTGATCGGCAAGCCGGTGCTGAGCAGCAATCTGGTACTGGGCTGGCACATGCTGCACCTCGCCGGCCTGACAGCCGCAGGAAACCGGACCGGTGTCCTGTTCAATGGTTGAGCAGTCCGTCGGCAGGGGCATTTGTCGCATTGGTCCGGCACTTCGGGCTATGTAGGAGACAGCTTCTTTCCGAAACGGGACCGGTCAGCCGATGGAACAGGTCAATATCGTCACCCTGAAGTGGGGCGACCGCTATCCGGCGCTGTTCGTGAACCGCCTGCACCGGGCCGTGGCGCGCAACCTCAACCGACCCTTCCGGTTCCTGTGCTTCACCGAGGACCCGAAGGGTCTGGACGCGGGGATCGAGGCCTTTCCCCTGCCCGACATCCGCATGCCGGAGAAATACTACTACACGCCGTGGATGAAGCTCGGCCTGTTCCAGACCGGCATGGGCAACATGCAGGGTGAATGCCTGTTCCTGGACCTCGACCTGTTGATCATCGACAATATCGACTGCTTCTTCGAATACATGCCGGGCAAGCGCTGCATCATCCACAACTGGATCCAGGGTCATCAGGTGTTCAAGAAGCGCCCGGACGTCGGAAATTCCTCGGTGTTCCGCTGGACCGCAGGCACGACGCAGTTCATCGTCGACAAGTTCTATGCGGAGGCCGAGTGGGCCATGGCGAACTTCCGCCCGCCGCAGACCTACCTGACCTACGGGCTGGGGGAGAAGTACTACTGGCCCGCCGAATGGGCCACCAGCTTCAAGCGTCACGCCATTCCCGCCTTCCCGCTGAACCTGATGAAGACGCCACAGATCCCGCCGGGCACCCGCATTCTGGTGTTTCACGGCTTCCCCGACCCGGATCAGGCCCTGGACGGCTACCGGCCGAAGGGGCGACCGCACCGGCACTGCCTGCCGACCCCCTGGATCGCCGACTACTGGGACGATGGCCCGGAGCCCGTGTCCGACGGACCGGATGCCAGCGACGCATCATGATCAGGAAGATCAAGCGCACCCTGGGAATCAGGTTCTCCCTGAAGGCGCTCATCCGCAACCCCGCGATCTATCTGCGTCAGTGGCGCCTGCCAGATGTCGGTTTCGCCGATCTGGTGCGCGACGCGATGGCCTCCGACGAACTGCTGACACTGGTCCAGGTCGGTGCCAACGACGGTGCGACCAACGACCCCGTGGGCAAGCTGCTGCATGGCAATCCGGAGCGGTTCACGGCGGCCCTGCTGATCGAACCCCAGGGCCCCGCCTTCGCCCGCCTCGCCGCCCGATATGCCGACGTGCCGCAGGTGACATGCCTGCAGGCGGCCATCGACCGCGAATCCGGTGAACGATCCCTGTTCACGCTGGACCGCGACACTGCTTCCGAACGACTTGGCCGCACGGTCTCCGATGGCATCGCCTCCTTCGACCGGGACCACCTTGTCCGGATTCTGAGGACATATGATCCGTCGATTTCCCAGGCGGAGATTTCCGGGCTGATCCAGATGACGCACGTCCCGGTGATGCCGATCGGGCAGGCGCTGGAAACGGCTGGAATCGCCAAGCCGCCGACCATCGTGCTGATCGATACGGAAGGCTATGACGGGGCCATCATCCACATGTTGGCCGAAGCCGGTATCTGGCCGCGCCTGATCCAGTACGAGCACAAGCATCTGGACGCACCCGAGCGCCGCACCGTCGCCTGGCTGCTGCTGGACAAGGGGTATCGCCTGCGCGCCGATCATGCGGATGCCTGGGGCTGGCGCGAGGTCTGAGCACCGACACGCTTGCCAGCCATCTCCCGTGCGTTAGGCTTTCGCAGACGCATTGGGGAGGAAACCATGAAATTCGGCGTGATGATGTTCGCGACGGACTATTCGATCAGTCCGGCGAAACTGGCTGTAGAGGCGGAAGCCCGCGGCTTCGATTCCATGTGGATGCCGGAGCATTCGCACATACCGGCCTCGCGCCTGTCACCCTGGCCCGGCGGCGCTGAGCTGCCGAAGCAGTATTACGACGTCATCGACCCTTTCGTTGCCCTGGCCTCCGCCGCGTCGGTGACCACCAAGCTGCTGCTCGGTACCGGCATCTGCCTCGTGGTTCAGCGTGACCCGCTGCAGCTGGCAAAGGAGGTCGCATCGCTGGACATGATTTCCAACGGGCGCTTCATGCTGGGCATCGGCGGTGGCTGGAACGCCGAGGAAATGGCCAATCACGGCACCGACTTCAAGACCCGCTTCAGGCTGATGCGAGAGAAGGTCGAGGCGATGAAGCTGATCTGGACCCAGGACAAGGCCGAGTACCACGGGGAGTTCGTCGACTTCGATCCCGTGATGACCTGGCCGAAGCCGGTGCAGAAGCCGCATCCGCCCATCATCCTCGGAGGCGGCTTCCCTGTGGGGGCGAAACGCGCCATCCGCTACGGCAACGGCTGGATGCCGATCGACGGTCGTGGCTGGGACATCATGGAAAGCCTGTCGCAGTTCCGGCAGATGGCCGCAGCGGAGGGCCGCGAGCCGGACGACCTGCCCGTCAGCATCTTCGCAGCCTCCCAGAAGCCCGAACGCATCGCCACCTATCGCGATGCAGGCGTCGAGCGTCTGGTCTTCGGCCTGCCCTCGGAAGGCGAGGACAGGATCATCCCGATGCTCGACGACCTGGCAAAGCTGATGACGGTGTAAGGCGCGCGAAGCCTCAGTGCACGTGGACCGGCTGCATCTCGTGCTGACGCACGGCGATGAAGGCGGTCTCGCGGGTGGGGGCGACGCCGACCTGCTGGCCGCTGGCGGAGAAGATGCCAAAGCCCTTGAGGCCCTGTTCGGTCTCGACAGGCTTCACATAGGCGATCTGCGGCTGGCCGAGCATGGCCAGTGCCTCCGGCGTGATCTGGCGGACGGCTTCGAACGGGTCAGTCATCTGCAGCCTCCTTCTCCGGCGCATTGTCGATCACGGAACGGGAACCGGACTTGCCGGCCCTGATCTGGATTGTCTTCACCAGGGTCTCGGGCACCGGGCGCTGCAGGTCGATGTGCAGCAGACCGTTGTCGAGCTGTGCATCATGCACCTCGATCCCCTCGGCCAGCACGAAGGCCCGCTGGAACTGGCGGGTAGCGATGCCGCGATGCAGGAAGATGCGCTCATCCTCCTCCTCGGTCCGGCGGCCCCGGATCACGAGCTGGTTTTCCTCGACCGTGACGCTGAGGTCACCGTCGCCAAAACCTGCGACCGCCAGCGTGATGCGCAGCGCATTCTCGCCGGTCTGTTCGATGTTGTAGGGCGGATAGCCGTCATTCGCGGACTTCGCGACCCTGTCGAGCACACGCTCCACATGATCGAAGCCCAGCAGGTGCGGACTGTTGAACAGGGACATCCTGGACATGTACCGTCATCTCCTTGTCGGTTAAGCGAGCATGACCGGAGACCTCTCGGCCTCCACAGACGGGCCCAGCGATAGGCACCCGTCACACATGAAAATAAGTCTTCATTTCAGCCATTCAAGTCAGCAGTCGTGGCAAGGTGCCTGCGGCTGTGCTATCGCGCTGCCAGCCCCCGATACCTGAAGTACAAGGCCCACCCTCCGTGACCAGTCTGACAGCCCATCCCCTGAATGAAACCACCCTCGGCGGCGACCTCACCGCGCCGGGGGACAAGTCGATCTCCCACCGCGCCCTGATGTTCGGTGCCCTCGCCGTGGGGCGTACCCGCATCACCGGACTGCTGGAGGGGGAGGATGTCCGCGCGACCGCCGCCGCCGTGGCCACGCTGGGTGCAAGGGTCGAGCGGCTGGGACCCGGCGAATGGCAGGTCGACGGTGTCGGTGTCGGTGGACTGGCGGAACCGGAGACCGTGCTGGACCTCGGCAACTCCGGCACCGGTGCGCGCCTGCTGATGGGCCTGGTCGCAGGGCATCCGATCAGCGCCACCTTCACCGGTGACGCATCCCTGTCCGGACGGCCCATGGGGCGCGTGACGAAGCCCCTGCAGCAGATGGGCGCACGGTTCCAGGGTCGGGAGGGGGATCGCCTGCCGATGACGGTCACCGGCCCGGAAACAGTCATGCCGATCACCTATGACTCGCCTGTGGCCTCCGCGCAGGTGAAATCGGCCATCCTGCTGGCCGGACTGAACGCACCGGGTGTCACGACAGTCCGGGAGCCGAAGCCGTCCCGTGACCACACGGAAAACATGCTGCGCCAGTTCGGGGCGGAGGTCGTCAGCGAACCGGATGGCGCGGGCCGCACCGTGCGCCTGACCGGACAGCCGGAACTGTCACCACAGCAGATCGTGGTGCCGGGAGACCCGTCGTCGGCCGCCTTCGCGACCGTGGCCGCCCTGCTTTCCCCCGGCAGCAACGTGACAATCCGCAATGTCGGCATCAATCCGCTGCGCGCCGGGCTGTTCGATGTACTCAAGGCGATGGGGGGCAGGATCACCTTCACGGACCAGCGCAGCCAGGGTGGCGAGCCGGTGGCCGATCTGGTGATCCGGGGCGACCATCTGAACGGCACCACCGCACCGCCCGACAATGCCGCTGCCATGATCGACGAGTACCCGATCCTCTGCGTCGCCGCGGCCCTGGCGGAGGGGCAGACGGTCATGCGCGGGATCGAGGAACTGCGCGTCAAGGAAAGCGACCGCATCGCGCGCATGGTCGAGGGGCTGCGGGCGACGGGTGTCGCGGTGGAGGAGCATGAGGACGGCATGACCGTCACCGGGTCCGGCGGCAGGGCCCCGGCTGGCGGCTGCACCATCGACGCCGGACACGACCACCGCATCGGCATGTCGTTCCTGATACTCGGCCTGTTCTGCGAGAAGCCCATCACCGTGACCGGCGCGGAAACGATTGCCACCAGCTACCCGGATTTTGTCGGTCACATGACGGGGCTGGGTGCCAGGATCGGCTGACCGCCCCGCGCTATTCGGCAGACAGACGCGCCTGGCGGACGAACTGCCGCCAGTCGCCCTTGGGCGAGGAGCACAGGCGGTCGCTGCCGGACATGGCCATCAGGGCCAGCGCGCCGGCACGCCAGAGGCTGTCGAACAGTTCCGCATCGCTCGTCACGACCTCATGCAGCAGGCGTCCCTGCAGCGGACGGACAAAGCGCCGGCCGGCAAGGACAAGCGCCAGCAGCAGGGCGAAGAAGGTGATCGACCCCAGCGACATCTCGGAGCCCGCCACCGGCAGCATGATGGTGTTCAGTTCCAGGGCCTCGGCAAAGCCGAACCAGACCAGCAACAGGGCGAAGGACCCGAACAGGAACCGGTCCCTGATCTTCACCGCCCGGGGACCCACCCGCGCGACCAGCGCCTGATGGAAGGCGCCGTTGCGCCGGGCCTTGCGGTAGTTGACATGCATGCGCAGCACGCCGGTCTGCACCGCCGATTGCAGCCAGGAGACCAGGTCCGCGTCTTCACTGACAGTCATCAGCGCTCGCCAGCCGCCCAGCGGTCCATGAAGGTCCGCCCCTCCGGTGCCGGCATGTCGCGGCCACGGGTCCAGCCGGATGCGAGCGGCAGGCTCTCGAAGCGGCCGCCGCACACCGAACCTGCACGGCCCATCAGGCGCATCGCGATCCGGGTGGCGAAGCGGTAGAGCCTCGGGCGGCGGGCGAAGAAGGCCCAGGTCTTCACGCCGTAGCGTTCGGACTTCGCGCTGATCTTCTTCTCGAAAGCTTCCTCCCGCCAGTGCCGCATGATCGAGGGCAACGGGATGCGCATGGGGCAGACTTCCTGGCAGCGCCCGCAGAAGGTGGAGGCATTCGGCAGGTGATGCGCGTCCTCGATCCCGAGGAAATGCGGGTCCAGCGCCGCACCGATCGGGCCGGGATAGACCCAGCCGTAGGTGTGCCCGCCAACCGCCAGATAGACCGGGCAATGGTTCATGCAGGCACCGCAGCGGATGCAGCGCAGCATCTCCTGCTTCTTCGTGCCCAGCAGGTCGGAGCGGCCATTGTCCAGCAGCACCACATGGAAGCCACCCGGTCCGTCCAGGTCCCCGTCCCGCTTCGGCCCCGTCGAGAGGGTCGTGTAGGCCGACATCTCCTGCCCGGTCGCTGACCGCGCCAGCACGCGCAGGATCGTCGAGACGTCCTCCAGCGTCGGCACCACCTTGTCGATGGAGGAAATGACGACATGGGCCGGGGTCAGCATCTGGGTCAGGTCACCATTGCCCTCGTTGGTGACAATGATCGTCGACCCGGTCTCCGCGATCAGGAAGTTCGCGCCGGTGATCCCGACGTCGGCGTCGAAATACTTCTGTCGCAGGATCTCCCGCGCCTCGTTCACCAGATCCTCAGGCTCGGTCAGCCGTTCGGTCTTGCCGTACTTGCCGTGATGCTCGTGAAACAGGTCCGAGACCTGGTCCTTGGTCTTGTGCACGGCGGGACCGATGATGTGGCTCGGCGGTTCCTCCGCCAACTGGATGATGTACTCGCCGAGGTCGGTCTCGATGGGTTCGACGCCATTGGCCTCCAGGAAGGGATTGAGGGCGATTTCCTCCGCCACCATCGACTTGCCCTTGGTGACCGTCTTGGCGCCATAGTCCTTGCAGAGACCCAGGATGGTCTGGCGCGCCTCCTCCGCCGTGGCGCAGAAATGCACCGTGCCGCCCTGCGCCACCACCCGTTCCTCGAACCGTGCCAGATAGAAATCGAGGTTGGCCAGGATGTGGTTCTTCAGATCCACCGCCGCATCGCGCATGGCCTCGAACTCGTCCAGCCCCGCGGCTGCCCGGGAACGTGCGGCGACGAAACCGGTTTCCAGATTGCTGAGGGCCTGCCGCAGGTTCGGGTCCGCGATGGCCCCCTTCGCTGCATTCTTGAAGTTGAGCGCTTCGGACTGCATCAGATCTGCTCCGTTTCACCGATGGCGGGACGATCCGTCATGCCGGCCAGAACCTCGGCGACATGCCGCACCTGGATCTCGGAACCCTCCCGCTTCAGCCGACCGGCCATGTTCAGCAGGCACCCCATGTCCCCGGCCAGCAGCAGGTCTGCCTCCGTCGCCCGGATATCCTCCGCCTTGCGGGAGACCATCTCGACCGAGACATCCGCATACTTGATGCAGAAGGTGCCGCCGAAGCCGCAGCAGGTCTCGGCGGTCGGCAGTTCCTTCAGCGACAGGCCCTCGACCGTGCCAAGCAGACGGCGCGGCTGTTCCTTGATCTTCAGTTCACGCAGGCCGGAGCAGCTGTCGTGATAGGTGACGCTGCCCTGCAGCGCGGCATCCACCTCCGTCACTCCGGCGATATCGGTCAGGAAGGACACCAGTTCATGTGTCTTCGCCGCCAGTGCCTTCGCCCGCAGTTCCCAGTCCGCATCCCCCTCGAACAGGCGCGGATAATGGTGTTTCAGCATCCCGGCGCAGGAACCGGAGGGCGCGACCACATAGTCGAAATCCTCGAAGGCCGCGATTGTATTCCGCGCGATGGCCTTCGTATCCGCCCGGTCACCTGAATTGTAGGCGGGCTGACCGCAGCAGGTCTGCGATTCCGGTACCTCGACCGTGCAACCGGCATCCCGCAGCAGTTTCACGGCAGCGAAGCCCACCGTTGGTCGATAGAGATCAACCAGGCAGGTCACGAACAGGCCGACATTGGCCCGATGGGCGGATTTTGTGTTCATGCAGAACGTTATAGAGGGGTTCGGGGGCAGCGCAAATCGTGTCCTGAATCTCCCGGAATACGGTCGCAACGGGCGGCGCCATGTGTGATGGCCACTTCACCTTGGCGTGTGCCCTGAAATTGCCCCAATTCCGCCCCTTGGCGGGCTTTGCACGAGTTCACATATCAGGCTCAGGGACGGGCAGTCCGAACAGCACCACGCGTACGGCGTCCCCCTCCGCCGGTGATGCGGACGGGCTGCCCCGAACCGGCAAGAAGGACGACATGCGTTCCGGCGGGACCCTCAATCCCTCCTGCGACCCGATCTCGCCGGGACCATGACCCGTCCGCCGGTTCTGAAAACCCGGCCCGCTGCCTCGGTCGTACCCCCTCACGCACCGCTGGCAGCGGGCCACTTTCTTTCCCGGAAGCAATTCGCGATCACAAATCCCCAAGCCGCGGACAAACCAGCACCCCGCGCTTTCCCATTGCCAGCCGAAACCCTGCCAGCATAGGTTCTGCGGGTCTTCGGGGAGGGATTTGGGATCATGGTCGAACTGTCATTCGGAGCCAATCTGGCACGCTGGGCGAAGGAAGAGCCGGAGGCGCCGCTGGTCACGCACAACGGGCAGACCTGGACGGTGGCCGCATTTCATCGCTGGACCAACCGGCTGGCGCGGAAATATGTCGAACTGGGTGTGCGCCGCAACGACATGGTCACCATCGCCCTGCCCAATGGCGCCGAGTTCCTGGCCGCTGCCTTCGCGACGTGGAAGGCTGGCGGCATTCCCCAGCCGGTTTCCGCCCGGCTGCCGAAGATGGAGCGGGATGCGATCATCGACCTGGCGAAATCTGCGCTGGTGGTTGGCACAAGCGAGCCGACGCCCAATGGCGCTCCCACGCTGCCTACCGGTTTCATGCCCGATGACAATGCCGACGACAGCGACCTGCCCGACATCATCGCCGACTACTGGAAGGCGCCGACATCCGGTGGCAGCACCGGTCGTCCGAAGCTGATCGTCGCGGCTTCGCCGCCGCTGTGGGATTTCGATGCCGGTCTGCTGGCCGGGGGAGACAACAGCTGGCTGCTGCAACAGGACCACGACAATCACCTGGTCGTCGGGCCGCTGTATCACAACGGCCCCTTCATCTTCTGCATCCAGGCGCTGCTGAAACGCTCCCACGTCGTGGTCGCCGACCGCTTCGACGCGGAGCAGACACTGGCCCTGATCGAGCAGTACCGCATCAACTGGATGATGATGGTGCCGACGATGATGCAGCGCATCTGGCGGCTGGATGAGGCGGTGCGCAACCGCTACGACCTGTCCAGCCTGCGGGTCCTGCTGCATCTGGCGGCCCCCTGCCCCGTGTGGCTGAAGGATGTCTTCATCGAATGGCTGGGCCCCGACCGCATCTTCGAGCTGATGGGCGGCACCGAAGGCACCGGCACGACCTGGATCACCGGTCATGAGTCCATGCTGCGCAAGGGCTCCGTCGGGCGGCTGCGCGAGGGCTCGTCGATGCGGGTGGTGCGCGAGGACGGCACCGACTGCGAACCGAACGAGGTGGGGGAGGTCTTCCTGCGCCCCGATACCGGGCGCGGCACGACCTATCACTATCTCGGCGCGGAGAGCAAAGCCATCGAGGGAGGTTGGGAGAGCCTGGGCGACATGGGCTACGTCGATGCCGACGGCTACCTCTATCTGACCGACCGGCGCAAGGACATGATCCTGGCCGGTGGCGCCAACATCTATCCGGCGGAGGTGGAGGCGGCGATCGACCAGTTCCCCGGCGTCCGCTCCTCGGTGGTGATCGGCCTGCCGGACGAGGATCTGGGCAACCGCATCCATGGCATTGTCGATGCGCCCGGCGGAATTTCCCAGGACGAACTGGTGGCGTTCCTGGCGGAGCGGCTGGTGCGCTACAAGATTCCACGCAGCTTCGAGTTCGTGAACGAGCCCCTGCGCGACGATGCGGGCAAGGTGCGCCGCAGCGAGATGCAGCAGGCCAGGCTGGACGGCAAGGCATGACACCTGTGGTGGCCGTCGATGGACCGACCGCTTCCGGCAAGGGGACGCTGGCGCGGCGGCTGGCGGCGGATCTCGGCTTCGCCTATCTGGATACCGGCGGTCTCTATCGCGCGACCGCCCTGCGGCTGATCCGCGCCGGTGAAGATGGCAGCGATGTCGACGCGGCAGTGGCTGCGGCGCAGGGCATCACGCCCGGCGATCTCTCCGACCCCGCCCTGCGCGAGGAAGCGACCGGCAACATGGCATCGAAGGTTGCGGCCCTGCAGCCCGTGCGCGATGCCCTGTTCGCGTTCCAGCAGGCCTTCGCCCTGACACCGCCCGACGGGGCAGCAGGCGCGGTGCTGGATGGGCGAGACATCGGCACGGTGGTCTGCCCGGACGCGACGGCAAAGCTGTTCGTGACCGCAACGGCGGCCGCGCGCGCGGCGCGGCGCCATGCCGAACTGGTGGCCCGCGGAACCGACGTGACGCTGGAGAATGTGCTGCAGGATCTGCGCGCGCGGGACGAACGCGACACGAACCGCGCCACGTCTCCGCTGAAACCCGCAGCAGATGCGGACTTGCTCGATACAACGGAATTGGATATAGAGGCCGCGTTCTTCGCAGCCCGTAAGCTGGTTACGGCGCGGTTGGAGCGTCAGGCCTGAGGTCTGAATGTCCCGCCTGCAGAGTGCGAACGGCCCGATCGTAGCCAGGCAACTGGCAAATCCCAGCGAAGGGCCGCGAGAAAGGAAATCACTATATGAGCGACGTATCCGTCGGAGCTGCCGAGCAGTTCCCGGGACGGGAGGACTTTGCCGCCCTCCTGGACGAAACCTATGGCTCCGAAAGCAATCTTGAGGGCTCCGTCATTCGCGGAACCATCCTGGCCGTCGAGCACGACTTTGTCGTTGTTGACGTCGGCCTGAAGACCGAAGGCCGGGTTCCGCTGAAGGAATTCCAGGTCGGTGGCCGTCCCGCCGAAGTCAAGGTCGGTGACGAGGTCGAGGTCTATCTGGAGCGGATCGAGAACGGCATGCACGAAGCCGTCATCAGCCGCGACAAGGCCCGCCGCGAGGAAGCCTGGGCCAAGCTGGAGAAATCCTACGAGGTCAACGAGCGTGTCGAGGGCATGATCTTCGGCCGCGTCAAGGGTGGCTTCACGGTCGACCTGTCCGGCGCCGTGGCGTTCCTGCCCGGCAGCCAGGTGGACATTCGCCCGATCCGCGACGTGACCCCGCTGATGGGCACGCCGCAGCCGTTCCAGATCCTGAAGATGGATCGCCGCCGCGGCAACATCGTGGTGTCGCGCCGCGCCGTTCTGGAAGAGACCCGCGCGGAAGCCCGCAGCGAGCTGATCCAGCGCCTGGAAGAGGGCATGGTCTGCGACGGCGTGGTCAAGAACATCACCGATTACGGTGCGTTCGTTGACCTGGGCGGTATCGACGGCCTGCTGCATGTCACCGACATTTCCTGGCGTCGCGTCAACCACCCGAGCGAGGTGCTGACGATCGGCGAGACCATTAAGGTCCAGGTGATCAAGGTGAACAAGGAAACCCAGCGCATCAGCCTGGGCATGAAGCAGCTGCAGACGGATCCGTGGGACGGCGTTGCCGCCAAGTATCCGGTCAACGTCCGCTTCGACGGTCGCGTCACGAACATCACCGACTATGGTGCGTTCGTGGAGCTGGAGCCGGGTGTCGAAGGTCTGATCCACATCTCCGAGATGTCCTGGACCAAGAAGAACATCCATCCGGGCAAGATCGTCTCCACCAGCCAGGAAGTCTCCGTGCAGGTGCTGGAGGTCGATCCGGACAAGCGCCGTATCAGCCTTGGCCTGAAGCAGACCATGGACAATCCGTGGGATGCCTTTGCCGCCAGCCACCCGAAGGGCACGATCGTCGAGGGCGAGATCAAGAACAAGACCGAGTTCGGTCTGTTCGTCGGCCTGGAAGAAGAGATCGATGGCATGGTCCACATGTCCGACCTGTCCTGGGATGTCCCGGGCGAGCAGGCCATGAACGAATACGACAAGGGCGACATGGTCCGTGCCGTGGTTCTGGACGTGGACATCGACAAGGAGCGCATCAGCCTGGGCGTCAAGCAGATCGACAACGATCCGTTTGCCGATGCCAAGTCGATGAAGCGTGGCGAGACCGTCACCTGTTCCGTCGTGCGTGTCATGGAAGCCGGGCTGGAGGTCGAGACCTCGACCGGTCTGCCGGGCTTCATCCGCAAGAACGACCTCAGCCGTGATCGCTCCGAGCAGCGTCCCGACCGCTATGCGGTGGGCGACAAGATCGATGCGAACATCATCAGCGTCGACAACAAGACCCGCCGGGTCAACCTGTCGGTCAAGGCGCTGGAGTTCGCGGAAGAGAAGGAAGCCGTTGCCAACTTCGGTTCCTCCGATTCCGGCGCGAGCCTCGGCGACATCCTCGGTGCGGCCCTGAAGGCCCGCATGGAAGGTGGCGAGAACGAAGGCGACCAGTCGTAAGGGATTTCCCTGCGATCACATCGCTGACGAAGATCCCGGCGCTTCGGCGTCGGTGGAGCGCCGGGGCCAGCCATGCTGGCTCCGGCGTTTCCGTTTTTGGATGAATGCCAGGATGACACGCGACGATACCGACCTCCGGCCGACGACCTGGGCGCTGTGCGACGGCAAGCAGGGCATGGTGAACCAGTGTCTCGGCCTGGCTGAGGCGCTGGGCGTCACGCCATCGCTCCGCCAGCTCTCGATCCGGCAGCCATGGCGCAGCCTGCCGCCGCAACTGTGGCTCGCGCCGCTGAAGTCGCTGGCTGCGGATTCCGACCCCCTCACCCCGCCCTGGCCGGACCTGCTGATCGCGACCGGGCGTCAGACCGTGGCCCCGGCCATGGCCATCCGACGGCTTTCGGGCGGCGCGACATTCTGCGTCCAGCTCCAGAACCCAGGCGTCTCGCCGGCGCGTTTCGACCTGGTCGTGGCCCCGCGTCATGACCGCCTGACCGGCCCCAACGTGATCCAGACCTACGGTGCGCTCGGACGTGTGAGCCCGGCCCGGCTTGCCGAGGAAGCGGAACGGTTCAGGGCCGGCATCGGCGACCTGCCCCGGCCGCATGTGATGGTCTCTCTCGGCGGGGACAACAGCGTCTTCCGCATGACGGAGGCCGTGATCGACCGGCTCGCGGCGGATCTGCGGCAGCTTGTGGCAGAGACCGGTGCCGGACTGCTGCTCACCCCCTCCCGCCGGACCGACACGGCACTGGGGCAGAGGTTGCGAGCGGCGCTGCATGACCTGCCGTACCTCTGGCACGACGGCAAGGGCGACAACCCCTACCTCGGCTGGCTGGGACTGGCGGATGCGGTGGTCGTGACCGGCGACTCCGTCAATATGGTCTCGGAGGCCTGCGCCACCGGAAAGCCGGTCTTCGTGGTCGATCTGGAAGGCGGCAACGCCAAGTTCGCCCGTTTTCACGATGCCCTCAGCCGCGACGGACTGACCCGCCCCTTCCGGGGAAGGCTGGAAAACTGGACTTACTCTCCGCTGGATGATACCGCGATGGTCGCCAAGGCCGTGCGGGACAGGCTCGCTGATCGGCCGGCATGAGCCAGGAGGACAGGGTCCGATGACCCGGATCGAGATGGAGAGGTTGCGGGAAACCCCGCTGAAGACCGACCCTTACAGCTATGTGATGGTGGAGAACTTCGTCCCCGTCGACACACTCGAATCAATCGCCGAAGACTTTCCCGATCTGAATCTGCCGGGGTCGTTCCCCATCGAGGAACTGGAATATGGTCCCCGGTTCGCCGAACTGCTGGAGCGGCTGGCGCAGGATGACTTCCGCGATGCCGTCGCGGAGAAGTTCGACATCGACCTGACCGGCCGTCCGATGACCTGCACCGTGCGCGGTGCGGCCCAGCGCAAGGACGGGCAGATCCACACGGATTCGAAGACCAAGCTGATCACGGTCCTGATCTACCTCAATCCGCCCTGGCAGGCGGAAGGCGGGCGGTTGCGCGTGCTCCGCTCCGGCACCGACCTGAATGACTTCGCGGAGGAGATCGAGCCTTCGTCCGGCAACCTGCTGATCTTCAAGCGTTCGGATTCCTCCTGGCACGGCCATGAACCGTTCGAGGGCACCCGGCGCTCCATCCAGATCAACTGGGTGACCAGCCAGGCGGTAGCGGACAAGGAGAAGGCGCGGCACCGCGTCTCCGCCAAGCTGAAGCGTTTCAACCCGTTTGCCAGTCGCGCAAGCAGCATGCGATAGGTCCGACCATGACCCTCAATATCCAGACGTTCCGCAATGCCGACCACCGCGCGGGCTGGCGTCCCGGCAACAACTCCGGCGGCCTGACCCTGTTCAAGGCGCTGGGCCACCCGATCACCGCCGATCTTGCGAAAGGCTGGCGTGCCGCCCTGGCCGATGCGGGCCGGATCGCGATCTATGATCCGCTGGGCGACGCGGAGACGGTGGACGTGTTTCATGATCTGGCCGGGCTGTCGCCTGTCGCCTATCTGGTGCAGCAGATCGAGCATGTGGGCCGGGAAGCCTTTGGCCTGACCGCGCGTCCGGTGACCGAGATCGGTGACGATTTCGATACGCTGCTGATCACCGCCTTCGATGGCGGCAGCTTCCTGCAGCACCTGAAACACATCCTGCCCACCGGCAAGCGCATCGAGACGCTGGACCCGCTGCGGCTGCCCGAGACCATGCTGTCACAGCCGAAGGCCTACGTGGATGCGCTGAACTTCGCCACCAACTTCGGCTTCCTGCGCGACGGCGACGGCCTGCACACCCGCATCGTCACAGCCAACTACTGGTCCGGCTACGGGGCCGAGGATCCGGCACTCTGGTGCCGTCTGATCAGCGGCGACGGCGTGACGCTGGCGGAGTGGGAAGAGCCTCTGACCCGCCCGTTCGAGACCATCACCATCGACAGCGCCGAGGTACGGCAGCGCTTTGGCCTCGACGATTTCGCGGGCACCCTCTTCATGCATGCGGTGCGCATCAGGGGGCACGAGATCGTCAAATATGCGCTGGACGTCTATGGCGACGCGGCGGAGCAGTTGAGCTGTACCCATGACGCCAATGCCTGGCCCGCCGACCTCTATTCCGGCGTGCCTGCGCCCGACGAGAACGAGGACCTGATCCTCTGGGTGCAGAACAGCCATCCGATCGAGATTCCCGCCGGGGTGATCGGTTTCAACCTGGTCGGTGGCCAGGATGTCACCACCTACGACGAGAGCGTGCCCCCGTTCGGAACCGTCGCGGTCGATGTCGGCGCCATGCTGCCCGATGCCCGCTTCCCCGATCAGATCGAACTGCAGGCCGGGCGCTATTTCGTCCGTCCGCGTTATGAGGTGATCCAGCGTGCCTCGGGCCGCCGCCGCATCGCGCACGCGAACGTGGAACGGGTTGACCTGAAACCGGACCCCGATATCCGGGAGAACGCCCCCCTGTTCGGGAAGGGCTACATCATGCCCCTGCCGGTGCTGCCGGTGGATGAGTTCCGGACCTTCTGCCTGCCGACGCCGATGGCGGATACCCAGATGGAACTGCCGATCCGGGCCGACCTGATCGACGCCAACGGTACCTGCGTTGCCGAGAAGTTCCTCGGCCGGGTCGCGCGCCGCGACTCCATCGCCATCGATGTCGATGCCTGGATGAAGGAAGCCGCCGCCGAACTGCCCTCCGGCACCGGTCACGTGGAATTCCTCTATGACTTCCGCGATGGTGGCGAGGCGGACGGCTGGCTGCATGCCCTCGCCCGGGTCGAGCAGCGGGCCAGCGGCCATCGCGCCGAGACCATCTTCGGCGCGCACATGTTCAACATGCCGCTGGTCTTCCGCGACGAGCCGCAGTCCTATTCCGGTCGCCCGCCGGGCCTCTCCACCCGCCTGTTCCTGCGGCTGGGCGGCGAGACGGCGGATGCCATGTGTCACCTGCTCTACCCGGCGTCCCTGCCCTGGGCGCCGGAGTCCAGCACCGACCTGAACCTGTTCAGCGGCGCGGGCGAAATGGTGGTGACGAAGCGCATCGCGATTCCCTGCGGTGGCTCCCGCCACTGGCGCGTGTCAGAGACCTTCGACGCCGCTGACCTGAAGGCCGCCGGTCCGGACGCCTACGTCCAGATCCGCGACACCACCTGTCGCCTGTTCGGCTTCCACGGCCTGCTTCGCCCCGGCATCGCCTTCAGCCTGGACCACATGTTCGGCTATTGACCGGTCACAACCCGGCTGTTCAATCGAAGCGTCTGAACTCGACCAGTCCGTCGCGATTGACCTGCTCGACCAGACCGACTTCCCAGGTCAGGTAGTCTTCCATCGCCTGCCGGACGCCGCCCTGGTGGTCATAGGGTTTCCACCAGACGTCATCGGTGTCGGTCAGGGCGCGGTCGAGGCCGGGTTCCATGGGCTGACCGGCAGCGACCCAGGCGGCGGTTCCGCCTTCGAGGACGCGGACGACCAGATCCGGCCGCGCGGCGCGCAGTTCATGCGCCGCATAGTGGGCCAATCGGCCATCGGGGGAAGTCAGCAGGATCAGCCCGACATGCGCCAGCGCCACCATGCTCTCCGTCAGGCGTGAACGCACGGTCCAGTAGGCGTCCGGAATGTGTCCCTTGCGGAAGGTCAGGCTCTCCGTCAGGTCAACGACCGCTGCCGGTTCGCCCGAGTCGATGACGGCCTGCATCTCGGCGACCGAGAGTGTCTCCGCCGGTCGGAACAGGGCCGGTTCCACATCCACCGGGCCGACTTCCGGCGCGGTCGGCTGTTCGGCCAGCACATGCACGTCCGTCCAGCCAAGCTGGATCAGCCACGAAGCGGTCATGGTGGCGCGCACGCCATCCTCCGCATCCGCCAGCACGATCCGGGCATTGCGGGTGGCGACATATTCATCAGTCGCCTGCACCAGTTGTCCGCCCGGTGCGTGATGCGCGCCGGGCCAGTGACCGGCCTCGAACTCCTGCACCGTGCGCACGTCCAGCAGGCAGGTGGTGCGGTCCGTCTCGGCCTGCCAGCGGGCCACCGTGGCGCTGTCCGTCCGGCGCACACCAAAGCGGTCGGCGACATGCGCGGCACGGTCCTTCGCGGCCTGCAGCGCCTCCCCTTCCGGCTCAGGCGCATGTTCGGTCTCCCCGCTGGCGCAGGTCAGTCCCGCCAGTTGCCAGCCCATGGTGCCATCCTTCAGCGCCATGACCGGATTGGGAATGCCGGCATTGATCAGCGACTGGCTGCCGATGATGGAACGGGTGCGACCGGCGCAATTGACCACCACGGTGGTGTTCGGATCAGGGGCGAGCGTATGGACACGATAGACCAGCTCCGCCCCCGGACAGTCCACACCGCCGGGGATCGACATGCGGTTGAATTCGGGCATCGGACGGCTGTCGAGAATGACGAGGTCCATGCCGCTGTCCTTCATCCGCTGAAGTTCCGCCGCCTCGATACGTGGTGTGTCGTAGTGATGTTCGACGAATTCACCGAAAGCCTTCGAGGGGACATTGACGCCGGAGAAGACCTCGTATCCCTCCGCCCGCCAGCCCGCCGTTCCGCCGACCAGCACGGAAACATCCGAATAGCCCATATCCGCCAGCCGGGTAGCGGCGCGTTCCGCCAGTCCCTTGTCCGACGGGCCATGGTCCGTCACCACCACGGGCACCGTCCGACGCGGCACCATGCGCGGCGCGCGGAATTCCAGATGGCTCAACGGGATGCAGGCGGCGAGGAACAGATGCTCCCTGGAGAAGGCGCCTTCCTCCCGCACGTCGATCAGGGCGATTTCCTGCCCGTCGGTCAGACGGGCGCGCAACGCCGGGGCTGTCAGGCTCTTCATGCCGGCATCGGCAGATCGCGAATGCCTTCGGAGGCGGGGAAATGCTTCCATTCACCGGTCTCGGGCTTGTAGTAGCGGCGATGCTCCAGCTGCTCCAGCGCCAGCCCGTACATGTGGAAATTCAGCACCGGTTCGGAGCCGTCGATATGGATCGAGTGCAGATCGTCCGGCATCAGCGCCAGCCCGGTCCCGGCCTCGACGACGAACTGGTCCTTCTCCGCCACACCGCCATCATCGGCAGGATCATAGAGACGGTTCAGTTCCTTGCCTTCCATGCCCACGATCACCGCCCAGGTGGTGTGATCATGCGCCGGGGAGTTGGTGCCGCCCATGGAGAGCTGTGCATAGAGCGCGAAACGGTGGTCTGCATCCTCCGACAGGCGATAAAGCGCGTTCTTGCGCTCCGTCGTTGCCTCCGGTGGCGGAAAGTCCTCCAGCGGGAACAGGTCCCGGCGCTTGGCCAGTTCGATCAGCACATCGCGCATGTCGGCGATGGACTGGCGGGTGACCCCTTGCGCGACCTCGATCGCACGTACCTGCATCATGGCCGCCTTGACGGCGTTGTCGCGTGCCGCTGCCCGTTCCTTGGGTGTCATTGTTGCCTCCCAGCTTCCTCCGCGACCGCTTCGACGAAGCGGTCAATCTCCACTTCAGTATTGTAGTAGTGAACGGAGGCGCGGACGAGTCCGCTGATCCGTCGCCGTTCCATGTCGATCCGCGTGCTGCTCGGTGTGCTGGTGGTGACGTTCATCTGTCGGGCGAAGAGTGCCTGTTTCACCGCCAGCGGCTCCATGCCGTCAACCGTGAAGGTCGTGATTCCGCAGCGGTCCCGCCCCAGATCGTGCACCCGCACACCGGCAGTCTCGGCCAGTCGCGCGCGGAGTTGTTCGGCCAGCCCTGTCACACGTGCCTCGATCTCCGCAATACCCACATCCAGCATGTAATGGACAGCGACACCCAGTCCGATGCGCCCGGCCTCGTTGAACTCCCAGTTCTCGAACCGCCGGGCACCGGATTGCCACTCCAGCGATTCGCGGGCGGTCCAGGTGGCCGAGTGCAGGTCGATCACCGGTGGCTCGAACCGCGCGGCGACTTCCGGCCGGGCATAGAGGAAGCCGGTCCCCCTGGGGCCGCGCAGGTACTTCCGCCCTGTCGCCGTCAGGAAATCACAGCCGATCTGCTGCACATCCAGCACCCGCTGCCCCGCCGACTGGCAGGCATCCAGCAGATAGGGAACACCTGCCGCACGGGTCAGCTTTCCTATCTCCGCCGCCGGATTGACCAGCCCGCCGTTGGTCGGGACATGCGTCACCGCAACCAGCGCAACCCCGCCGCCGTCCAGCATCCGCGACAGCGCCGCCACGTCCAGCACCCCATCCGCATCGCTCGGCACCACCTCGACGGAGACACCCTTCTGCGCCGCGACCTTCAAGTAGGTCAGATAGTTGGAGGCATATTCCGCCTCCGCCGTCAGGATGCGGTCACCGGGCTTCATGCGGTCGGCCACGGCGAAGAACGCCTGGTTCCACGCCACGGTCGCATTCTCCATGACGGCCACATCGCCTGCGTCACAGTTCAGGTACCGGGCGATGGCGCTGTAGGTCCGGTCAATGGAGGAACGTGCCCGGTCCGCCGCCTCGTAACCGCCGATCGCGGCCTCCAGATCCAGATGGTCCTTCACCGACTGCAACACGGGCGCGGGCATCAGCCCGGCGCCCGCATTGTTGAAGTGCAGCACGTTGGCCACGCCCGGCGTCTCCGCCCGGCAGCGGTCGATGTCGATCACTGGTGCCCCTTCACGTCATTGGGGCGATAGGCGTCCCGGATCACCTGCATTTCCTCATCGGTCAGTTCCAGAGAGAGCGCCGCCAGGGCATCCGCCATGTGGCCGGGCTTGGAGGCACCGATGATCGGGGACGTGATCGCCGGATTGGCCAGCACGAAGGCCAGCGCCACCTGCGCCATGGGCACTCCGCGCGCGTCTGCAACGTCTCCGACCGCGTCGGCCACGGCAAAGTCCTCGTCACGTCCGAAGACACGGGCCGCGACCGGATCAGACGTCGCACGCGCCGTGTCACCGATGGTCTTCTCCGCGTGCCGCCGGGTCAGGAAACCACGTCCCATCGGGCTCCAGGGGATAAGGCCGACACCGGTTTCATGGCAGAACGGAATCATCTCCCGCTCCTCCTCCCGATAGACCGCATTGTAGAAGTTCTGCATCGACACGAACTTCGTCCAGCCGTTCATCTCCGCCACATGCTGCATCTGGATGAACTGCCGCGCCCACATGGACGAGGCACCGATGTAGCGGACCTTGCCCGCCTTCACGCAGTCGTGCAGCGCCTCCATCGTCTCCTCGATGGGGCTCTGATAGTCGAAGCGGTGGATCTGGTAGAGATCGACATGATCGGTGCCAAGCCGTTTCAGGCTGCCGTCGATGCTCTTCATGATGTGCTTGCGCGAGAGACCGCGGTCATTGCGGTCGTCGCTCATAGGGTTGAAGACCTTGGTCGCGATCACCTGGGTATCGCGGGAGCCGAGCTGCTTCAGCGCCCGCCCGGTCACTTCCTCCGACGCGCCGAGCGAGTACATGTCGGCGGTGTCGAAGAAGTTGATGCCGGCTTCCCAGGCCTCCCGGAAGAAGGGCATCGATTCATCTTCACGCAGCACCCAGCTGTGATTGCCCTTCGAGGGATCGCCATAGGTCATGCAGCCGAGACAGAGGCGACTGACCTTCAGACCCGTGTTACCCAGACGTACGTATTTCATGATTCTTTTCCCCTGCCCCAAGAGACTGACTGATCGGGCCATCATCGCGCGCGGGCGGTGTCGGGTCCAGTTCCGGGAGGGAATTTCGAAAGGGGGCGGGGGACATGTCGCGAGGGGGAGGGAGTGACATGCCCCCCGCACCAGTCATGGTCTTGGGGGAGACCGGATGCCTGATGAACTGAACCACAGGCAACTCTGAGACTGTTACGCCCCGTGGCAGGGACCGGATCACCGGTCTCAGGAAAAGCAGGAACTTTTTTTCCGGATGGCTCAGTAACGCCGTTCCCATGTCAGGCCGGTGCTGCCACCGCCGCCGCGACCGACCTCCGCATCGACCTTCAGGTTGGGCAGCACGTCGATCTCCACGACAACGCTGCCGGCCTCCGAGTCCAGCGACTGCTTCGCCCCGACATAGACCCCTTCCCGCACGTACCGGCCGACCGCGACGGAGCCGGAGGAGTCCGGGTCGGCGCCTTCCTCCACACGCAGGACGTCGAGGCCCACGGCCTCCCGCAGCTTGTCGGTTGCCCCGTCACCGCCGTTGGTCAGGGTATTGATGCTCTGCGCAAGCTGGATTGCCTCCAGCGGGCTCATGGATTGGGCCGACTTGTCGAACAGCAGACGCGGCAGCACCTCATCCTCCGGCAGTTCGGGGGTCGAGGAGAAGGCAATCTCGGGCTTCGCCGGGCTGCCGGAGATGCTGATCGTGCCTTCCATGTCACCGCTCTGGCGGGTCAGCGCGATGTTGAAGCGCGGTTGCATGTCCCCGGTCAGCCCGATCTCCCCGGTCGAGACCTGAAAGTCCTTGCCCAGCAGGGAGAGATGACCGCGCACGACGCCGATGTTCACATCCACCTGCGGTTCCGGCAGGTGGCCCATTACCGTGACCTTGCCGCTCCATTCACTGTCGAGGCCCCGACCGCGCACGAACAGCCGCGCGGGGGCATCGACCACCACATCCAGCGCCACGGGCAGTTCATCCACCGGTTCCTCGCCGGAATCACCGGTTGGCGCGGCATCGCTGTCCCGCGCCAGTTCGATATCGACAACACTGGGCGGCAGGTTATCGGTTATGAGGCGGATCTCGCCCTCGTCAATCGTCGTCCGGTTCACCACCTGCACCAGACTGCCGTCCCAGGTGACATCGGTATTGCCGGAAACCAGGATCGTCGCCTCCTCCCGACTGACCGCGCGCAGCCTGTCGAGTGTGACCTTCACGCTGGCCCGCCGATCTGCGCCCAGCAACCGCGCCGTGCCACTGCCGCTCACGCTTCCGCCCGCCGGATCGACAGCGGACAGTTCAAGTTCTCCCACACCGCTGTCGGCGAAGGCCGTGGTCAGTGTGAGGCGTTCCAGGATCGTGCCGGTCATCAGGTTCTCGTAGCGGCCATCGGAGATCGCGACGTTACCCTGCATGACGGGAGCCCCGATGGTGCCGGAAACATCCACGGCAACACTGGCCGTGCCTTCAAGCAGGTGATCCCCCTCCGGCAGCAACTGCATCAGCTTTGCCAGGCTTCCGGTCCAGTCGATGCTGCCCTGCAATGCGCCGCCCGGTGCGGGTTCCGGCAGGAATGTCCCCTGCCCCTGTCGGACCTCCGCACTGACTTCTGCCACCAGGGGGGATTCGAATGGACCTGTAATGCGGGTACCGGCCCGCGCGGTCTGCCCGTTCCAGTTGGCATCGAGCGCGATGTCGAAGCTTGCACCGATCTCGTCGCCGGGGGGGTGCAGGTCATCAACCTGCACCGACAGCCTGGCCTTCTCATCCGCCGCCGTGCTGTCAAAGCGCACATCGGCTGCCAGCATGCCCTGCAGACCGCCAACGCCGCCAATCGCGGCCAGCGGTCCCAGCGGCAGAGCACTGATCCGGGCCGTGGCGTCCAGCAGGTCAGGCGCGTAGCGCGCATCTGCAATCACTTCACCGCCAAAGGAGGTGCCCAGCCGCAGCCCTGAAAGCACGATGGTCTCACCCACCCGGACACTGAATGGCTGCACGGCCTCGATGGCCGCTTCATTGCCTTCGAGACGCAGGTTCTCGACATCGATCAATGGGCCTTCCGCACCGGCAAGATCAGCCACGATACGGGTGGTCAGGCGCGCTGGTTCAGGTTCGGTCGCAGACACGCTGAGGTCGATGGTCGGGCGTGAGAAGGTACCTCCGATCCGGGCCTCCGTCTTCCCGATCCGTGCCCCATCTGCCCGAATGTCCTGCACGGTCAGATCACCCTGCATGGTCGGCGTCGGAGAGAGCAATGCCGCGAGGTGCATTGCCAGACGCACCTCCGCCACGGTCGCGCCCGCGTCGGTGGCTTCCAGACGCTGCAGCGTCACATCGATGTCCGCGCCGTGATCCTGTCCTTCGGGCTGCACCGTCACGGTCGCATTCAGGGCACCGGCAAGCGGGACGTCGAACAGGGCGGCGATACGCGAAAGCTCGTCACTTGCCGCCGTCAGATTGGCGCGATAGCCCGGTGTGCTCAGGTCAGCGGAGGCGTTGCCCTCCAGCGTCAGCCCGGCGAGCGAGACGGAGAGCGACGGCACGTCAGCCTGCTGGAACGCATTGCGCATGGCGAGCCGCAGATCGACATCCAGCACCTCCTCACCCCACTGGCCGTCCAGGCTCAGGTTGCCGGACGGATCGGTGGCCAGATCACTGAAGTCATAGGCCAGCACAGGCCCGGCGAGTCTGATTTCGTCACTGCCGACGGCGGCCAGTTCCAGGCGGCCCTGGGTGCGCGGGGCGTCCGCCGTGCCGGAGACCCTGCCGCGCAGGCGGATGGGGCCTTCGATCAGCACCCCTTCCGGCACCAGACCGCCCGGGACCGCCGCCATGTCCAGCCCGTACTCACCCTTCACCGAACCGGCGGCATCCAGGCCCGCATCAATGGTCAGGGCAGGCCCGGACGCGGTGGCAACCGAGAGATCGAGCATCGCCGCACCTGCCGCAAGCGGCCGTGCAGTAGCTGTCAGCTTCACATTCGGCCCGACGGCCGACTGGATCACGTCGTCGATGAACGAGAGACCGGTGAGACCGCCTGCCAGACGTATCTCACCGCCACCTTCCGGGACAACACCATCCGCGGTGACGACCAGCCGGGCACTGCCCTGACGGAGGGCCGCATCAGCGCCGGGCAGCTTCGACAGCTCCGGCACCAGCAGCACGAGTTCCCCATCGATCTTCGGCTCCGGCAGGGGCGTCGAGACGTCGCCGGACAGGCCAAACGCCGCCGCCGTCAGATCCAGGGCCGTGACACGGGCCTGTGCGGCGCCTGCCGTCACATGCGCCGTCAGACGGGGCGACGGCCCAAGCAGGACATCCAGTCCGGGATCGCCGAGCGATGGTTCGGTCAGATCGACGGCGACATCCCCGTCGAAGTCGGCGTCCTTCAGGCCCCCGGTGACCTTCAGGCTGATGGCTCGTGCGCCCATGTCACCGAACGCGGGCTCGCGAAGGTCTGCCGCAACCGAAAGATCAGGACTGTCCAGCGCGCCACTGACCTGGGCCTCGATCCGCGCGGCACCGAATGTTGCACCGGCCAGCAGCGCGTCCAGCGCAGGATGGCGATGCACATCCACGGTGCTGCCAAGATTGACCGTCCCGGCATCGAGATCGACTGAACCGCTGGCACTGAGGGAGGCAGAAGCCGTCGAGACTTCCAGACGGGCAAGCTGCAGTTCGGTTTCATCGGCCCCGTGCGCCGCCAGTCGGAACGGGATCGTCTCCCCGGTCAGGTCGGTCGGCACGGGTGCCGCCGCCAGCAGATTGGCAACACCATCCGCATCCAGTGCCCAGCCCGTCGCCGGGTCGGCGCTGAGTCGCAGGCCCAGCAGCAGGTCGGCAACACGCTCCACCGTCAGCGAGAGGTCTATGGTGGCGGAACCGAAGGGACCGCCCCCCTCCACATTCAGATACAGGCGTTCATCGGTGGTGATCCCCAGCGGCTCCGACAAGGGCGCAAGGACAGGCAGGTCGGCGGCCATGGTGATCCGCGACTGCCGCGTGCCGAAGTCCAGCGCCACGTCCACGCGGGCGAAGCTCGCCTTCAGATCCAGTGGCTCGACATTCAGGGTGACGCGCTGATCGGTGCCGGCATCACGTACCGAACCTTTGACCGAGAAACGGGCGCCGCCCGGCACCAGGTCATCGCCCAGCGACAGGGCATCGACGCGCAGCAGGTCAAGCCTTACGGGCAGCGGCGCACGCGGCCATTCAAAGGATTCCAGCAGGGGTGTCGGATCGTCCGGTTCCGGCTCCACCGGCACGGAACCAACCGGCGCGCGACTGACATCGACGCGCGCGACAGTCAGGCTCTCGACCGTCAGGGCACCGCCGAGCAGCGCACCCAGATCCCAGTCCAGCGCCAGGTCATCCAGCGTCAGCCAGACGCCCTCCCCGTCGGCCATCTGCAGACGGCCCAGATGGATCACACCTGCATCGTCACGGCGAAAGCCGCTGGCCGCGATCTCCATTTCGCCCGGTGTGCTCGCCGCCGCCAGCCCCTGATCCAGCGCCGCGGTCCAGCTATCCTCCCCCGCCACCTCCAGAAACCAGAACAGGCCGACCAGAAGCAGCAGGACCGGTGTCAGCAGCACCGCCAGCGACCAGAGCAGTATCTTGCGCAGACGACGCCACATCAGAACGCCTGTCCGAGGCTGATGTAGAACTCGAACAGACTGTCACCCGCGCGCCGATGCAGCGGGAAGGCCAGATCGAAACGGATCGGTCCGACGGGGCTGTAGTACCGCAGACCACCCCCCACGCCGACGTTCACCCGCTCCTTGAAGTTCGGAAACGGCTCTTCCTCGACAACGCCCGCGTCCACGAACGTGACGAAGCCGAAACTGTCCGTGACCTTGATCCGTGTCTCCAGCCCGGTCTCGGCCAGGAACCGGCCACCGGTCTCGTCGCCGAGATCAACCGGAGAGATGGAGCGGAAACCGAAGCCGCGTACCGAACTGCCGCCACCTGCGAACAGAAGCTGGTTGACCGGCACATCCTGCAGATCACCGCTGAGGATGGAGGAGACCCGTGCGCGGGTGGCGAGCACCAGACTGTCCTTGCCGATGACCGGCAGGTAGTAGGAACCACCGGCGGAGACCGATCCGAAATAGGTCGGCGAGCCGTCATTCAGGCCCATGTAGGGCGTGGCGGAAAGGAACAGCTTGTGCCCCCTCGTCGCGTTCAGGGGATCATCGGTACGTACCTGCCGCGCGGTGAGTGGCAGGCCGACCAGATAGGCCGTGTCGCTCTCGACATCGGTCTCGGTCAGGGAGACACTGCCCTTGATCGCACCACTGACGGTCCAGCCGTCCTCCAGACCCGTGCGCATGCCGACCTGCACCTCGGCGGCCTGTTCGTCAAAGGCGTCGTCGAAGGTATTGCGCACCTCCGCGCCCTCGAAGACCGTCCAGCGTGCCGAAGGGTAGCGCGGGCGCGATAACTCGGCGGAGAGCTTCTGCTCGTCCAGCGACAGGTCCAGTTCGGTGCGCAGATCCTCCGCCCGGCCAAACAGGTTGCGGTGCCGCCATCCGGCCCGGAGACCGGGACCCCGATCGGTGTCATAGCGGACACTGCCGCTGATGGACTTCGCCTTGGCCTCGCTTGCCTTCACGGTCACGGGCTGTGCGCCGTCCGCCACGTTCTCGCCCGGCTCGTACGCTGGCAGCCGCACGCTGACCGTCTTGAACAGGCCAGTGCTCGCCATCCGTTCCTGCAACTGATTGAGCTGGGAGCGGGCGACCGGTGCATCCCTGTCCCAGGTGATCATTTCCCGCAGGTAATCCTGTTCTACGCCCGTCTCGCCTTCGATGATCAGGTCGCCGTAGGTGATGTAGGGGCCACTGCGGAAGGTTGCCGTGACGTCCAGTGTGCCGGCTTCGCTGTTGGCGCGGGCGACACGGGAATCAAATGCCGCATGCGGGAAACCATGTTCCTGCAGATAGGTGACGATACGGGCTTCCGCTTCCACGATGCTCTCACCGTCCGCCACGATCCCGGCGGGCATTTCCGCGGTCGCGTCAAGTACTGCTGCTTCTGGCAGGGTCGGGCGCGTCTTGCGGAACGCAATGCTGTAGCTGCCGATCGTGAACAGCGCGCCGGGTTCCGCCCGGAAGGTGACATCGGGTGATGGGCCGTCCGCAACCTCGGTCGTGACCTTGGCGTCATAGTACCCGCTGGCCCGCAGGATGCGCTGCAACTCGCTGATGTCCCCGTCGGCACGGCGCTGCAGCGCAGCCGTGCTGCGCACGCCACGGGACTGCAGCGTGAAGGTCTTCAGGACCCCGCGCGCGACCGCGTCAAGGTCCTTGTCACCGGGCAGCCCCACGATCTCCGCTGTGTAGGTGATGTCGCCCAGACGGGTCTGCTGCGCCGACTCTTCGCCGCCCGTGATCTGATCCAGGCCAACCGTTTCACAGCCCGCGAGCGCAAGAAGGGCCAGACAGAGGCCCAGGATGCGTGCACGACCTGGCAGGTTCAATGTCAGGCAGTTGAGCGAAATCGGGAAAATCTCCAGTCAATCGGACGGCAGACAGTCTGCCGGAAAGCTCAAAGCACAAGGCGACGACACATCGTCATCATATACCTACGTCGCAAGGGCTTGTGCGGATGCAGCGACCGAACGCCTCAGAAGTCACAGCCCTGCAACAGGCGCCGGTTCAGAATACCCCGGCCTCCAGCCCTGCCGCGACCAGCATTCCGAGATCGTGACACCTGTCGACGAAGGCTTCGTCCCAGTCACCGCGGCAGACCAGCGGTTCCTGCACCGCTTTCCAGCGCAGGCCCGTGGTGATGGTCTCCACAGCCCTGCAGGTGCCGGTTCCGTCATGCCCGGCACGGACCAGAAGCGCGAAGGGCCGACCCTGGGTTTCCTCCAGACAGGGATAGTAGCACCGGTCGAAGAAATCCTTCAGCGCGCCACTCATGTAGCCCAGGTTCTCGGTGGTCATCAGGATGATCGCACCCGCCCGCAGCACATGCTCCGGTTCCGTGTCAAACGGTGAGCGGCAGTCCACCGCCACGCCATCGATGTCCTGATGCGACGCCCCTGAAACCAGTGCGTCGCGCAGCCGTGCGGTATTCGGCGACGGCGCGTGGGCGACGATCAGCAGGTTCTTGCTGTCAGCCATCCTTCTCCGGCGCGCTGTTCAGCGTTGCCTGTGCCGCCGCCAGCCGGGCAATCGGCACACGGAACGGCGAGCAGGAAACATAGTCCAGCGCAACCGCCTCACAGAAATGGATCGATGCCGGGTCACCGCCATGCTCGCCACAGATGCCGAGCTTGATGTCCGGGCGCGTCTTCCGGCCACGCTCCGAAGCGATCTCGACCAGTTCGCCGACACCCTCCGTATCCAGGCTGACGAAGGGGTCCTTCGGCAGGATGCCCTGACCGACATAGGCGTCCAGGAAGGACGCGGCGTCGTCGCGGCTGATGCCGAACGTGGTCTGGGTCAGGTCGTTGGTGCCGAAACTGAAGAAGGCCGCGGACTCCGCAATGTCGGCGGCGCGCAGCGCGGCACGCGGCAGTTCGATCATGGTGCCGACCAGATATTCCACCTCGCGGCCGCCCTGTTCCGCATGTACGGCGGTCGCCACCGCATCGATGCGGGCCTTCAGGATATCGACCTCCTGCCGTGTCGCCACCAGCGGGATCATGATCTCCGGTGTCACCGCTTCTCCCAGTTCCTTCGCCACCAGATAGGCGGCTTCGAAGATTGCACGGGCCTGCATCTCGTAGATCTCGGGGAAGGAGATACCGAGACGACAGCCGCGATGCCCCAGCATGGGGTTGAACTCATGCAGTTCGGCGGCGCGGCGGCGCATCTGCTCCGACTCCACGTTCATGGCGGAGGCCACGCCCTCGATCTCCTCGTCCGACCGGGGCAGGAACTCGTGCAGCGGCGGGTCCAGCAGCCGGATCGTGACCGGCAGCCCCGCCATGATGCGGAACAGTTCCACGAAGTCCGCCCGCTGCATCGGCAGGATGCGCGCCAGCGCGGCCTTCCGCCCCTCCAGCTTCTCCGACAGGATCATCTCCCGCACCGCCAGGATGCGATCATCGTCGAAGAACATGTGCTCGGTGCGGCAAAGGCCAATGCCCTCCGCGCCGAACTCGCGGGCGGTGCGGGCGTCGTGCGGTGTCTCGGCATTGGCGCGGACCCGCAGCCTGCGGATCTTGTCGGCCCAGCCCATCAGGATGCCGAAATCACCCGACAGCTCGGGCTGGATCGTCGGCACGGAACCGGCCATGACCTCGCCCGTGGCACCGTCGATGGTCAGCATGTCGCCGGCATGGAAGGTACGGCCCAGCACCCGCATCTCCCCCACCTTGTGATCGATGCGGATGTGACCGGCACCGGAAACGCAGGGACGCCCCATGCCGCGCGCAACCACCGCCGCATGGCTGGTCATGCCGCCCCGGCTGGTGAGGATACCCTCTGCCGCATGCATGCCGTGGATGTCTTCCGGGCTCGTCTCCTCCCGCACCAGCAGCACCTTCTCACCCAGCTTGGACTGACGCTCGGCCTCGTCCGCCGTGAAGACGATCCGGCCCGATGCGGCGCCGGGGCTGGCAGGCAGCCCCTTGGCGATCACGTCGCGTTCGGCGGACGGATCAAGTGTCGGGTGCAGCAACTGGTCGAGCGATCCGGGCTCGATCCGCTTCACCGCCTCCGTATGGTCGATCAGGCCTTCCTCGGCCATGTCCACGGCGATCTTCAGCGCAGCCTTCGCGGTACGCTTGCCGGAGCGGGTCTGCAGCATCCACAGCTTGCCCTGCTGCACCGTGAACTCGATGTCCTGCATGTCGCGGTAGTGGGCCTCCAGCGACTTGTAGACCCTGACCAGTTCGGCAAAGACCTCGGGCAGGTTCTCCTCCAGGGACAGGGCCTCTTCGCCCGCCGCCTCCCGCGCCGCCTTCGTGATGAGCTGCGGCGTGCGGATACCGGCCACAACGTCCTCACCCTGCGCATTCATCAGGTATTCGCCGAAGAAGATGTTCTCTCCCGTCGAGGGATCGCGGGTGAAGGCGACACCGGTTGCCGACCCCTCACCCATGTTGCCGAACACCATGGCCTGCACATTGACGGCCGTGCCCCAGGCCGCCGGAATGTCATGCAGGCGGCGATAGGTATTGGCGCGGTCATTCATCCATGACCCGAAGACGGCACCGACAGCACCCCAGAGCTGGTCTTCAGGGTCCTGCGGGAAGGGCTTGCCCGTGGCCTTCTGCACCTGTTCCTTGAACAGGCTGACGAGCTGTTCCAGATCCGCGACCGTCAGTTCATTGTCGAGCCAGACGCCGCGGGTCTCCTTGATGCCTTCAAGCAGATCCTCGAAGTCGCCGTGATCGACCCCCAGAACCACGTCACCGTACATCTGAATGAACCGGCGATAGCTGTCGAAGGCAAAGCGGCGGTCACCGGAACGCTTGGCCAGCCCCTCCACCGTCACATCGTTCAGGCCCAGGTTCAGGACCGTGTCCATCATGCCCGGCATCGACGCCCGCGCGCCGGAACGGACGGAAACCAGCAGCGGATTTTCGGCATCGCCGAACCCGGCACCCACGGTCTTCTCGACCACTGCCATGGCGTCGCGGACCTGATCGGTCAGCTCCGCCGGATAGCTCTGACCGTGGTCGTAATACCAGGTGCAGACCTCTGTCGTGACGGTGAAGCCCGGCGGCACCGGCAGGCCGAGATTGCTCATTTCCGCCAGATTGGCACCCTTGCCGCCCAGCAGGTTGCGCATGTCCGCCCTGCCCTCGGCCGCGCCGTCACCGAACGTGTAGACCCACTTGCTCATCGCTTCAGCCCTCGATCTTCGAAAAATCGGCAACCCGGTGCAGCGTGGCACGGATTTCAGCCAGCAGTTTCAGACGATTGGCCCGCAAGGCCGGATCGTCTGCATTGACCGTCACACTCTCGAAGAATGCGTCGACCGGGCCGCGCAGCGCCGCCATCGCAGACATTGCAACGGCGAAGTCCTCGGCCAGCAGCGCAGCATCCGCTGTTTCGTCCGCTGTGGAAAGGGCAACACCCAGATCGACCTCGGCCGGATCCACCAGACGATCACGGTCCGCCGGACCCTGCCAGGCGAAACCGTCCTTCTTCTCCTCGATCCGCAGGATGTTTGCCGCCCTGCGATAGGCCGCCAGCAGGTTCGCGCCGTCGTCCGACCCCACCAGGGTGGTCAGCGCATCAACCCGCGCCACCAGCCGGACGAGATCATCCTCGCTGCCCAGCCCCAGCACCGCCGCGATCAGGTCATGGCGCACGCCTTCGCCGCGCAGATGCACACGCAGCCGTTCGGCAATGAAAGCGATGATCTCCGCCGAGACGGTTTCCGCATCACTGACCTCCGCCAGCAGATCGCCCTTGATACCGTCGAACGCAAAGGTGAGGGCCGGATCCAGCGGCAGCCTCAACCCGTTCTCCAGAATGATGCGGATGACACCCAGGGCGGCGCGGCGCAGGGCAAAGGGGTCCTTCGACCCCGTGGGCTTCTCGCCGATGGCGAAGAAACCGACCAGGCTGTCCAGCTTGTCGGCCAGTGCCACGGCAACGGCAACCGGGTCCGACGGGCAGTCGTCGGCAGGACCGGCAGGGCTGTAGTGCGACCGGATCGCCTCCGCCACCTGCTCCGGTTCCTGATCCAGCCTGGCATAATAGCGGCCCATGATCCCCTGCAGTTCCGGGAATTCACCCACCATGCCCGTGGTCAGGTCGGACTTGGCGAGAAGTCCGGCACGACGGGTCATCAGCGGATCGGCCCCGACCTGCGGCGCCAGCCAGGCCGCCAGTTCCGCGATGCGTCCGGCCTTGGCCCCGACGGAGCCCATGCGGGCGTGAAACACGATGGGGTTCAGGTCCGGCAGGCGGCTTTCCAGCGTCCGCTGCTGGTCCTGGTCCCAGAAGAACCGCGCATCCGAGAGGCGCGCGCGCAGCACCTTCTCGTTGCCGGCGGTGATC
Organism: Minwuia sp. IMCC3009; assembly: GCF_029909415.1. Taxonomy (GTDB): domain Bacteria; phylum Pseudomonadota; class Alphaproteobacteria; order Minwuiales; family Minwuiaceae; genus Minwuia. The sequence continues at coordinate 2,573,943 of NZ_CP123781.1, forward strand.
TCCGTGCCGCCGTCCTCCGCTTCCAGGTTCGCCACCAGAATGAAGCGCGGGGCCAGCGACCCGTCAGGCTTTTCCGTCGCGAAATACTTCTGATGGCTGCGCATGGAGGTGGTCAGAACCTCCGCCGGCACATCCATGAAGGCATCGTCGATGCTGCCTATCAGCGGCACCGGCCATTCCACCAGCCCCGCGACCTCGTCCAGCAGGCCCGGATCATCCTTCAGCGTCAGGCCCTCGGCCTCCGCCAGCGCACGGGCGCGGCTGTCGATCATTGTCTTGCGGGTTTCGCGATCCAGAACCACCCGGGCGGTTTCCAGCTTCGCCTGATAGTCGGCGAAGTCCGCCACCTCAAAGGCGTCCGGCGCATGAAACCGGTGACCGCGTGTGGTATTGCCGCTCGTCACCGGCCCGAAGGTCACGGGGACGGTGGCGCCGCCGAACAGACACAGGATCGAATGCAGCGGGCGCACCCAGCGTTCCGGACGGTCGCCCCAGCGCATCGACTTGGGCCACGGCAGCTTCGCGATCGCGCCCTCGACCAGCCCGGGGAGCACCTCGGCTGTGGCCTGTCCCTTACGCTCGATCACCGCGAACAGGAACGTGCCCTTGGGGCTTTCCCGCTCCTCGACCTGGTCACGGCTGACGCCTGCGCCCTTCAGGAACCCCTCGATGGCCTTTTCCGGCGCATCGGCGCGGGGACCACGGCGTTCCTCGCGCACGTCCTCCTGCGCCTCCGGAATGCCGCTGATCACGACGGTCAGGCGGCGCGGCGTGGAATGGGCCTGCGCAGCCTCATGAGTCAGCCCGTTGGCGGTCAGCGCCTCCAGCAGCAGACCCTTGAGGTCATCGGCGGCCCGCGCCTGCATGCGCGCGGGGATCTCCTCCGAGAACAGTTCCAGCAGCAGTTCAGCCATGGCTCAGCCCTCCCCCGGCAGATGTCCGCGGGCGCGGAGCCATTCCTCCGCCGCGCGCTTGGCCAGCGCCCGGACCCGGCCGATGTAGGCGGCGCGCTCCGTCACGCTGATGACGCCCCGCGCGTCCAGCAGGTTGAAGACATGGCTCGCCTTGATGCACTGGTCATAGGCAGGCAGGGACAGGCCCTGATCCGCCAGCGCCATGCATTCCCCCTCCGCATCCGTGAAGTGGCGGAACAGCATCTCGGTATTGGCGTGCTCGAAGTTGTGGGCGGAATATTCGACCTCCGCCTGATGAAACACCTCCCGGTACTTCACCCCTGGCGTGGTGGCGGTGGGCGCATTGAAAGCCAGGTCGTAGACATTGTCGACGCCCTGCACATACATCGCCAGCCGCTCCAGTCCATAGGTCAGTTCGCCCGAGACCGGCGTGCAGTCATAGCCGCCGACCTGCTGGAAATAGGTGAACTGGCTGACCTCCATGCCGTCGCACCAGACCTCCCAGCCCAGTCCCCAGGCGCCCAGCGTCGGGCTTTCCCAGTCATCCTCGACAAAGCGGATGTCGTGGTTCATCGGGTCGATACCGATCTCCCGCAGGCTGCCCAGATAGAGCTCCTGAAAGTCCGGCGGGGACGGCTTCATGATCACCTGGTACTGGTAGTAGTGCTGCAGGCGGTTCGGGTTCTCGCCATAGCGGCCATCCGTGGGCCGCCGTGACGGCTGCACGTAGGCGGCATTCCAGGGCTCCGGCCCCAGTGCGCGCAGGGTCGTGGCCGGGTGAAATGTGCCCGCGCCGACTTCCATGTCATAGGGCTGCAGGATCAGGCATCCGCGCGCCGACCAGTAGCTGTGAAGGCGCAGAATGAGGTCCTGAAACGATGGCGCAGCGGCCTCGCGCTCTGGCATGAAACCGATCCCTGATGACTGAAGGCAGAAAGTGTCCGCGTAGGTATATGGCTGGCAGTATTGGGGTCAAGGGGAACAGGGCCGCAGGGGGGCATGCAGCGGCGGCCCGATTTGCCCTCGTCCGAGGGACTGGTCCGCCCCTCTCCCCCTCCCGAACACCCTTTTTAGGATACTTCCGTGGGTGGTCGGGATGGGGAGAGGGACGGAACGGCCAGAGAAAAGGTGCAGCCTCACGGCTTGCGGTCGAAGAACTCCCGCCAGGGCACGATGCCATAGTGGTCGCTGGCCCAGAGCAGCAGGAAGACCACGGTGGTAATGGCGGTCGTCAGGGCGAACTTGAACAGCAGGCGCGGCTTCACCGGCGCGCCGTCCGCCTGCCCCGGCACCAGGTCCTCACCCGCTTCCTCCGGCGTGCGCACACCGATGGGCAGGGTGGTGAACAGGATCACCCACCAGAGGATGATGTAGATGACGATGCCGCCGGCGATGGACATGGTTCGGTTCCGTGGTTGGTTGTGGGCTGTCGTACTCAGGCCGAAGTGTCAGACTGGACCCTCGCCCCCCCGAGACCGCCCCCGTCAGGGCTGTTCCAGTTCCACCAGTGTACCGCAGAAGTCCTTCGGGTGCAGGAACAGCACCGGATTGCCGTGGGCGCCGATCTTCGGCTCCCCGTCGCCCAGCACCCGGGCGCCTTCGGCCTTCAGCTTGTCGCGCGCGGCAATGATGTCCTCCACGTCGTAGCAGACGTGGTGCATGCCGCCCGACGGGTTGGTCTTCAGGAAGTTGGCGATGGGCGAATCCTCACCCAGCGGATGCAGCAACTCGATCTTGGTGTTGCCCAGTTCCACGAACACCACCGTCACGCCGTGATCCGGCTCCGGCTGCTGCTCGGAGACCTTCGCCCCCAGCGTGTCACGATAGGTTGCCGTCGCGGCCTCCAGATCAGGAACCGCAATTGCCACATGATTCAGACGTCCGATCATCAGACAGCCTCCTTCCACTTGCCTGCCGCGACCCGCTCACCCTCTTCCAGGCGCACGACCTCGCATTCCGTTACCGGCCGGCGGCCATTGGCCTGCCGTACCACCTTCCTGAGCGCCCGGACCGCAGTCTGGGCCAAAGTGTCATCATCCGCCGGGCGTCGGCCATTGACCTTGCCCATCTCCCGCTCGATCGCGCGTTCCGCGTCCGCGATCAGGTCGCGATGCTCCGCGCCTTCGGCAATGCCGATCAGGATGATGCGCGGATCCTCGATCAGTTCGCTGTCCTCATCCACCACCAGCACGATCATGGCGGCACCATTGTGGCTCAGCCTGCGCCGGTTCAGCAGCATCTCCGCCGCTGTCAGCACCAGTCCGGAGGCATCGACGGCCAGACGCCCGACCGGCACCTCACCCACCTTCTCCGGTGTGCCCGGCCCCAGTTGCAGGATGTCGCCATTCAGCACCACGTGCGCTTCCGGGACGCCGCATTCCTTCACCGCATAGCGCGCCTGCTCGATCAGGTGGCGCGCCTCGCCATGGACCGGGATCAGCATTTCCGGCTGCACGATCTCGTACATGCGCCGCAGTTCATCACGGCTCGGGTGGCCGGAGACATGCACCGGACGATCCTTTTCCGTCACTACCTCGATCTCGTTCAGGGCGAGCTGGTTGTGCAGGCGATAGAGGGTCTTGTCGTTGCCCGGAATGATCTTGGAGGAGAAGATCACCACGTCGCCCTTGCGCAGGTTGACCTGCGGGTGGTCATCGTTGGCGATGCGCGCCATGGCACCGCGCGCCTCCCCCTGGCAGCCGGTACAGAGCAGCAGCACCTTGTCCCGCGGCATCGCTGCCGCTTCCTTGTCGTTCAGCGGCTCGTCCATGTCCGCCAGATAGCCGACCTTTCGCGCCGCCTCGTAGAATTTCCACAGCGACCGGCCCACCAGCGCGAAGTGACGACCGGACTGCTTCGCGGCGTAGGCCACGCTTTCCAGCCGCGCGACGTTGGAGGCGAAGGTTGTCACCACCACCAGGCCATTGCGCCCCTGTACGGTCCTGACCAGTTCGTCGCGCACATCGCCCTCCGAACCCGACGTGCCGGGACTGAAGACATTGGTGGAATCGCAGATCAGCGCCCGGATCCCCTTCTTCGCCCATGCCCGCAGCGCCTCCTCGTCGGAGGCCGGGCCCAGCATCGGGGTCGCATCGAACTTCCAGTCGCCGGTGTGCAGCAGCGTGCCGTGCGGCGTCTCGATCGCCAGCGCCTGCATCTCCAGCGTCGAGTGGGTCAGGCCGATCATGGTCACGCGGAAGGGGCCGAGTTCCAGCGGGCCCTCGTCACGGACGATGCGCAGATCGACGTCGTCCTCGATCCCCGCTTCCCTGAACTTGCCGACAAGCAGTTCCGCGGCAAAGGGTGTCGCATAGACCGGACACTTGAAACGGTGCCACAGGTGGTGAACCGCACCCAGATGATCCTCATGACCATGCGTGATCACCAGACCGAGGATATCCTCGGCCTCCGTCTCCGCGTAGGTCGGATCGGGCACGACAATGTCGATGCCGGGCAGGTTGTCGTCGGCGAAGGTCATGCCGCAGTCGACCATCAGCCACTTCCCGCCCGTGCCATACATGGTCAGGTTCATGCCGATTTCACCGCAGCCACCCAGCGGCACCATCACCAGTCCGTCACGATAGGCGTGATGTCCGCCAGCCTTGCTCGATTTCGATTTGCCCACTACAGCGTCCTTGGGTTGCGGCGACTGATCTCCAGCAGCCCGTGCATCGTCAGATCACGATCGATCGCCTCGATGCAGTCCGTACCATCGGCGAACATAGGGGCGAGGCCGCCGGTTGCAATGACTTGTATGCGCTGCCCGTATTCTTCGCGGATGCGACTGATCAGCCCTTCGATCAGACCGACATAGCCCCAGTAGACCCCTGACAGCATCGCGGACTGCGTATCATTGCCGATCACGCGCTCCGGTCGCTCCACCGCGATACGGGGCAGCTTCGCCGCCGCCATGTGCAGGGCCTCGAGGCTGAGGTTGATGCCCGGCGCGATCACGCCCCCCAGATAGTCGCCTGCTTCATTGATGATATCGAACGTCGTGGCGGTGCCGAAATCGACGATGATCGCCGGGCCGCCATACTTCTTCTTCACACCGACGGCGTTGACGATGCGGTCCGCACCGACCTCCCGCGATTTCTCGATCAGCACCTTGATGCCGACATCCACGTCCGGATCACCGACCACGATCGGTTCGCAACGGTAATAGCGGCGGCAGAGTGTGCGCAGGTTGAACAGCGCCTGCGGCACCACGGTGGCGATGATGGCGCTGTCGATCTGTTTCGCATCGACTTCCACCAGCCCCATCAGGCTGGCCAGCCAGACGCCATACTCGTCGGCGGTCCGGGCAGAATTCGTGCTTGTCCGCCACTCGCCGAGAATGTCCTCACCGTCAAACACGGCGAAGGTCGTATTGGTGTTGCCCGCGTCGATCGTCAGCAGCATCGACCTCTCCTCGATTCGCGCTTCAGTGGGGCGGCGGCCGGAAGACATCCCCCGCCGTGATCCGCCTCAAGGTGTCATCATCCTGTCGCAACAACAGGGCACCGTCGTCATCCAGCCCCTCGAACAGGCCATGCAGTTCGCCATCCGCCAGACGGGCAACGACCGGCTTGCCCAGTCCGTCAGCCATGTCCAGCCAGGCCCGGCGAACAGCCGCAAAGCCCTGCCTCTCCCACGTTTCCGTCCACGCCGTCAAGCGCAGGCTCAACATGGCAAGAACCCGCTGGACCGTGGTCTCCGGTGCAAGGGTGGACAGGGCAAAGGCCGGATAGGGTGTGCCTGTCGGCGCTGAGGCAATATTGACCCCGATGCCGATTATGACCGCGTCCCGCCCCGCTGGCGTGCGTGCCGTCTCCAGCAGGATGCCGGACAGTTTCGCACCGTCCGCCAGAACATCGTTCGGCCACTTGCAGCGGACGGCGGCCCGGTCCTGCAGGACCTCTGTGGCCACCTCAGCCACGCCGAGCGCGGCAATGAAGGAAAGCTCGGCGAAACGGGCCAGCGGCACCGTCGGGCAGAAGCCGAAGGAGGAATAGAGATTGCCGGCCGGACTGGTCCACTCCCGACCGCGCCGTCCGCGTCCCTGCATCTGACGCTCTGCCGTGACCACCAGCCCGCCCTGATCAGCCATCTCCAGCCGCACCTTCACCTCGTCATTGGTGGAACCGACATCGCCCAGCGCCACATGATGAAAGCGGCCGGTCGACATCAGTCGAGGACAAGCGTCATGAAGAAGCTTTCCGGGTCATCCGGGTAGAAGGAGAAGGGACCACAGGGCGTGAAGCCGTAGCGGGCGTAGAGTGTCCGCGCCGAACGGAAGCCGTCCGCCGAACCGGTCTCCAGGCTGAGACGCTGATACCCCCGCTGGCGTGCCACGGCGACGATATGGTCCAGCATGCGGGCGGCAAGTCCCTGCCCGCGCAGCTCACCGATGGTGTGCATCGACTTGATCTCGCCATGCCCGGTATCGAGTTCCTTCAGCGCGCCGAAACCGATCAGCCGACCGTCGCCCCACATGCTCCAGAACGTCATGCCGGGCGCGGCGAGTCCGCTGGCATCCAGCGCGTAGATCTTCTCCGGGCTGGTATGGGCCTGCATGTGCGCATGATGCACCTGCAGCAGCGCCAGGCATTCCGGACGGGTCGGTTCATCTTCCTGGATGCGGATGTCCATTGGTCACCCCTTCCCCGTTCAGGGGAACAGGCTGCCTGCCGCAACAGCCGCACCATTGACCAGAACACCGGGCACGACGAAGAAGGCGGCGGTTAGGAAGGCGGTGACCGCCATCAGCACGCCAAGCTCCATGCCGATCGGCTTCGACAGCGGCTCGGTCGGCTCATCGAAATACATGATCTTGATGATCCGCAGGTAGTAGAACGCACCAACCACGCTGGCGAGGACACCGATGACGGCCAGGTAGTACAGGCCCGCATTGATGGCCGCCATGAAGACGTAGAACTTGCCGAAGAACCCGGCCAGCGGCGGCACGCCCGCCAGCGAGAACATGAAGATCGCCAGCGCCATGGCCATGCCCTTGTGGGTCTTTCCCAGACCACGCAGGTCGTCGATGCTCTCCACCATCCGGTCGCCGCGCCGCATCGCCAGGATGCAGGCAAAGGTGCCGACGTTCATCACCAGATAGATGGTCAGATAGACCAGAACGCCGCGCACACCCTCCGACGTTGCCGCCGTCAGGCCGACCAGTGCGTAACCGACATGGCCGATGGAGGAATAGGCCATCAGCCGCTTGATGTTGTGCTGCCCGATGGCCGCGAAGGCACCCAGCAGCATCGACAGGACCGAAATCAGCCAGATGATCTGCCGCCAGTCCGCCTCCATGCCGCCGAAGGGCTCCAGCATGGCGCGCAGGAACATGGCCAGTGCCGCGACCTTGGGTGCCGTGGCAAAGAAGGCGGTGACCGGCGACGGCGCGCCCTCATAGACGTCAGGCGTCCACATGTGGAACGGCACTGCCGACACCTTGAAGGCCAGACCGGCCGACAGGAAGACGATGCCGATGACGAGACCCAGGCCCGCCTTTTCCTGCCCCTGCATCACATTGGCAATGTCACCGAACGTGGTGGAGCCGGTGAATCCGTAGATCATGGAACAGCCATAGAGCAGCATGCCCGACGACAGCGCGCCGAGAACGAAGTACTTCAGCCCCGCCTCCGTCGTGCGGGTCGAGTCACGCTTGAAGGCCGCCAGCACGTAGAGCGGCAGGCTCTGCAGCTCGATACCCATGTAGAGCGAGATGAGGTCATTGGCGGAGACCATCATCAGCATGCCCAGCGTGGCGATCATGATCAGCACGGGATATTCGAACCGGTTCATCCCCTCCCGCCGGACAAAGCCCTGCGACAGGATGATGGCGGCGGCAGAGCCGATCAGGATCAGCACCTTGGCAAAGCGTGCAAAGGGATCATCGACGAACAGGCCGGCGAAGCTGACATTGTCACCTTCCCCCGTCACCACCAGCACCAGCGCAACGGCAAGCGAAAGGATGCCCAGCCAGGACACCAGCCCCATGTCGGAACCGGGTTTCTGGAACACGCCGATCATCAGCATCGCCATCGCGGCGACAGCCAGGAAGATCTCGGGAAGGGCTATGGCGAAATCATGCATGGTGATCGGACCTCAATGCTTCGCCGCGCCGAGGGTCTCGGCGCCCGCGGGCTGCATCGCTGCGTCGAGCGCGATGGCCGCGTTGTGGTGTTCGACCAGATAGGTGATCGACGGTTCCATGATGTCCAGGAACGAGGAGGGATAGACGCCAAGCCAGATCACCGCCACCGCAATGGGCGCGAAGATCAGGATCTCGCGCGGGCTGAGGTCGGTCATGGCCTTCAGGTCTTCCTTCTCCAGCTTGCCGAAGACGACCCGGCGATAGAGCAGCAGCGCATAGGCCGCCCCCAGGATCACACCGGTGGTCATCAGCAGGGCAACCCAGGTATTGGCCTCGAACGCGCCGACGATGGACAGGAACTCGCCGACGAACCCGGCGGTGCCCGGCAGGCCGACAGAGGCCATGGTCATCAGCATGAAGACGAAGGCATAGCGCGGCATGCGCTCCACCAGTCCGCCATAGCGCGCGATTTCCCGCGTGTGCAGCCGGTCATAGACGACACCGACGCAGAGGAACAGCGCGCCGGAGATCAGGCCATGCGCCAGCATGACGAACATCGCGCCCTCGATACCCTGCACATTGAAGGTGAACAGGCCGATGGTGACGAAGCCCATGTGCGCCACGGAGGAATAGGCAATCAGCTTCTTCATGTCCTCCTGCACCAGCGCGACGAGCGAGGTGTAGATGACCGCGACCACCGACAGGCCGAAGATCAGCGGCGCAAAGTCCATGGAGGCGACGGGGAACATCGGCAGGCTGAACCGGATGAAGCCGTAGCCGCCCATCTTCAGCAGCACACCGGCCAGGATCACGGAACCGGCCGTCGGTGCCTCCACGTGCGCGTCCGGCAGCCAGGTATGGACCGGCCACATCGGCATCTTCACTGCGAAGGAGGCGAAGAAGGCCAGCCACAGCCAGGTCTGGATATTGGCCGGTATCGCCTTGTCCGGATCGACTGCCTGTGCCGTCAGTGCCGGAATGCTGGTGGTGCCGGCATCAAAGTAGATCCAAAGGATCGCCAGCAGCATCAGCACGGAGCCGAGCAGCGTGTAGAGGAAGAACTTGAAGGAGGCGTAGATCCTGCGCCCGCCGCCCCAGATGCCGATGATCAGGAACATCGGGATCAGACCGGCCTCGAAGAACAGGTAGAACAGCAGCAGGTCCTGCGCGCAGAAGACGCCGATCATCAGCGTTTCCATCAGCAGGAACGCGATCATGTACTCCTTCACCCGGACCTTGATCGCCTCCCAGCTCGCCAGGATGCAGAGCGGCATCAGGAACGTGGTCAGCAGCACCAGCGGCAGGGAGATCCCGTCGATCCCCATGCGGTAGTCGATGCCGGTGCCGATCCAGTCGACTTCCTCCACCATCTGCAGGTCGGCGGTGCCATATTCGAAACGGCCCCAGATGATCAGCGACAGCAGGAAGGTGCCGGTGGTGGCGAACAGCGCGCCCCAGCGGACGTTCTTCTGCGCATCGGCGTCGTCACCACGCACGAACAGCAGGATGATCAGCGCACCAACCAGGGGCGCGAAGGTAACGATGCTCAGCAGCGGGAAAGCAAACATCTTATCCTCAGACCCCGATCGCGTAGAAATAGAAGCTGACCAGCACGGCGACGCCGATCAGCATGGCGAAGGCGTAGTGGTAGACGTAGCCGCTCTGCAGCAGGCTCGCCCGGCGGGCCAGCTTCAGAACCGTCGACGAGATGCCATCCGGGCCGAAGCCGTCGATGACCTGACCGTCACCACGCTTCCAGAAGATCCGTCCCAGCCCCTTTGCCGGGCGGACGAAGATCCAGTCATACAGCTCGTCGAAGTACCACTTGTTCAGCAGGAACTGGTAGATCGCCTGATGTGTCCGGGCGAACGAACCGGGCAGTTCCGTGTTGCGGATGTACATCTGCCAGGCCAGCGCGATACCGGCAACGGAGACCACCAGCGGCAGCCACTTCACCCAGGTGGGCACGTCGTGGGCATGCTCCAGCGCGGTGTGGACCGGCAGGATCAGGATCGCCTCACCCCAGAACTCCTCCCAGTGGTGTCCGGTCATCGGGCCGTAGAATGCGATACCGGCGAAGACTGCGCCAACGGCCAGGACATACAGCGGGATCATCATCACCGGCGGCGAGTCATGGATATGCGCCATGGTCTCGCGGGGAGCACGGGGCTTGCCGTTGAAGGTCATGAACAGCAGGCGCCAGGAATAGAAGGCGGTCATGAAGGCCGCGGCGATACCCATGATGAAGGCATATTCGCCAAAGCTGGTGTGTGCGGCGAACGCGCTCTCCAGGATCAGGTCCTTGGAATAGAAGCCGGCGAAGCCGATCACCCCCGGAATGCCGATACCGGCAAGCGCCAGGGAGCCGATCCACATCATGAAGAAGGTCTTCCTGATGTGTGGGGCCAGACCGCCCATCTTCCGCATGTCCTGCTCATCCGCCACGGCATGGATCACCGAACCGGCGCCCAGGAACAGCAGCGCCTTGAAGAACGCATGGGTGAACAGGTGGAAGATCGCCACCGGATAGGCTGACAGGCCCGCCGCGAAGAACATGTAGCCGAGCTGCGAACAGGTCGAATAGGCGATGACCCGCTTAATGTCGGTCTGCACAAGACCGACGGTCGCGGCGAAGAAGGCTGTCGTGGCACCGATGACCGCGACCACGGCCAGCGCGTCCGGCGCATACTCGAACATCGGCGAACAGCGCGCGACCAGGAACACGCCTGCCGTCACCATCGTTGCCGCATGGATCAGCGCGGAGACCGGCGTCGGGCCCTCCATCGCGTCCGGCAGCCAGGTGTGCAGCGGCAACTGTGCCGACTTGCCCATCGCACCGAGGAACAGCAGCAGGCAGATCGTGGTCAGGGTATGCACCTCGTAGCCGAGGAACATGAAGGTGTGGTCCACATAGTCCGGTGTCGCGCTGAACACCGCCTCGAACGTCACGCTGTCATAGACCAGGAAGATGCCGGCAATACCGAGGGCAAAGCCGAAGTCACCCACGCGGTTGACGATGAAGGCCTTCATTGCCGCCGCGTTGGCGGAGGGCTTGTGGTACCAGAAACCGATCAGCAGATAGGATGCCAGGCCCACACCTTCCCAGCCGAAATAGAGCTGCACGAAGTTGTCGCTGGTGACCAGCATCAGCATGGCGAAGGTGAACAGCGACAGGTAGGCGAAGAACCGCGCCTTCGCCTTGTCGTGGCTCATGTAGCCGATGGAATACCAGTGAACCAGGCAGGACACGGTGTTCACCACGACCAGCATCACGGCGGTCAGGCTGTCGATCTGCAGCGCCCAGCTGACCGCGAAGTCCCCGGACTTGATCCAGCTCAGCAGCTCGACGTGCGCCGGGCTGTGGCCGAAGGCAACCTGATAGAGCGTGACCCAGGACAGGACAGCAGCCAGGGTCATCAGCAGGCTTGTGATCAGCATGGCGGCACGGTCGCCGAGCGAACGCCCGAAGAAACCGGCCAGCAGGGCACCGAGCAGCGGTGCGAAGGTGATCAGGACATACATCATGGCGGTCTCGATCAGCCTTTCATCATGTTGATGTCTTCAACGGCGATGGAGCCGCGATTGCGGAAGTACACGACCAGGATGGCCAGGCCAATGGCCGCCTCCCCCGCCGCGACGGTCAGCACGAACATCGCGAAGACCTGACCCACGAGGTCGTTCAGGTGGGTAGAGAAGGCCACCAGGTTGATGTTGACGGCGAGCAGCATCAGCTCGATCGACATCAGGATGATGATGACGTTCTTGCGGTTCATGAAGATGCCGAAGATCCCCAGCGTGAACAGGATCGCCGCAACCGTCAGATAATGTCCGAGACCAATTTCCATATGACTTCCCCTCGGCCCCCCTCAGACGCCCTGGCCGGGCTGGACCTTCTTGATCTCAACCGAACTGTCCCGCGTGCGGCTGACCTGATCGGCGATGCGCTGGCGACGCACACCCGGGCGCGAACGCAGGGTCAGCACGATGGCACCGATCATGGCGACGAGCAGGATCATCCCTGCCGCCTGGAACAGGTAGACGTAGCGGGTGTAGACCAGATCCCCCAGCGCGGCGACATTGCTGCGCAGGGCCGGATCCGGGGTTGGCGCAGCAGCGACGGCTGCCGTTTCCGGGGCGATCACCCAGGCACCCACCACCATCAGGATCTCCACCAGCAGGATGAAGGACACCAGCAGGCCGATGGGCAGGTACTGCAGGAAACCCTGCCGCAACTCGACGAAATTGATGTCCAGCATCATGACGACGAACATGAACAGCACCGCGACCGCGCCGACGTAGACGATGACCAGGATCATCGCCAGGAACTCCGCCCCCAGCAGCACGAACAGCCCCGCCGAATTGAAGAAGGCGAGGATCAGAAACAGCACGGAATGCACCGGGTTGCGCGACGCGATCACCATCACGCCGCAGGCAACGGTGATCGTCGCGAACAGATAGAATGCCAAGGCTGGCAGGATCACGTGTCCATTCCCTTCATTCCAGTCGCCCCTTCAGGCCCTTGCCGGGCCACGCCGTCACCGCGATCCCCTGATCGCGCCGCCGACACCTCAAGTCCAGCGCCCACCGCGATCAGCGGTAGGGCGCGTCCGCAGCCAGATTGGCCGCGATCTCCCGTTCCCACCGGTCGCCGTTGGCGAGCAGCTTGCTCTTGTCATAGAACAGCTCCTCCCGCGTTTCGGTGGCAAATTCGTAGTTCGGCCCCTCGACAATCGCATCCACCGGGCAGGCTTCCTGACAGAAACCGCAGTAGATGCACTTGGTCATGTCGATGTCGTAGCGCGTGGTCCGGCGGCTGCCGTCCTCGCGCGGTTCGGCCTCGATGGTGATGGCCAGTGCCGGACAGATCGCCTCGCACAGCTTGCAGGCAATGCAGCGTTCCTCGCCGTTCGAATAGCGGCGCAGCGCGTGCTCGCCCCGGAAGCGCGGGCTGAGCGGCCCCTTCTCGTAGGGGTAGTTCAGCGTCACCTTCGGCTTGAACATGTACTTCAGCGTCAGCCACATGCCGGAGCGCATGTCGCCCAGCAGGACAGCCCGCGCGGTACGGTCCAGAAATCCCATGATCGCAGCCTCCTCTTGTCCTGCCTCAGCCCTGCAACAGTCCGCCGTAGACCAGCACACCGGAATAGAACACCACGGCGCCCAGCGAAACCGGCAGGAAGACCTTCCAGCCAAGCCGCATGAGCTGGTCATAGCGGTAGCGCGGCAGGGTTGCGCGCACCCAGATGAAAACGAAGAGCAGGAAACTGATCTTCAGCGCGAACCAGATCACGCCGGGAATGAAGGTTTCCCCCGGTATCGGCGAATGCCAGCCGCCCAGGAACAGCAGGGCGGTCAGGCCGCTCATCAGGATCATGTTCATGTATTCGCCCAGGAAGAACAGGGCGAAGGTCATGGACGAATATTCAACCTGATAGCCCGCCACCAGTTCCGCCTCTGCCTCCGGCAGATCGAACGGATGACGGTTGGTCTCGGCCAGTGCCGAGATGAAGAAGATGATGAACATCGGGAACAGCGGCCAGACGTACCAGCCGAGGATACCGCCCTGCTCCAGCCCCAGCAGCGAAGCGATGCCGGCTGACGACTGCGCCTCCACGATCTCGGACAGGTTCAGCGTGCCCGCGAACAGCAGCACCGTGATGATGACGAAGCCGATGGAGACCTCGTAGGAGACCATCTGCGCCGCCGAGCGCATCGCACCCAGGAAGGCATAGCGTGAATTCGAGGCCCAGCCCGCCATGACGATGCCATAGACACCCAGCGAGGAGATGGCGAACAGGTACAGCACGCCGACATTGATGTCGGCCAGCACCCAGCCGGAATCGAACGGGATCACCGCCCAGCCGATCAGGGCCAGGATGAAGGTCAGCATGGGCGCGGCGACGAAGACCGTCTTGTCCGCGCCGGTCGGGAACACGGTTTCCTTCAGCAGCAGCTTGGCACCGTCGGCCAGCGGCTGCAGCAGGCCGAAGGGGCCGACAACGTTGGGGCCACGGCGCATCTGCATCGCGCCGATGACCTTGCGCTCAGCCAGGGTCAGATAGGCCATGGCCAGCAGCATCGGCACCGCGATCAGCAGGATCTTGCCGAGAATGATCAGGAAAGGCAGCAGCCAGACGCTCCAGAACTCAACCATTGGTCCCTGTCGCCTCCCCTGCAGCGGCCTTGCCGACGGAATAGAGCTCGGAACACTCAGCCATGGTCTGGCTGGCCCGCGCGATCGGGTTGGTCATGAAGTAGTCGGTGACCGGACAGGCAAACGGCGCATCCGACATCTCACCGGCATCATCGCGCAGCGGTCCCGGTGTTCCGGGCCGTGCAAGATCAACCATGTCCAGCCCTTCGATCAGTTCACCGATCCGGGCGCGCAGGGCGGCAATATCGTCATAGGGCAGCGTGTGCTCCAGCTGCGCCGACAGCGCCCGCAGGACCTTCCAGTCCTCCCGCGCCTCTCCCGGTGCCTGGTTGGCAGGTTCCGCCATCTGGATACGGCCTTCGGTATTGATCCATATCCCGGCCTTCTCCGCATAGGCGGCGCCCGGCAGGATCACATCCGCCGCATGGGCCCCGGCATCGCCGTGGCTGCCCTGATAGATCACGAAGGTACCATCCAGGCCGGAGGTATCGATCTCATCCGCGCCCAGCAGGAACAGGACCTCGACGCCACCGGACAGCATCGCGCCCGCATCCAGACCGCCCTCACCCGGCACCAGGCCAAGTTCCAGCCCGCCAACGCGGGAGGCAGCGGTGTGCAGGACCGAGAAACCGTTCCAGTCATCGGTGACAGCGCCGGTCTGATCGGCAAGCTTCCGCGCCGCAGCGTGAACCGCCGCACCATCCTCACGCGCCAGCGCACCGGCACCGACGATGATCAGCGGCCGTTCGGCCTCCTTCAGCACGTCGCAGAAGGAATGGCTGCCATTCAGCAGCTCGGTCAGCGTCTCCGGGCCTGCACCCAGATATGTCGTGGGATAGGTCAGGTCGGCATTCTCGCCGATCACGCCAACCTTCAGCGCACCGGCGGACTGCACCCAGGTCTTGCGGATACGCGCGTTCAGCACCGCCGCTTCCTTGCGCGGGTTGCTGCCGACCAGCAGCACCGCATCGGCATCCTCGATCCCGGCAATCGTCGTGTTGAACAGGTAATCCCCGCGGTGCGCGCCATCCAGCTTCGCACCATCGGCACGGCAGTCGATGTTCGGGCTGCCCAGTGCCGCCATCAGATCCCTCAGCGCCGTCATTTCCTCCAGCGCCGCCATGTCACCGACGATGGCACCGATCTTCGACGGCTCCACGGAGGAGACCTTCTCGCCGATGACGCGGAACGCCTCCGCCCAGCTTGCCGGCTTCAGACGCCCATCCACCCGGACATAGGGACGATCAAGCCGCTGGCGACGCAGGCCGTCACAGGCAAAGCGGGTCTTGTCGGAAATCCATTCCTCGTTCACGTCCTCGTTCAGGCGCGGCATCACCCGCAGCACTTCACGACCACGTGCGTCGATGCGGATGTTGCTGCCCAGCGCGTCCATGACGTCGATGCCTTCGGTCTTGCGCAGCTCCCAGGGGCGCGCGTTGAAGGCATAGGGTTTGGAGGTCAGGGCACCAACCGGGCAGAGGTCGATGACATTGCCCGAAAGCTCGCTGTCCACGACGCTTTCCAGCGCCGTGATCTCCATGTTCTCACCCCGGTTGATCGCGCCGATGTCCGGCACGCCAGCCACTTCCTCCACGAAGCGGACGCAGCGGGTGCAATGGATGCAGCGGGTCATGATCGTCTTGATCAGGGGCCCCATGTACTTCTCTTTGACCGCGCGCTTGTTCTCGTCGAAGCGCGACCCGCCACGGCCATAGGCCATGGTCTGGTCCTGCAGGTCACACTCGCCGCCCTGGTCGCAGATCGGGCAATCGAGCGGATGGTTGATCAGCAGGAACTCCATCACGCCTTCACGCGCCTTCTTCACCGTCGGTGAATCCGTGTGGATGACCATGTTGTCACCCGCCGGCATGGCACAGCTGGCGATAGGCTTCGGCGCCTTCTCCATCTCCACCAGGCACATGCGGCAGTTGCCCGCGATGGACAGACGCTCGTGATAGCAGAACCGGGGAATTTCCCGGCCCGCAGCCTCACAGGCCTGCAGCACCGTGGCACCTGCTGGTACCTCAACCTCGATCCCGTCTACTGTCAGCTTCGGCATGGCTTCCTGCCGTTCCCTCTATTCGTTCACGGTTCGCACGGACACCCCTCAGGCGGCCTGCTTGCGATATTCCAGTATCCGACGCTCCATCTCGGGCCGGAAATGCCTGATCAGACCCTGAATCGGCCAGGCGGCCGCATCCCCCAGGGCGCAGATCGTGTGGCCCTCGACCTGCTTCGTCACCTCGTGGAGCTGGTCGATTTCCCCAACCGTTGCCTGACCGCGCACCATCCGCGTCAGCACCCGATACATCCAGCCGGTGCCTTCCCGGCAAGGGGTACACTGCCCGCAGCTCTCATGCATGTAGAAATGCGCCAGATTGGCGATGGCCTCCACGATGTCGGTGGACTTGTCCATGACGATCACCGCCGCCGTCCCCAGACCCGACTGCACTTCCTTCAGGCTGTCGAAATCCATCAGCACCTCGTCGCAGATCGACTTCGGGATCATCGGCACCGAAGATCCGCCCGGAATGATGGCCAGCAGGTTGTCCCAGCCGCCACGCACTCCGCCGCAGTGCCTCTCGATCAGTTCCTTCAGCGGGATGCCCATTTCCTCCTCGACGTTGCAGGGCGTGTTCACATGCCCCGAAACGCAGAACAGCTTGGTCCCGGTGTTGTTCGGCCGGCCCAGACCGGCGAACCAGGCCGCGCCGCGCCGCAGGATCTCCGGCGCCACCGCAATGGATTCGACATTGTTCACCGTGGAGGGGCAGCCATACAGGCCCACGGCCGCCGGGAACGGCGGCTTCAGCCGCGGCTGGCCCTTCTTGCCCTCCAGGCTCTCGATCAGCGCCGTCTCCTCGCCGCAGATATAGGCCCCGGCACCGCGATGCAGCACGATGTCGTAGTCATAGCCGGAACCACAGGCGTTCTTGCCGATCAGGCCAGCCTCGTAGGCTTCCTCGATCGCCGCCTGAAGCACCCGCGCCTCCATGACGAACTCGCCACGGATATAGATGAATGCGGCGCTCGCCTTCATGGAGAACCCTGCCACCAGACAGCCTTCCAGCAGCCGGTGCGGATCGTTGCGCATGATCTCCCGGTCCTTGCAGGTGCCGGGTTCCGATTCGTCAGCGTTGACGACGAGATAGGACGGACGCCCGTCCGATTCCTTCGGCATGAAGGACCACTTCAGCCCCGTCGGAAAACCGGCGCCGCCCCGGCCACGCAGACCGGATTCCTTGATCTGGCCGATGATGTTGTCCGGCCCCATGTCCAGCAGCGCCTTGGTATTGTCCCAGATGCCACGCTTCCGCGCGTCAGCCAGGTTCCAGGGCTGGTCACCGTAGAGATTGGTGAAGATACGATCCTTGTCCTGCAGCATCAGGATGTCCCCTCGACACGATCCAGCAGCGTCTTGCGCCCCTCGGCCGGTTCGGAGAACCGGCGGCCATTCACCGGACCGGGCGCGGGCACATCGTCCTTCGCCAGCCGATCCAGCAGAGTGGTGCAGCTTTCGTAATCCAGATCCTCGTAGAAATCGTCATTGATCTGGATCATGGGTGCGTTGCAGCAGGCGCCCAGGCACTCGACCTCCACCAGCGAGAACTGGCCGTCGTCGGATACACCGGCGTGACTGAGGCCGGTCCTGTCCTTGATGGCGCGGCGCAGTTCATCGGCCCCGCGCAGCCAGCACGGCGTCGTCCGGCAGAGCTGCAGGTGGTATTTGCCGACGGGGGCCAGGTTGTACATGGTGTAGAAGGTCGCGACCTCATAGGCGCGGATGTAGGGC
This sequence comes from Minwuia sp. IMCC3009, assembly GCF_029909415.1. Lineage (GTDB taxonomy): Bacteria > Pseudomonadota > Alphaproteobacteria > Minwuiales > Minwuiaceae > Minwuia. The sequence goes on from NZ_CP123781.1 coordinate 2,591,888, forward strand.
ATGCCCAGCTTTTCCGCGACGCAGCGGATCGCCGCCTGCGGCAGCCAGCCATGCTGGCGCTGCGCCAGATCCAGCAGGGGCATGACCGCACTCTGCTGGCGCCCTTCCGGATAGCGGGCGATGATCTTTTCCGCCTGCGCCCAGACTTCCGGCTCGAACTCGAAGCTGGCCGGCTGTTCCACGGCGGGTCCCGCAGCACCACTCATCGGTCGATCTCCCCGAAAACCACGTCCAGCGATCCGACGATCGCCACCGTATCGGCAAGCTGGTAGCCCTTCGACAGGAAGTCCGTCGCGTGAAGGTGACGATAGCCAGGTGCCGAGATCTTGCACTTGTAGGGTTTGTTGCTGCCATCGGAGACAAGGTAGACGCCGAACTCGCCCTTGGGCGCCTCGACGGCGGCATAGACCTCGCCTTCCGGCACATGGAAGCCTTCGGTGTAGAGCTTGAAGTGATGGATCAGCGCTTCCATCGAATGCTTCATCTCGCCCCGCTTCGGCGGCGTCACCTTGCGGTCGACCGAACTCGCGGGGCCATCCGGCATGCGCTCCAGCACCTGTTCGATGATCCGCAGCGACTGGCGCATCTCCTCCAGCCGGCACAGATAACGCTCGAAGCAGTCACCGGTCTTGCCGACGGGAATATCGAAATCGAACGCCTCATACCCGTCATAGGGCTGCGACTTGCGCAGGTCCCACGGCACGCCACAGGACCGCAGCATGACGCCGGAGAAACCCCAGTCCAGCGCGTCCTCGACGCTCAGGCCGCCGATATCGACATTGCGCTGGCGGAAGATCCGGTTCTCCGTCAGCAGCCCCTCGACGTCGTCCAGGAACTTCGGGAAGGTCCTGCACCAGGCCAGGATCTTCTCCGGCATGTCCGCCGGGATGTCCTGGTGCACGCCACCGGGCCGGTAGTAGGCCGCATGCAGCCGCGCGCCCGATGCGGCCTCGTAGAACTCCATCAGCTTCTCGCGCTCCTCGAAGCCCCAGAGCGTCGGCGTCATCGCGCCCACGTCCATGGCCTGCGTGGTGCAGTTCAGCAGATGGTTCAGCAGCCGCCCGATCTCCGCGAACAGCACGCGAATCGCCTGGCCACGGGCCGGAACCTCCAGCCCAAGCAGACGCTCCGTCGCCAGGCAGAAGGCATGCTCCTGATTCATCGGCGCGACATAGTCCAGCCGGTCGAAATAGGGCATCGCCTGCAGGTAGGTCTTGTACTCGATCAGCTTCTCGGTGCCGCGATGCAGCAGGCCGATATGCGGATCGGCCCGCTCCACGATCTCGCCGTCCAGCTCCAGCACCAAGCGCAGGACACCGTGCGCGGCCGGATGCTGCGGACCGAAGTTCATCATGTAGTTCTTGATCTCGACCTCAGCCATGATCAGGACGCCTCACTGCTCTTCTCGTCGCCGGGAAGGATGTACTGCGCCCCTTCCCACGGGCTCATGAAGTCGAACCGGCGGAATTCCTGTGTCAGGCTCACCGGCTCGTAGATCACGCGCTTCTGCTCGTCGTCGTAGCGCACTTCGACATGGCCGGTCAGCGGGAAATCCTTGCGCAGCGGATGCCCCTCGAAGCCATAGTCGGTCAGGATGCGGCGCAGGTCGGGATGACCGGAGAACATGATGCCATACATGTCCCAGGTCTCGCGCTCGAACCAGTTCGCGACGCTGTAGACCTCCGACACGCTCGGCACCGGCGTTTCCTCGTCGGTCTTCACCGCCACCCGGACACGCTGGTTCAGCCGGATCGACAGCAGATGGTAGACGACATCGAACCGCGGCGACCGGGCAGGCCAGTCCACCGCCGTGACATCCATCAGCGCCTTGAACTGGCACCCGGAATTGTCACGCAGATACGTCATCACCTGAACAATGCGATCCGCGCGCGCATCTACCCGCAATTCACCGTTCGTGACGGTAACGCCGATGATCGCATCGCCCAGACCGGAGCTGATCTGCTCCGCCAGCTCGTTCAGATTTTCGTCCATGATCCCGGACCCCTGAAAAAACGTTGCTCGTCAGCGCATGATGGTGCCGGTACGGCGGATCTTCTTCTGCAACTGCAGAATGCCGTACACCAGCGCCTCCGCCGTCGGCGGGCAGCCGGGCACATAGATATCGACCGGAACGATCCGGTCACAGCCCCGCACGACCGAGTAGGAGTAATGGTAGTAGCCGCCGCCGTTGGCGCACGACCCCATGGAGATGACGTAACGCGGCTCCGACATCTGGTCGTAGACCTTGCGCAGCGCCGGGGCCATCTTGTTGGTCAGCGTACCGGCGACGATCATCACGTCCGACTGACGCGGGCTGGCGCGCGGCACGACACCGAAGCGGTCCAGGTCATAGCGCGGCATGTAGGCGTGGATCATCTCCACGGCGCAGCAGGCCAGACCGAACGTCATCGGCCAGAGCGACCCTGTCCGCGCCCAGTTCACCAGCTTGTCGACATTGCTGATGATGTAACCCTTTTCCGACAGTTCCTCCCCCACGTCGCGGTAGAAGGCATCCTGATCGCCCGACGCGGCCTTGGCCGCCAGCGCGGTGACAGGAAGGTTCTCGTTCACTCCCATTCCAGCGCTCCCTTCTTCCACTCGTAGACAAAACCGATGGTGAGGATGCCGAGGAAGATCATCATCGACCAGAACCCGAAGGTACCGATTTCGGCCAGCGATACCGCCCACGGGAACAGGAAGGCGACCTCCAGATCGAAGATGATGAACAGGATGGCCACCAGATAGAAGCGCACGTCGAACTGCGTCCGGGAATCCCCGAACGGCTCGAAGCCGCATTCGTATGGCGAAAGCTTCTCGCTGTCCGGCTTCTGGCGGGCAGCAATGAAGGACGCGATCACGATCACACTGGCGAGCCCGATGGCCACGCCCAGAAAGATCAGGATCGGCAGATATTCACTCAACAGCGTATCGACACCTGTCACCGGTCTCGGCTCCCTCATTTCCCCGACAATGAAGACGGGGGAGTATAGGCACCGTTTGGACCGGGCGAAAGCGTCAATCCGGCGCAGTTTGCTGCGGAGATCGATTATATTTCAAGGAGTTCCCCGAACGCAGGCACAGTGGTGGCGTTTTTGGCAGGGAGAAAGTGGCGGGAGTGACGGGACTCGAACCCGCGGCCTCTGGCGTGACAGGCCAGCGCTCTAACCAACTGAGCTACACCCCCGCAACGAAGTGCGAGCGGGGGGATACGCCCGCCACGCATCCCTGTCAAGCACCGCGAGCGTGAAACTTGTTGCACGGGCGCAATGAATTTCCGTCAATGCCGCTGCATCCGGCGCAGGGGAGACACTTCATGACATTTCAGCCTCCCCTCATCCGGGGCACGCTTCTGCGCCGCTACAAGCGCTTTCTGGCCGACGTGCGGCTGGAGGACGGCAGGGAGATCACGGCGCACTGTCCGAATCCCGGCTCCATGCTCAGCCTGATCGACGGCGCGCCCCAGGCGGTCTGGCTGACCCCGCACGATGATCCGAAACGAAAGCTGCAATGGACCCTGGAACTGCTGCAGGTGGATGCGGCGCTTGTCTGCGTCAACACTATGCGGCCCAACCTGCTGGCCCGGCAGGCCATCGAGACCGGCCTGCAGCCGTCGCTCGACGGCTACGAAACCATCCGCCGGGAAGTGAAGTACGGGGAGAAGTCGCGGATCGATCTGCTGTTGCAGTCACAGGGACGCCCCGACTGCTACGTGGAGGTGAAGGGCGTGACCATGTCGCGCCTGCCCGGTGTGCTGGAATTTCCGGATTCGGTCACCAGTCGCGGGGCAAAGCATCTGGATGAGCTGGCAAGCATGGTCCGACAGGGCCATCGAGCGGTCATGTTCTATCTCGCCATGCGCGATGACGGAAATTCGTTCCGCCTGGCGGAGGATATCGACCCTGCCTATGCGGAAGCCTTTCGCCGCGCCCGTGAGGCGGGTGTCGAGGCGGTTGCCCAAGCTTGCGTGATTTCCCCGGAAGCCATATATCCCAAGGCTGTCCTGCCCGTAGATATCGATTGAGAGAGCCACGCTCCCGCGCCCAGAGGAGGCCGCAGCCCATGGATTATGTCGCAGCCGAGAAGGCGCCGAGCCAGAATACCGGACAGATCAAGCTGCACGGACCGGAAGCGTTCGAGGGCATGCGCAAGGCAGGCCGGCTGGCCGCCGAGACGCTGGACCTGATCGCACCCCACGTGAAGCCCGGCGTGACGACCGGGGAACTGGACCGCATCTGCCACGAATACATCACCGACAATGGCGCGATCCCCGCGCCGCTGAATTACCGCGGCTTTCCGAAGTCGATCTGCACCTCCATCAACCACGTTGTCTGTCACGGCATTCCGGGGGACCGGGTGCTGAAGGATGGCGATATCGTCAATATCGATGTCACGGTCATCGTCGATGGCTGGCACGGCGATACCAGTCGCATGTTCTATTCCGGCAAGGTCAAGCTGAAGGCCAAGCGTCTGGTCGACATTACCTACGAATCGATGATGCGCGGCATCCGCATGGTGAAACCGGGGGCCTGCGTCGGCGACATCGGCGCCGCCATCCAGGAATATGCGGAGAGCGAGCGCTGCGCCGTGGTGCGTGATTTCTGCGGCCACGGTCTGGGGCAGGTGTTCCATGATGCCCCGAACATCCTGCACTATGGCGATTACGGCTCCGGTCAGGAATTGCGCCCGGGCATGTTCTTCACCATCGAGCCCATGATCAATCTGGGTGACTGGCGGGTGAAGATCCTGGAGGACGGCTGGACCGCCGTGACCCGCGACCGTTCCCTGTCGGCACAGTTCGAGCATTCCATCGGCGTGACGGAAACCGGCGTCGAGATCTTCACGGAATCGCCGAAGGGCATGCACAAGCCCCCGTATTGAGGGGGTGCCGCGCCGTGTCCGAATCCAGCGATGACGGGAAAGCGAAGCGCCCCGCGGCAGATGCGAAACCGCACTACCACGGCCATCGCGCCCGCCTGCGCCAGCGGCTGACCAAGACCGGCGGCGAGAACCTGGAAGACTACGAACTGCTGGAGATGATTCTCTGGGCCGGCAATCCGCGCGGCGACACGAAGCCCCTGGCCAAGGCCCTGCTGGCGGCATTCGGCGACTTCGCCCATGTCATCAGCGCCGCCCCGGAGCGGCTGCTGGAGATCAAGGGGCTGGGCGAGACCGGTGTCGCAGCGTTGAAGTCCGTCGAGGCCGCAGCCATCCGCCTGACCCGCACGAAGGCGATGAGCAGCGCCACGGTGCTGTCGTCATGGGACACGCTGGTCGACTATTGCAAGGCCGACATGGCCTACCGCAAGACGGAGCAGTTCCGGGTGCTGTTTCTCGACCGCAAGAACAAGCTGATCGCCGACGAACTGCAGCAGAAGGGCACGGTGGACCATACCCCGGTCTATCCGCGCGAAGTGGTGAAGCGGGCGCTGCAACTGGAAGCGTCCGCCCTGATCATGGTGCACAATCACCCCTCCGGCGACCCGATGCCGTCACACGCGGATATCGAGATGACGAAACTGGTACGCGATGCGGCCAAGGCCGTCGGCGTGACGCTGCATGACCACCTGGTGATCGGCAAGGGTCAGGAAATCAGCTTCCGCTCAGCCGGGCTGCTGTAACGGCAACAGCCCGGCCGATCACTTCACACAACGGAACCGGGTCGCAGGCCGACCTCAGGCGACCAGCGCATCGTCGGGAATGGCATAGAGGGCGGCCGAGCCCTGACGTGCTGCCAGCCCGAGCGATCCGGCCTGCGGCATCAGCTGGGTGGCAAAGAAGTGCGCTGTCCCGACCTTGGCATTGAGGAAAGGCGTGTCCCCCTCCCCCGCCGCCACCTGGCGCGCCGCCGCGATGGCTGCACGGGCAAGCAGGTCACCACCGGCAAGCAGGCCCATCAGGCGCAGGAAAGGTGCGGCACCGGCTGCGGCATCATTGGCCGCACTGCCCATGCGCTCCACCAGCCACGTGGCGGATTCCTCCGCTGCGGACCGTGCGGCCTCCAGCGGCTCCGCGATCGCCTGCACCCGTTCGTCGTCGCTCTTGCCGCAGGCGGCGATGGTCTCACTCACCTCCGCCAGCAGGTCCTTGATCGGTTCCCCGCCATTCAGGGTCAGCTTGCGCATCACCAGGTCCATGGCCTGAATGCCGTTCGTGCCCTCGTAGATCGGCAGGATGCGGCTGTCGCGATAATGCTGCCCGGCGCCGGTTTCCTCCACGAAGCCCATGCCACCATGGATCTGGACGCCAACGGAGGACATCTCGACCCCGATGTCGGTACCGAAGCCCTTGGAGATCGGCGTCAGCAGTTCCGCCATACCGCCACGGCGGCGGGCCGTGTCCGCGTCCGGATGACGGCGGCCATAGTCCAGGCAGGCGGCGTTGTAGAGGCAGATGGCGCGCGATGCTTCCGTATAGGCCTTCATGGTCATCAGCATCCGCCGCACGTCGGCATGGTCGATGATGCTGCCGGAGCCACCGGCCGCCGCATCGGGGATGGCCTTGCCCTGTACCCGGTCACGGGCGAAGGCGACAGCGCGCTGGTAGGCACGGTCCGCCACGGCAACACCCTGGGTGCCGACGGACAGGCGCGCATTGTTCATCATCGTGAACATCGACCGCATGCCCTTCATTTCCTCGCCCAGCATCCAGCCGACACAATTGTCATTGTCACCATAGGACATGACGCAGGTGGGGCTGCCGTGGATGCCGATCTTTTCCTCGATGGAGGCGCAGCGCAGGTCGTTGCGCTCCCCCAGGCTGCCATCGTCATTGACCAGGAACTTCGGCACCACGAACAGGCTGATGCCACGCGTGCCCGCAGGCGCGTCCGGTGTCCGGGCCAGCACCAGATGGATGATGTTGTCGGCCATGTCGTGCTCACCGAAGGTGATGAAGATCTTCTGGCCCTTGATCAGCCAGGTGCCGTCGCCGCGCGGCTCGGCCTTGGTGCGCAGGGCACCGACATCCGATCCCGCCTGCGGTTCGGTCAGGTTCATGGTCGCTGTCCATTCGCCGGAGATCATGCGGTCGAGATACTTGTCCTTCAGCTCTTCCGAGCCGTGTGCCTCCAGCGCGTCGATGGCGCCCTGGGTCAGCAGCGGACAGAGGGAGAAGGCCAGATTGGCTGCGTTCCACATCTCCGTCAGGGCGATGGTCACCGCCCAGGGCAGGCCGCCGCCGCCACGCTCCATATCGAACGGCACACCGTTCCAGCCGCCCTCGCAGAACTGGCGATAGGCATCGGCAAATCCCTCCGGCGTGCGCACAACCCCGTTCTCGTACTGCGCGCCCTGCTGGTCACCGGTCCAGTTCAGCGGCCCCAGCACGCCATTGGCCAGCTTCGCCGCTTCTTCCAGAATCTGGTCCACCAGATCGGGCTCGGCATGCTCGTAGCCGGGCAGTCTGGCGATATCCTCCAGATCCAGCACGTGATTGAGGACAAAGCGCATGTCGCGCACAGGGGCGGCGTAATCGGACATGGGGTCGACTCCCTTGTGGTATCCGTTCGGGATATCTCTTGTTTCGCATCTCTTGTGGCGGAGTGTACGGGGAATGCCGACACCCCGGCAATTGCCGTAGCACTTGACCTGTAAGCCGCCCGCGTTCAAGGGAAGCCGACTGCGACAAAGGTAAGCATCCATGCCCGACGGACACCCGGACCAGCCCGTGATCGACGCGGCGGAGATCACCCGCGCGGCGGCGCTGCTGCGCGCCGGTCGTCTGGTGGCCTTCCCGACGGAGACGGTCTATGGCCTGGGTGCGGACGCCACCAACGGCACCGCGGTCGCGGGGATCTTCGCCGCCAAGAACCGCCCCAGCTTCAACCCGCTGATCGCCCATGTGCCGGACCTGGCCGCGGCGCGGGAACTGGTGGTCTTCGACGATCTCGCGGAACGGCTGGCGACGCGCTTCTGGCCCGGCGCGCTGACCCTGGTCCTGCCCCGACGCGACAGGTGCCCGGTGGCGGAGATCTGCTCCGCCGGACTGGACACGCTGGCCGTGCGGGTGCCTGCGGGCGAGATCGCGCAGGCGCTGCTGCGGGCGGTCGGGCGCCCCGTCGCCGCGCCCTCCGCCAACCCTTCGGGCCGCCTCAGCCCCACCACCGCCGCGCATGTCATCAGCGGCCTCGGCGACCGGGTGGCCATGGTGCTGGACGGCGGCCCCTGCCCGGTCGGGGTGGAGTCCACCGTGGTTGGCGTCTTCGAGGGGCAGGCCGTGCTGCTGCGTCCCGGTGGGCTGGCGGTGGAGGAGATCGAGGCCATCGTCGGCCCCCTCAGCCGCCCCTCCGGTGCCCCGGACGCGCCGGCAAGTCCCGGCATGCTGGCCAGCCACTACGCACCGCAAAGTGCACTGCGCCTCAACGCAATGACGGCGGAGCCTGGTGAAACGCTTCTGGGTTTCGGCCCCGATGCCCCGCCAGGTCCGAATCTCAGCCGCACAGGCGACCTGGCGGAGGCGGCGGCGAACCTGTTTCAGGTGCTGCACAGCATCGACAGGGGCGAAACAGGGCGGATCGCCGTGATGCCGATCCCGAACCATGGACTCGGACTGGCCATCAACGACCGGCTCACTCGGGCGGCGGCGCCGAGAGACGGCTGATCACGAAGATCGCGACGATCAGTATCCCCGACTGGGTCCAGAGCGCCGGTCCATAGGATCCGGCGGCATCGCGGATCACACCGCTCATCCCCGGCCCCATTGCCTGGAACAGGTAGAGAAACAGCGCCAGCAGCCCGTAGGTCTTGCCATAGCCGGCGGCCCCGAACCAGCGTCGCGCCAGCAGCGGCGGCAGGATGACCAGGCAGCCGACAACGAAACCCGACAGCGCACAGGCACCATAGAGCGCGAGGCCGGGCGGTGCCTCCGCGATCGCCACCAGCCCCAGCGCCTGGACGCCATAGGACACACCGGCGATCCAGCGCAGGTCGAAACGCGCCGCGAAGAACCCCAGGCCGAAACGCCCGATGATCCCCGCTGCCGCCGTGACCGCCACCGCGTCCGCCGCCGCTGTCCGGGTCAGACGCTCCTCCAGCACCGGGATCTGGTGCGACAGGAACCCCACCTGCGCGGCGAGGCTGAGGCCGGTGGCCAGCACGATGACCCAGAATGCGGGAATGCGTGCCGTCGTGCCGAGGTGACGCAGCGCAGGCGTGGCGCTTGCCGCGGTCTCTGCCGCGCCCGGGGGCCGGGCGATGACCAGCGCCGCCACGGGCAGGGTGACGATGATGATGGAGAGCCCCGCCGCCGTGGCGGCGAAGGTGAAACCTTCCGCCACGGCGATCCGGGTCACGACCGGCACCATCACCATGGCCCCGACGCTCGCTCCGGTCAGGGCAAAGCTCATGGCCATGCCGAGGTTGCGGTCGAACCACGGCCCCAGCGTGGCGCTGATCCCCACTGCGCCCACCGCCGGATAGCCCAGCGCCATGACCACGAAGGCCGCATAGATGTGCCAGAGTTCGCTCGCCTGCCCCAGCAGCAGCACACTGATGCCCACCAGCGTCCCCCCGGCGGCCATCACCGCGCGCGGACCAAAGCGGTCGATCATGCCACCGGTGATCACCGTCATCGGAATGCCCACCACCCAGAACAGGGTCACCGCGCCGGAGACCGCGCTGGTGGACCAGCCATGCAGCCGCGTCAGCGAGGAGATGTAGAAGCCGTGACCGTAGAAGACCGTGCCCCAGGCAAAGATCGCGATCAGGAAACACCCTGCGGTGACCGCCCAGCCCCGGTGAAACCGGGGGGCGTGGACGCGCTCGGGCAAGGGTTCGGCGACAGGCTCCATCCGCGCAACCTATCCCGCCCGCCGCGCCCCTGTCTCCCGGACATTCGGCATGCCGGGTATTTCGGGAAGTGCACGGTCTCCAAAGCCCGCGCGGCACTCCTGGGTACCCGGGTCAAGCCCGGGCAAGGCGTCTGTTGGGTGTTGGCGGTGAGTTCCACTGATCCGCCTTCCTGCCACGCCGCTCGCGGACTTGATCCGCGAGCCCCATCGCCCACGCCTGCGCGGCACAGCCGGAATCAGGCGCGTTTCAGGTGGAACAGGGCGACGTTGATCAGGCCGTCGCGGAAGCCTTCGGCACAGAACAGCAGGTAGAAGCGCCACATGCGGCGGAAGCGCTCGTCGAAGCCGTCGAGGCGGCCGATCTCCGGCCAGGCGCGTTCGAATGACTGCTGCCAGATGCGCAGCGTGCGCTCGTAGCTGCGGCCGAAGAACTGTTCTCCGGCCAGTTCCAGTCCCGCATCCTGGGCAGCACTGCGGAAGGCGGAGGGCGACGGCAGCATGCCGCCGGGAAAGATGTAGCGCTGGATGAAGTCCGCGCGCTTGCGGTAGGCGGGAAAGGCGTCGTCGTCGATGGTGATGACCTGGATCACCGCTTCCCCGCCCGGCCGCAGACGGTCATGCACGGTGCGGAAATAGGCAGGCCAGTTCTCCTCCCCCACCGCCTCGAACATCTCGATGGAGACGATGCGGTCATAAGTACCGGAGGTGTCGCGGTAGTCGGTCAGGCTGAAGCGGGCGCTGTCCGCCAGCCCTTCCGCCGCGATGCGGTCACGGGCATGGCGAAGCTGCTCGGTCGACAGGGTGATGCCGGTGACATCCGCCCCGCGCTCACGCGCCGCGACCTCCGCCAGGCCGCCCCAGCCGCAGCCGATCTCCAGCACCCGGTCACCTGTGCCGACATTGGCCATGTCGAGAATCGTGCGGTATTTCCGCGCCTGCGCCTCGGCGAGGCTCGTTTCATCGTCATCCGCCGTGAACAGGGCTGACGAATAGGTCATGCTCTCGTCCAGCCAGGGCGCATAGAAGGCGTTTCCGAGATCGTAGTGGTAGGCGATGTTGCGGCGGCTGCCCCTGCGGGAGTTGGCGTGGCGGCGATGGAACAGCAGGTCCAGCCAGCGCCGGGTGGCCAGTCCCTGCGACTGGCGCACAAGCGCCTGGCGGTTCATCTGCACGACCTGGAGAAAGGCCGCGAGATCAGGCGTCGACCAGTCGCCATCCAGATAGGCCTCGGCAAAGCCAAGCTCTCCGCCGGTGACCAGCCTGCGCAGGGCGCGCCAGCGATGCAGCACGACCTCCGCCGCCGGTTCCGCGTCCGATGCGCGCCGCCCCGCCGTGAGCGTGCGGCCATCAGGCCGGTGAAAGATGATCTGGCCGGTGCCGATGCATCCGGCAACGCGGTGCAGCACGCGCGACCAGAGCAGGGCGCCCCCCCGCCGGTGCAGCCAGCCACTCCGGCGTCGGGCGCCGATTTCCTCCAGCATCGCTTCAACCGTGTCCTGGCGCTTGCGATCCCCAACGGTGTCGATCGTGCTCATGGGCACTCCCTGAACGTCATGCTGTCCGGTCGATGTCCTGATGTCTCGTCACGTCTCAGGCGCGCCATGAACTGGCGGGCCGCCCAAGGAACGGAATGCCTTTCAGCCACAGCCGCGCCGCCTCCCAGTGTATCCCGGCAACAACCTTGTGGGTCATCAGCGGGTGACGCAAGACCGTCGAGACGATCTGGCGGTCGGTCAGAGGCTTGCGCTGACCGCTGAAACTGGCATCCAGCAGCGGGCCATCGTCGTCGGCATGACGGATCACCACCGCCACATCCTGACCCGGCGGGCGCACCCGAAAGCGGTAGTTGCCGGTATTGGCGATGAAGGGAGAGACGAAGAAACGCTTCTCCGCCTGCTGCATCACCAGCCCGGTATCCTCCCCCTCCACGGGGATGGCATAGGCGTGGCGGTCGCCGAAGGTATTGTGGACCTCATAGACAATGGCGCGCAGCGTGCCGGTGTCGTCGCGACAGAACCAGACGGTCAGCGGGTTGAACACGTACCCGAGCAATCGGGGATAGGTCAGCATCTCTATCCGGGCCGGCGCCGGCTGACCGATGTCGTGCAGCAGCCCCTCGATCCAGGGGCGCAGGCCCAGACCCGCCTCCCCTTGCCCGTGATCCGTTGGCCCATGATCTTCTGGCCGGAACGAAAGCAGGGCCCGGCGTCCGTGGCCGAACAGCCTGAGCGTCCCGTCCAGTTCGTCCAGCCGGTCCACGTCGAGCCCCAGCGAGAAGACACGGTAGCTCAACCGGTGCCGCTTCGGACGGTGCCGGACGTGAACCACGCGGCCCTCGTAGATGCTGCCTGCCGGTATCGGGTGAATGCCGGTCACGGTCAGGCGGCCTGCCGGGTGCTGGTCATCAGTTCCGGCCAGCCGGGCGGCAGGCTGAGACGGCCGGATTCATTCTCCACGTCCCACGGCCTGCGGACACCGCCCAGCGCCTCCGCCACCGCCAGCCCGGCCTGAATGCCATCCTCATGAAACCCGTCCCCCAGATAGCTGCCGCAGAACCAGGTGTTGCGATGGCCCTGAATGTTCCAGATCAGGCTGCGCATCCGCACCGTCGCCGCATCAAAGACCGGATGATCATAAGGCACGGTACGCAGGATCGTCCCCTCCGCCGGTTGCTCCACCGGATTCAGCGTGACGAACAGGTCGTGCCGGGTCGGCAACGGCTGCAGCCGGTTCATCCAGTAACTGACGCAGAGCTGCTGCGCCTCGCCATTGGCGGAGGCCTGACGGGTGAGGTAGTTCCAGCTTGCCCAGACCCGGCGGCGCTTCGGCATCAGCGCCCTGTCGGTATGCAGCATCGCCACGTTCCGCTGGTAGCGGAAGGCGCGCAGCATGCGCTGCTCCGCGCCGTCAGGATCCTTGATCAGCGCCAGCGCCTCGTCGGCGTGGCAGGCAAGGACGACCTCGTCGAACTCCTCGACACCGCCCTGCCGGTCCTCGATCCGGACACCGTCCGGCAGCCGGGTCACCGCTTCCACCGCCGTGTTGAGGCGGATCCGGTCCCGAAAGCCTGCCGTCAGCCGCTTCACGTATTCACGGCTGCCGCCCTGAACTGTCGACCATTGCGGTCGGCCGGAAAGGCCCAGCAGCCCGTGATTGTCCAGAAACCGCAGCAGGCTCTGCGCCGGATAGTCCAGCATGTGCTCCGCCGGGGTGGACCAGATCGCCGCGGTCATGGGCAGCAGGTGATCACGCACGAAGGCATGGCCCAGCCGGTGCTGGCCCAGGTACTCGCGCAGGGTCATGGTCTCCGGCGTCTCCGCGAAACTCTCCTTCGCCTCCGCATAGAAGCGGCGAATGTCGATCAGCATGCGCCAGAAGTCCGGCCGGATCAGGTTGCGGCGCTGCCCGAACAGCATGGAAGGCGCGGCCCCGCCATATTCGAAACGGCCATTGTCGCTGGACACGGCAAAGGACATGTCCGACTTCGCCACCGGTACATCCAGATGGTCGAACAGGGCATTCAGGTTGGGATAGTTCCGGTCGTTGAAGACGATGAAGCCGGTGTCCACGGCAATGGTCCCGTCACCGGCATCCACTTCGACCGTGTTCGCATGTCCGCCGACATGCTCCGCGCGGTCATAGACCGTGACCCTGTGGCTCCGGGACAGCAACCAGGCAGCGGACATACCGGAAATGCCGGACCCGATGATGGCGATGTTGCGACCGGTACTGGTGGCTGAATGCATGTGTTTCCTACCCAAGGGCGTGAGCCGGTTTACCGCGTCCCGCTGTCCGATTGCCGGACCCCGGTTCGTCACCCTAGGCTACGAGGCGTTTGTTTCGGTGGATCACCGGGGGACAATGTCGGAAATTTTTCTGCATTGTGCCTGATCCGCTCCGGCAGCGCGCACGTACACGGCTTCATGAGGGCAGCATTGAAACAGGTACCGGGTTCGGGGTCGTTCGAGACCACCGGGCCGTCCATACCGGAACTGAACCGGCTTCTCGTCGATATTGCCGAGAAGCGCAGCCGTGCCGCCTTTGCGGAACTCTTCAGTCACTTCGCCCCCCGCATCAAGGGCTTCATCATGCGCTCGGGCACCAGTGAGGAGCTGGCGGAAGAGATCGTGCAGGAGACCATGGTGACCGTCTGGACCAAGGCAACGCAGTTCGATGCCGCCCGGGCCGGCGCATCCACCTGGATCTTCACCATCGCGCGCAACAAGCGGATCGACATCCTGCGCCGGGTCAGTCGGCCCGAGCCTGATCCGGAAGATCCGATGTTCCAGCCCGACCCGCCCCAGTCGGGGGAGGAATTCACCCAGTCCAGACAGGACCAGGTCCGGGTCAGGGCGGCACTGGAGCACCTGCCGCCCGAACAGGTCGAGATCGTGCGGCTGTCGTTCTTCGACAGCCTGACACATTCGGAGATTGCGGAACGTCTCTCCCTGCCCCTGGGCACGGTGAAATCCCGCCTGAGACTTTCGTTCCGCAAGATACGTTCTGCATTGGGAGATGAGAGATGATGATACGTCATCACCCGAACGAGGCGACCCTGCTGAGCTATGCCTCCGGCGGCTTGCCCACCGCGCTGTCGGCCATCGTCGCAACCCATCTGGCGGTCTGCCCGACCTGCCGTGCCCGCACCGCGGAGGCGGAGGCCATTGGCGGCGCGCTGCTGGGCGCGGTCGAGCCTGTCGAGGTCGGTGCCGGGGCGCTGGATCGCGCGCTGGCCGCAATCGACGCGGATTTTGCTGGCGACGTGAACCAGGTTGCGGATACGGGCATGCGCAATCGCGATCTGCCGTCCCCCCTTGGCGCCATGCTGCCTGCCGATCTGGACAGCCTGCGCTGGTGGCCGGTCGGGCGCGGCATTCGTCAGGCCCGTGTCGGTACCGGCGAGGCCATGATCCGCCTGTTGCGGATCGCGCCCGGTCGGGCCGTGCCGCAGCACAGTCACGGCGGTCACGAGATGACCATGATCGTCTCCGGCTCCTATACCGACGAGATCGGGCGTTTCATGCCCGGCGATGTGGTCGATCTGGACCCGGAAGTTACGCATCAGCCGGTCTCCGACGCCGATACCGACTGCATCTGCATAATCGCCACCGATGCGCCGCTGGAGTTCACCGGCTGGGTGCCGCGCCTGATGCAGTCGCTGGTCCGTGTCTGACCGACCGGCCTTCCCGAAAGCCTGAAGCCCTTTCGCCTGGACGTGAAAACCACTAACGATCGGAGGATCAGTTCTGATCCTCCGGTGGAGATTTCCGCGTGTCCGATGCCCAGCCTCCCGTTGCCGAACAGCGCCCGCACAGCTTGACCGCCCACGGCGTGACCCGCCAGGACCCCTGGTACTGGCTGCGTGACGAGAACTGGCGGGAGGTCATGCGCGATCCCGCCGTGCTGGATGCCGACATCCGCGCCTATCTGGAGGCGGAGAATGCCTATGCCGAAGCCCGGCTGGCAGATGTCTCGGACCTGCGGAAGCACCTGTTCGAGGAACTGAAGGGACGGCTGAAGCAGGACGATTCCACACCCCCGGCTCCGGACGGCCCCTTCGCCTATTTCACCCGCTTCCTGCCCGGGGCCGAGCACCCGCAGTTCTGCCGCATCCCGCGCGAAGGTGGCGACACCGAACTGCTGCTGGACGGGGACGCGATGGCGGCGGGGCATGATTTCTTCCGGTTGGGCGCGCTGCGGCATTCACCGGATCACAGGCTGCTCGCCGTTTCCTGCGACACGCGGGGGTCCGAACTCTTCGGCATCGAAGTCCGTGATCTTGCAACCGGCGAAACCATCGAGACCGGGCCGACCGGCACCAGCGGGGAAGTCATCTGGGCCGCCGACAACACACACTATTTCTACACCCTGCTGAACGACGACCTGCGGCCTGACCGGGCCTTCTGCCATCGCATCGGCGACGACCCGGCCAATGACCGGCTGGTCTATCACGAGCCGGACAGCGGCTATTTCCTGGGCCTCGACAACGGGGAGAGCGAGCGCTTTCTCTACCTGGTCTCGCATGCATCCGAGACCACGGAAGTGCGCTTCATCCCCACCGACAGTCCGGACGCCGAACCACGGCTGATCGCCCCGCGCCGCGACGGTCATGACTATGACGTGACCGATCAGGGCGACCGCTTCGTCATCCGGACCAACAAGGACGGTGCCATCGACTACAAGCTGATGACCGCACCGCTGGACCGGCCGGAGGAAGACAACTGGACGGACCTGGAGCCCGCGCGCGACGGCCGGCTGCTCCGCGCGGTATGCGCATTCGATAGCTGGCTGGTACATCTGGAAACGGTCAATGCCCTGCCCCGTATCGTCGTGACCGACACGGAAAGTGGCGAGCAGCACAGCATCGCCTTCGATGAGGAGGCCTACAGCCTCGGCATCGCGGGCGGGGAATATGTCTCCGACACCGTCCGCTTCTCCTATTCCTCTCCCACCACGCCGGAGCAGACCTACGACTACAACATGCGGACGCGGGAACGGGTCCTGGTCAAGGCGCAGGAAATCCCGTCCGGTCACGACCCGGCCAGCTATACCGTCCGCCGTCTGCAGGCCGTTTCCCACGACGGGGAGCAGATCCCGCTGACCCTGCTGCACCGCAATGACACGCCGCCTGCGCCGGACCGTCCGTTGCTGCTCTACGGCTACGGCTCCTACGGCATGTCGATGCCGGCCAGTTTCAGCCCGCACCGGCTCAGCCTGGTGGATCGCGGCTTCACCTATGTGATCGCCCATATCCGGGGCGGCATGGAGAAGGGCTATCGCTGGTACACCGAAGGCAAGCTGCTGAAGAAGACCAATACCTTCCGGGACTTCGTCTCCGCCGGGGAGCATCTGGTCGGCCAGGGCCTGGCGGGACACGGCAACATCGCCATTCATGGCGGCAGTGCCGGTGGCATGCTGGTGGGTGCGGCGGCCAACATGGCGCCGACGCTGTGGCGCGCGGTCGTCGCGGAAGTGCCCTTCGTCGATTGCCTGACGACGATCCTGGACGCCAGCCTGCCGCTCACCCCGCCGGAATGGACCGAATGGGGCAACCCGGTGGAATCGCGGGCCGTCCACGACCTGATGCAGTCCTACAGCCCCTACGACAATGTGGCGGCCATGGACTATCCGGCCATGCTGATCACGGGCGGCCTGACCGACCCGCGCGTCACCTACTGGGAACCGGCCAAATGGGCGGCGAAGCTGCGGGCGACGCGCACCAACGACAGCCTGCTGCTGTTGCAGATCAACATGGACTCAGGCCATGGCGGATCGGCAGGACGCTTCGACAAGTTGCACGAGGTCGCGCGCAATCACGCCTTCCTGCTGAAGGTCTTTGGCAGGACCTGACCGGAGGAGACCTACAGGGGCCGGGCCGGGTCAGTTGTTCTGGGTGCGGGGGAAACGGACGGAGACGTCCTTCTGCAGTTCCAGATCGCGATAGAGATCATCCAGCGGCGCGGGTGCGCCATTGCGGATCTGGAATTCCCGGTTCTGGAAATGCAGCGTACGGACGGAGGCGTAGAGGTCCAGCGACGTGGCCTCCAGCGATTCCGAGGCCTCGATCGTCTCGGACCGATTGTCCACGATTGCCGTGCCGGTGCGCACGACGGCGGGCACGAAACCGAAGACCAGACTGAAGGGGTCGGTGAAGATATCCACTACCTTGCCCGCCGTGTCACGGGCATTGGACGGGCCGAACAACGGCAGCATCAGGTAAGGGCCGGAATCACTGCCCCACACGGCCAGCGTCTGACCGAAATCTTCCTTGCGCCGTTCGAAATTGCCCGCCGTGGTGATGTCGAACAGGCCACCCAGACCAACCGTGGTGTTGATCATGAACCGCATGAAGGTGTTCCAGCCCGCCTCGGCATCGCCCTGCAGGATGTTGTTCAGCAGGGTCTGCGGCTCGGTCAGATTTTCCAGCGCATTCGACAGGCCACTGCGCACAGGCGCGGGCGTGATCGTGCGATAACCGCGTGCGACCGGGCGGATCACACCCCGGTCCAGACCCAGGTTGAACTGGAAGATGTCGCGGTTGGTTTCCTCGTAGGGGTCACGCAGGGTGTCGGCGAATGCCGGTGCGGTTGCCACCAGCGTCGCGAGGCCCAGCGCACCCGCCACGAACATTGATCGAATACCGGTCCCAGTCTTCATCCGCATGCCTGCTCCGCCCCGTCCGCCATCGGCCCGCGCAACAAAATTGCGAATCAAAGCCGGTCAAATCATTGAAGCCCTGACCTATTTGGCCATTTTTGCGAGATCTTACAAGCAGACTGTTAGGGAAGTGTGACCGTCGGCATTAACCTTTTGCCGGGTCGGATCACCCTGAAGCAGGACCCCGCCGGGGCTGTCCCGGAGCATTTTCGACGCTGTCGCTACCGACAGAACGCAGCATTCCGCCCGCGCTGGCCGCATGACCCGGCAGCGGCCGACACCATGGACAAAGCGGACCCCAATCGCCGAAGCTGGCCGCAACATGCACAGCGGAATGGGGAGGAAGCGTCATGGGTTACCGGTCGATCTACAGGTCAGGGCTTTTCGCGGGACAGACCATCATCGTCACCGGCGGCGGTTCGGGCATCGGGCGCTGCACGGCGCACGAGCTGGCATCCCTCGGGGCCACGGTGGCGCTGATCGGGCGGCGGATCGAGAAGCTGGAGGCCGTGGCGGCAGAGATCACGGAGGATGGCGGCACCGCCATCACGCATGCCTGCGACCTGCGTGACGAGGAGGCGGTGACGGCGATGGTGGCCGACGTGATCGCCCGCACGGGTCGCGTGGACGGTCTGGTCAACAATGCGGGCGGGCAGTTCACCAGCCCCGCGGCAGACATGAACCAGAAGGGTTTCGAGACCGTCGTCCGCAACAACCTGGTTTCCGGCTTCACGACCGCGCGCCAGTGTTTCGTGCAGTGGATGCGCGAGCATGGCGGCGCCATCGTCAACATCGTCGCCGACCCGACCAGCGGCACCCCGGCGATGGTCCATACCGGCGCCTCACGCTCCGGCATGATGAGCGTGACGGAGACCCTGGCCGTCGAATGGGCACCGTCCGGTGTGCGCATCAATGCGGTGGTACCGGGCTACATTGCCTCATCCGGCATGGATACCTACAGCCCGGAGATGCAGGAGAAATTCCGCGAGAACATGAAGAAGATGCCGTTCAAGCGCATGGGAACGGAATCCGAAATCTCCTCCGTCATCTGCTTCCTGCTGTCGGAGGGGGCATCCTACGTCACCGGCGCCAGCTATTACGTGCATGGTGCCAGCCTCTCGATCCGCCAGGACTGGACCGTCCCGGATCACGACCGCGCCAAGCCCTACCAGGGCTTCCACCGCTACACTGCACCGCGCATGCTGACCGGAGCGTCAGAGGACTAGAGACAGACTCATCCCTGCAGGGCGTCGTCCACCTTCAGGATGATCTCGTCGACCGTGAAGGGCTTCACGACGATGTCGTGGATCAGCAGGTCGAGATTGTGGGCGCGATCGCGTTCGTTGGCATAGCCGGTCATCATCAGGATGCACATGTCCGGCCAGGACTTGCCCGCCTTCAGCGCCAGCGCCACACCATCCATGATCGGCATGACGATGTCGGTCAGCAGCAGGTCGTAGCTGTCCTGCTCCAGACGTTCCAGTGCCGCCGCGCCGTCGGATGCAACATCGACGTCATGCCCCGCATGACGCAGGGCGCGCGAGACAATATCCCTGATGTCCGGTTCGTCATCGACGACGAGAACCCTTGCCATAGCTATCGCACCCTGAATTCCGAGCCTCGTCTCATGATAGCCCCCGCCCGACAGGCTGGAAAGCGGGCCATTCTCAATGGTCCGATCCGGCTTCGCTTTCGGCACGGACGCTGGTGACGTCGGCGGGAACCTCACTCAGCCGCAGGGCCATGACACGGCTTTCCTTCGGGGCCAGAGGCTCGTCGGACGGCAGCCTGATCCGTTCCGTCTTCTCGGTCTCCCCGTCGGCGCGCAGCAGATGCACGACGGCGATGGGCAGTGACTGCCGCGATCCGGTGTTGTTGGTCAGGCGGATCAGCAGGTTCAACTGCCGCGCGCCGTGATCATCCACCAGTTCGGAGCTTTCGACCGCCAGTTCGACGCCCGCCGCCTCATGCGCGTTCTCCACGATACCCGGAGCCATGGTGCCGACCGTGTCGTAGAGCCGCTGCAGCGGCGGCCATGCCTCCACCAGGGGGCCGCGCATCAGCACCAGCGCCGCCGCCAGACCGCCGATGCAGCCCAGCAGGAATACCCAGCCGATCCAGACCCATACCGGCGTGCGCCTGCGCCCTGCCCGTGGCTTCCTGTCGGCTTCTGCCTTCTTCGGCTTCCTGGCCTTCTCCATGCTTTCGGGCTTCGGTTCAGCCGCCAGCACCGGCATGGCGGGTGCCGCGTCATCCGCCGGTTCTGGCGGGGCGTCGTCCGGTGCCGCGTCCTCCGGGTCTTCCTCCGGCTCCGCAGTATCCATTCCCGGCATGTCATTGAGGCCGAAGCCAACCTGTTCGGACGCTGCCGGAGGCGCAGGCGGTTCCGCCCTGGGCTTCGGGGCCTCGTTCTGCATGTCCATGCGCGCATCGACCTCTTCGACCGCATCACTGCCGTCGGTGGTCCAGCGGTGGCTGCACCGTGCACAGCGCACTTCGCGCTTGCCTGCCTGAAACACATCGTCGCCAATCACATAGCGCGTTGCGCAGGCTGGACAGGTCAATATCATTCGCGGGCTCGTCTGCCAGTCGTCCAACCCGGTCGACAGCCGGGCGATCAGGCCATATAGGCACTGAATGATCCGCCGTTCAAGGCGGCGACCCCCGCGCGGGTCTCACAGCAGGCCCGAATGAGTTCAACGCAGGCAAGGCGAGACAGACGTGCAACAGCAGGGGACAGACGGAACCGGCGAACCGCTGGTGGCCATGCGCAATGTCGGACTGCGCTATGGCACCGGACCGGAAGTCCTGCGCGACCTCGATCTGGAACTCGCCGAAGGGTCGTTTCATTTCCTGACCGGACGCTCCGGTGCAGGCAAGTCGTCGCTGTTGAGCCTGCTGCATCTCAGCCGCCGCCCCAGCCGGGGTCTGATGCGGGTGTTCGGCCACGACATGCAGGACATGCCGGCACGGGATGTGCCCGTGCTGCGACGCCGGATCGGCGTGGTCTTTCAGGATTTCCGCCTGCTGGACCATCTCTCGGCACAGGAGAACGTGGCGCTGCCGCTGAAGGTCGCCAACACCATGGATGCCGAACGGATCGACGAGATCGTTCGGGAACTGATTGACTGGGTCGGCCTCGGACAGCAGGCCCAGGCGCGCCCGCCGACCCTCTCCGGCGGGGAGAAGCAGCGCGTCGCCATTGCCCGCGCCGTCATCTCCAGCCCGCGCCTGCTGCTGGCGGACGAGCCGACCGGCAACGTCGATCAGGAAATGGGGGAGCGGCTGATGCGCCTGTTCGTGAAGCTCAACTCCCTCGGCACGACCATCGTGATTGCGACCCATGATCTCTCCCTGCCCGGACAGTATGGCTATCCGCTGCTGCATCTGGAGGATGGACGGCTGACCCACGAATCGGGGGGAACGGCCTGAATGTCCGTCTCCGAATTGTCACTGGATAGAGACCCCTCCAGCCGCTTCGTCCCCTGGATCGTCGCGGCGCTGTCGCTGATGTGCGCGATCGCGCTGGGCACGGCCTTCGCCCTCGCCTCCATGACTGCGGACTGGGGCCGGGCGGCCAGCGACCAGGTCACCCTGCGGGTGGCAACCGGGGACACCGACATCCCGGCACTGGTCGATCAGGTCGCGCAGCTGGACGCCGTGAGCCGGATCGAACACCTGCCACGGGAACAGGTGGCCCGCATGCTGCAGCCCTGGCTGGGGGATGTGGCACAGGTCGACACCGCCCTGCTGCCCCTGCCCGCCCTGATCGACGTCAGACTGAAGCCCGGCGCGAATACCACCGAACTGCGTGCACTGATCGCCGACCGGTCGGAGATCACGCTGGATTCCGCCGACGCCTGGCTTGCCCCGCTGCAGGACCTTGCCGGGCTGGCGCGGCTGGTGGCCTGGGTGCTGGCGGCGGTGGCGGTCGGGGCCATCATGCTGGTGACCGTGTTCGCCACCCGCTCCGCCCTGGTGAACCAGCGCCAGACCGTTGATCTGCTGAGACTGATCGGGGCTGCTGACGGCTACATCGCGAAACGGTTCCAGCGGCATGGCCTGCGGCTGGCGCTGGTCGGCGGGATTGCCGGGACGGTACCCGGCCTGATCGTCATCTTCTTCGCGACGGCAGCCGCACGTCTGCAGGGCGCGGCGCTGCTGAACGGACTGACACCTTCACTGGCAGGCTGGCTGGCCATCGCCGCACTGCCTCTGATCGTTGCGCTTGTCGCGACATTCACGGCCCGTGTCACCGTGCTGAAGCTGCTCCGCGCGAGTTGGTGAGCCGCATGAAGACCCTGTTCCGCATCATCCTTGTTCTGGTGGCCCTCTGGTTCGGCGGCCTGGTTCACTTCGTCGGCGACATTCAGACCATGCGGCAGACCGATGTCGCGGCAGATGCGATTGTCGTGCTGACCGGCTCTCAGGGACGTGTGACGGAGGGGCTGGAACTGCTGGCCCGCAACCCGAGCCGCCGGATGCTGATCTCCGGCGTCGACACCCGCACCGACAAGGCGGCGCTGGCCCGGGCCTATCCGGACTCGGCGGCGCTGATCGCCTGCTGCGTCACCCTGGGGCCCGATGCCCTGGACACCGTTGGCAACGCCGAGGAAATTGCCCGCTGGGCCATTCGGGAAGGCGTCGAGTCACTGATCGTCGTTACCGCCGCCTATCACATGCCGCGCAGTCTGGTGGAACTGAAACGGACGACGGCCAGTTTCCGGCTGGAGCCATGGCCGACACGCGCCGGCACCGATGACCCGGATCGCTGGTCGGAGGACCGCCGGACATTCCTGCGGCTGGTGGTCGAATATCACAAGTATGTCTTCAGCCTGCTGCGTGCCCGCCTGACCGCCGACATCGGCGACGTGAGGCTCAGATGATCGGACTGGTTCGGGCCACCCTGTTCAATATCTGGTTCTTCGGCTGGACCATCGTGGCCCTGCTGTTCTTCATTCCGGCGCTGACCCTGCCAAGGCAGGCCGTGATGTTCGGCCAGCGGGTCTGGGCACGGGGGGTGAACTTCGGCATGCGCTGGCTGGTCGGCCTGCGCTACGAAGTTCGCGGCAAGCACAATCTGCCCCCCGGTCCCGCGATCATCGCGTCAAAGCATCAGTCCGCATGGGACACGATCATCTGGCATCTGGAGGTGCCGGACCCTGCCGTGGTCATGAAACGCGAACTGCTCAGCATCCCGGTCTACGGCTGGTACTGCCGCCACACCCGCCAGATTCCGATCGACCGGGGCGCGGGTGCGAGCGCGCTGAAGAACATGCTGCACAGCGCCGCCGCCGCCCGCGACCTGAACCGTCACATCATCATCTTCCCGGAGGGGACACGTGTCGCGCCGGGGGAAAGCGGTAACTTCCATCCGGGTGCCGCCGCGCTGTACCGGCACCTCGACATCCCCGTGATACCCGTCGCGGTGAACTCCGGGCTCTTCTGGGGCCGCAACGCCTTTCGCAAGCGCCCGGGAACCATCGTGCTGGAGTATCTGGAACCGATTCCCCCGGGTCTGGACCGCAAGGCATTCCATGCCCGCCTGCAGGCCGACATCGAGACGGCAACGCGCCGCCTGGAAGACGAAAGCCGAGCAACACAAACAGACTGATCGCGTTCGGATCAGGGTTTCGTGGCCGTGACACACCAGATGGCCGCGCCAAGTCGCACACCTTCCGGGGTGGCGAACGACGAGAGCTTTTCCGCCATCGCCTGGTTCAGCGCCTGCTGGGTCTGCGCATCAGCCTCGCTGGCCACGGACCCGACCGGTCCCACCTCCATGGCGGTCTGGATCGCCTCCTCCACCGTTTCTCCCATGACCATCTCGTGATCGTAGGGTTCGATCCGGATGTCGGTGAAGCCACCGCTGCTGAGTATCCGGCTGACCCGCTCCGGGTTGGAAAAGGAGAACGGGCCGGGTTCTTCCGGCCCGGGCCGGGCGGGAAGCTGGACGAATTCCTTCGCCACCAGCACCGGCACCAGCATCCAGGGATTTTCGGAAAGCGGACGCCAGCAGGCGAAGGCCACGCGTCCGCCGGAACGGACGGATCCACCGATATGGGCGAAGGCCGCGTCCGGATCCGCGAAGAACATCACGCCAAAGCGGGAGAACAGGAGGTCGAAGGCGTCACGGTCGAGATCATGACTCGACGCATCAGCCTCGACGAATTCCACCGGCATATCGGTCGCCACCGACTTCGCGACCTCCAGCATCGGGCGCGAGACATCGACCCCGACCACCCGTCCCGACGCGCCGACCCGGGCGCCCAGTTCCAGGCTGGTCGAGCCACAGCCGCAGCCAATGTCCAGGACACTCTCCCCCGGACTGACGTCGGCCACCTCGATCACGTGACGACTGAACGCCCCCAGTGTGCGGTCCATGCGCTGCTGGTTCTGCACCCACTTCTGACTGCTGGGTCCGTTCCAGTATTCAATCTGATCGGCGTTGCCGTCTGCCATTCCTGATCCCCCCCGACCGGATCCCCGAATCCAGCCATCTGCGCGCGCCGGGCGCGACGGTCGCTACCAACCGTCACGGCCCGCCAGCACCTCGGCCATCTGTTGTTCCTTCAGTCGCCTGCGGTGTTCCGCAAGCCTGCGGCTTCGTTCTGCCTGACGCATCATGGCCCAGACCGCGATGGAAACCGCAATGAAAAACATCATGAAGGGCATGGGCCGCAGCGACAGACCGTTGCCGATCATGCCGGTGACGAAGACGGGGGCGAACAGGCAGATTCCCGTGCGGCCCAGCCCCAGCATCATCATCACCAGTGCCCCCCAATAGGCGAAGAAGCCTATGATCCCGTTCTCGATGATCATCGTCAGATAGGTATTGTGGGACGTTGTCTCCTTCAGGCGCCAGATGATCGACGACATGTTGTCGGAGCCGATCCCGGTGCCCAGCCATATCTCGCCCGCCGGGCGTGCACTTATGATCTCCAGACGCTCCATCCATGTGCCGAGACGACCGGAGCCCAGTTCCTCGATCTTCACGTTGGTATCGACACGGACCTCCGCCTTCCGCTGTTCGTTCTCCACCACGATGAACAGCATGCCACCAATGCCCGCGGCCACGACAATCGCCTTCATGGGGCGAGAGAACCGGGTCGAGAACATGCCATAGGCACCGAAGTAGACCACGGCCCCGACCAGCACTTGGGTCGAGAAGCAGCCGATGATGTAGACCATCGCCAGGCCGACGAAGGCCACCATCACCTGCCAGCGCAGCAGGCCGGCCAGCCAGGCCTGATGCACGACCAGCATGAGGGCGAGTGACATGTAACCGCTGGAATGCGGGTTATCGATGCCGCCGTGATAGGGGGCCAGCCGTCCATTGCCGAAGACGCTTGCCCACCATCCGGGTACCGGTTCCGCCACGCCGGTCTCACCGGAATGGAGATACAGCGGCTGCGTGAACGACCACACCATTACCCAGACAATGGCACCACAGGCCAGCCAGGCAATCAGACGCACCGGAAACCGGTCCGCATGGCCAAGCACCAGAACACCAAGATAGAAGCCGCCCAGATACCGCAGCATCTGCGGGAAATCGATCTCCTGCCGCAGGATCAGATGCGCGGTCAGCCAGACGAAGGGCAGCGCCGTGATGACGAAGAACAGTCGCCAGCGCCACCAGTTCGGCCGCGCCAGGATACTGACACCGGCAAGCACGGTCTGGCCACCGAACAGCGCCGCCGCGATGGGCGTCAGGAGCCCGTCCGGCAGGGCGTTGTAGAAAGCGCCGTAGAAGAAATCGAGCACGATGAAAAAGGGCATGGCGAGTTCGACGAGGTCGATACGTGCCGCCCCCGCCCTGCCAGTCCCTGTATCGCCGTAGCCCGCAACCATCCGAATGCGCCTCTGGTCCAGAATGAAGCAACCCTTGCCCGTGGCGACCCACCAAGCAAGTCCCGCACCACGCAGCAGCAGTCCCGTTTCAGGTGCTGAGAAACCGCCGCGTTCCGCCTTCCAGCACCAGTGCGGTCAGGTGGCCGCTGAAGAAGGCCCCGGTATCGATGCTGATGCGGTTGGGGCGCACCTCCGGCGCAAGCATCGGCGTGTGACCGTGCACGATGACCTTGCCGAAGTCCTCGCGGGACTTGAGGAACCTGTTGCGGATCCAGATCATGTCGTTGCCGTCCTGTCGGTCCAGCGGCACACCGGGCCGGACGCCTGCATGGACGAACATGTAGTCGCCGATCCAGTAGTTCAGGCGCAGACCGCGCAGGAAAGCCAGATGCTCGGGCGGCATGTTGTGCTGCAGGCTCGCCTTCGCCTCCAGCAGACTGTCGATCGTGGCCCCTGAACGCGGCAGGTGCACGCCGTATGACGCGAGCGTCGTCTCGCCACCGAACTTGAGCCAGTCGCGGGCAATCTCGGCATCCTGAAGGAACTGCAGCAGGACCGCTTCGTGATTGCCGATCAGATGGATCGAGCGAAAGCCGTCGGGCGCGTGATGTACCAGGGTATCCAGGACTTCCCGATTGTGCATGCCGCGATCAATGTAGTCGCCCAGATAGACGATGATCCGGTCGCCTTCCCATTCCGCGGCATCGTTGCGGATCATGCGATGCAACTCGTCCAGCAGATCCGCCCGGCCATGAATGTCGCCGATGGCGTAGACCCGCAAACCGTCCGGCACCATGGCCACCCGGTTCCTGTTCTCGGACACGGTTTCGACCGGACTCTCGGTCCGTTTCATCCAGGGTAGCATGAGGTTTGCATTCGATCCGGCATGACTGGCAGTTCTGATCCTCTTGCAGGATTTTGACCGGCAACCTGCATTTCCTATCGCATCTTGCGATTTGCGGGAATGGAAAAATGGTCGTCCGGCAAAGGATCGGAATCCACGCTGAAGCCATTGAACTGGCACTGAACTGAACGCGGAAGTTCAAGGAGCATCATGATGGACCGATGGAAAATCCCTGCAACAGCAATCCTTCTGTTCTGTGGCTTGCTGATGTCGTACGGCCCGACCGTCGCACAGACGGTCGAGGAGGAGATCGTCAAGTTCGAAACGCTGAAACCGCTTGGCGAGGCCGGTGACGCAGATGCCCAGTACGGCCTGGGGGTCATCTATCAGGAAGGCATCGCGGTAAAGAAGAGCTCCCTGCGCGCCACCCAATGGCTGCAGAAGGCCGCCGACCAGGGTCACAAGCAGGCGACCAACAGGCTCGCCTGGCATTACCGCAACGGCATCGGGGTCGTCCACAGCCCGGCCAAGGCTGAGGAACTGTATCTGAAGGCCTTTGATCTGGGCGTGGTTGGTGCCTCGATCCCGCTGGGTGCCATCTATCGCTCCGGTGAGCCAGGCGTGAAGGAGAACCACGCCAAGGCCGTGAAATGGGCGCGCATCGGGGCGGAGGCGGGGATTGATCGCGGCGAGAACCTGCTCGGCGAACTCTATCGCGACGGCAAGGGCGTGAAGCAGAGCTTCGCCACCGCGCTGGAGTGGTTCGAGAAGAGCGCGGCTCAGGGCTTCCATCTCGCCTATTTCAATGCCTCCGTCATCCTGCGCGAGGGTGTTGGTGTCGAAAAGGACATGGAACTCGGCATGAAATACCTGCGCACGGCTGCCGACCTTGGTCACGCGGGCGCGATGATCGACCTGGCAATGTCATATGCGAATGGTGTCGGCGTCCCCCAGAGTTATCAGGAAGCCCTGAACTGGTTCACCAAGGCCGCCCGGCGCAACGATTCCAGTGCCATTCGCCTTGCGAAAGCCTACGAGCGCGGACAGTTGGGCGACAAGGACTTCGGAAGCGCGTTCATGTGGTACTACATCGCTGCCCAGAAGGGCCTGATCGAGGGAAATGTCGGCATGGCCTCCATGAGCGCCAGGATCAGCGAACAGCAGAAGGCCAGGGCCATTGCGGAAGGCGACGCCTGGCTGAACGCCGCGACCACTTCCTGAAGGCAGGTGCGCGGCGACCGTCAAAACACTGACACCGCAGCCATTTTGGCGATATAAGATGCGACCGAGACCGAAATTGACCGATGCGGGCAGCATGAAGCAATGACAGCGGCGACCAGCAGACAGAGCAGACGGTTGCGCATGGTGGTTTCCTCACCGTCGGTCGTGCTTGGCTCCACCCGCGTGATGGACCTGCTGATCATCCTGCTGGTCGGCTGGGCCGCCTACTGGATCCGGCATGACTCCGCCAATCCGCCCGTGATCTATTTCTCGGCCATCGGGCTGTCGATGTTCTTTGCCGCCAATGCGTTTCATTTCGCCGGGCTGTACCGGCTGGACACGATCCGCAACATCGGCGGGCATCTGACGCGGCTGCTGGGAGCCTGGATAGCGGTTGCGGTCCTGCTGCTGGTGATCGGCTTCTTCTCCAAGACCTCCGCCGAATATTCCCGTATCTGGCTGGCGACCTGGCTGGTGCTCGCATCCGTCGGGCTGACACTGTTCCGCACGTGGCTGACCTGGCAGGTGCTGGCCTGGCAGCGGTCGGGGCTGCTGCAGCGCAATCTGGTCGTGGTCGGTGTCGGCAATTCCGCCCGCCGCCTGATCGGCCATGTGCAGTCCAGCGGCAAGGAGAGCGGTGTCCAGCTTGTGGGCGCCTTTGCCGTCGATGAGGACGAAACGGCCACCGAGGTTGCGGGCCTTTCCGTTCTCGGTGATCTTGACGATCTGCTGCTCTATGTCCGCGCAAATCCGGTCGATGAGATCGTCGTCGCCATCTCCTGGGCGCGGGAGGAGCGGATTTCCAAGGTGCTGGACCGGCTGCGCGAAGCGCCCGTCGATGTCTCGCTGGCACCGGAGCCCCTGGCCTATCGCCTGGCCGATCGCCGGGTGGACAATGTCGGGGGCCTGCCCCTGACCGTGGTGCAGGAACGACCTCTGACCGGGTGGAGCTACATCGTCAAGGCCATCGAGGACCGGATACTGGCCCTGCTGATCCTGATCCTGATCTCGCCGATCCTGCTGCTGATCGCGCTGCTGATCCGGCTCGACAGCCCCGGACCGGCGCTGTTCCGCCAGCAACGCTATGGCTTCAACAACAATGTCTTCACGGTCTACAAGTTCCGCAGCATGCGCAACGACGTCGGCGACACGCGCGGCGGCAAGCAGGCGACGAAGGGGGATGCGCGCATCACCCGCATCGGGGCCTTCCTGCGCAAGAGCAGCCTCGACGAGCTGCCCCAGCTGTTCAACGTGCTGCAGGGCGACATGTCGCTGGTCGGCCCCCGCCCCCATGCCGTCGCCCACAACGAGGAATATGCCGGCATCATCGATCAGTACCTGGGACGCCACAAGGTGAAGCCGGGCATCACCGGCTGGGCCCAGATCCACGGCCTGCGGGGCGAGACCGATACCCCCGACAAGATGGAAATGCGCGTCCAGTACGATCTCTACTACATCGACAACTGGTCCCTGTGGCTGGATCTGAAGATCCTGGTACGCACCCTGTTCGTGGGCTTCGTGAACCAGAATGCCTACTGACCGACAGGCCCCGGAGTACCGGGCAGGATGATGACGATCCTGATCGACAGGTTCATGCTGTTCAGCCTGTTGCTCGTCATGGCGCTGGCGCCCCTGCCGCTGGGCAGCAACCGCCCGGCTAGCTGGAGCCTCATGGCGCTGGTTGTTGGCGGTCTGATCATCGCCTGGGGATTGCTGGCCTCCGTCCGCCCGACCCTGTTCCGTCTGCAGGGGCGCGACGCGGTCTGGCCGGCACTGCTCTGGGGGCTGGTGATTGCCTGGCTGCTGTTCCAGGCATCGGGACCCCAGTTCCTCTGGCATCCGTTCTGGGACCTTGCCGCCGGGCTGGGGGAACCGACCCGCGGGGCAATCTCCGTCGCCCCCTTCGACACCGGCTCCACGGCCATGCGGATGATGGCCTATGGCGGCATCTTCTGGCTGGCGGTGCAGACCGGCCGGGACAGCGACAATGCGCAGGCCCTCAGTCTCGGCGTGCTGCTGGTGGGCCTGTTCTATGCGCTCTACGGCCTGGCCAACGAGATGCTCGGCACCGACAGCATTCTCTGGTTCGAGAAGTGGGCCTATCTCGATGCCCTGACCTCCACCTTCGTCAATCGCAACAGCTTTGCCACCTTCGCGGGCCTGTCGATGGTGACAGGACTGGGCATGGCCCTGCGCATGCTGCGCCGGGACGAGGCGGAGCCAGTCATCCGCACGCGCCGCACCGACCTGTCGCGCGTCGGCGCCGGCCTGATCCTGGTGGCCGTGGCCATCATCGGCGTCGCCCTGATCCTGACCCATTCGCGGGCAGGACTGGTCGCCACCGGCGTCGGCATGGCAACCCTGGTGGTGGCGCACCTGTGGCGCTGGCGGCGCATTCCGGGCTGGGGCATGGTCGCCGGTGGCGTTGTACTCGCCGCCTCGGTCCTGCTGTTCGCGGCGGGGACCGGCACCTTCGAACGCAAGGTCGACAAGGCGGAGGCCGGCGAGCTGGGCGGTCGCACCTGGCTGTTCCAGCGCACCATCAGCGCCATCGCCGACGAACCCCTGACCGGGCATGGTGCGGGTGCCTTCGAGAGCTATTTCCAGCGCTACAAGAATGCTGACTTCGGCGGTGTCTATTCCATCTCCAAGGCCCACAACAGCTATCTCGAATTCGCCGCCGATGCGGGCATTCCGGCCCTGATCGTGGTGGTCGTCGTCATTGGCGGGATCGCCCTGACGAGCCTGGCAGGCATGCGAAGACGCAAGCAGGACGCGTCCTACCCGGCGATAGGATTCGCTGCCACAGCGCTCGTCGCGCTGCACTCCCTCGTTGATTTCAGCCTGCAGATTCCGGCGGTCGCCATCATGTACGCCACCATCCTCGGCATCGGCTACGCCCAGGCCTTCCCCACCGGCGGCGGACGGCACAACAGGCTGTAGGCCTTTCCTGACAGCGATCCCGCCGACCTGGCCCGCAAATCTTCACGTCGTCGGCCAGGCATTGACGGAGGGGCCTTCACCTGGCTGTTGTCCGGGGATCGGACAGGAGTCAGCCGAGACGCATGGACAGCTCGACTTCCGCGTTGAACGGCAATGACATGTAGCCACTGTCGGCGGAACGCACGCGCGCCAGATATTCCGGGCAGAAGTCGGCGTTGTCCGCAACGACGAGCGCGCCGGGCCGAAGCCGTGTCTCCACCAGATGCAGTATCTCGGGATAAAGCGCCTTGGCACCGTCCAGCAGCAGCAGGTCGATGGTCTCCGGCAGATCGACCGCAAGCGTCCTGAGCGCATCGCCTTCCCGGATCTCCACCATGTCGGCGAGACCACCCGCAGACAGATGTTCCCATGCCCGTGCCACCTTGGACGGTTCGAACTCGCTGGTGATCAGGCGGCCGCCGCCATTGTCCCTGAGCGCGGCAGCCAGATGCAGGGTCGAGATGCCGAACGACGTTCCGAACTCGACGATGGTCCGGGCGCGGGTGCTTCGCGCCAAAATGTAGAGCAGCGTTGCGGTCTTGCGAGAGACGGGCAGCCAGAGATCCTTCAGGCGTCCGTAGAGGTCGAGATAGTCCGTCTTGCTGTGCATGAGGCGTTCCCGCTCGTCACGGGAGATTTCGGCCAATGCCGGGCTCGTCGTCGCGGCGGCCTCCCTGAACAGGCGTTCCAGCAGGGGCGCGAGCGGTGCGGTTGTCAGGGTGGTCATTGGGGGTCTCCGGTCGGAAGTGGGTGCATTCTTGTGTTGATCTGAAAATACGATTAATCATTCGCGTTTCCTATTCGCGTTCCCGGAGCGCCGCGTGACAGACCGCTCAACACCCCGGATTTCCTCACGGAAAGAGCCTAGACAGGCGCGCTCGGCCGAACTCGTATCGTCGATTCTCGAGGCGGCTGTTCAGGTTCTGGCAAAGGAAGGCGCGCAGCGCTTCACCACGGCTCGGGTGGCCGAGAAGGCCGGCGTCAGTGTCGGTTCGCTCTATCAGTACTTCCCGAACAAGGCCGCAATCCTCTTCCGGCTCCAGAGCGACGAGTGGCGGCAGACGACCGACATGCTCAGTGCGATCCTCGATGACGGCACGCGGCCGCCATTCGAGCGTCTGCGAACCCTGGTCCACGCCTTCATCCGCTCGGAATGTGATGAAGCCGCCGTGCGCGTGGCGCTCAACGACGCAGCTCCGCTCTATCGCGATGGACCCGAGGCGCAGGAGGTCCGCGCGGCAGGAGACCGCATCTTCGACACCTTCATGCGCGAGGTCCTGCCCGGGACCACAAACGCGATGCGCGACCTGGCCGGCGACCTGATCACCACAACGTTGAGCACGGTCGGCAAGAGCTTCTCGGAGAGGTCACGAACGCCGACGGAGATCAAGGCTCACGCGGACGCCATGGCCGACATGTTCTGCGCCTATCTCCAGAGTCTTCAGCGCACCTGACGTCCATAGTTGCAGCCCGGGCAATCTCGCTGAACCAAGCGCCTCGCCGCGATCGCCACGCTCCGCAACCACGCACCTGACCGGCCGAGTACCTGACCAGGCATGGTGCCGGTGCCTTCGAAAGCTGATTCCAGCGCTGCAAGCACGCGGACTTCGCTCCGGTGCAGGATTCGGGCACTCCGCTGTCTGCGAATCGCCGACCTGATCACCCGAGACAGGACGCTCCGGTTGCCTTGATGGGCATCGAAAGCTTCCGGAAGTTGCATTTGCTTCCGGCATCACTGACTTTGTGGGGTGATCATACCTCAAGGGGCCGGCGATTGACGTGCGCTGTGGCGGCAGTCCGGTCGCCGCGATACTCTCGGGCACGTTTCCGGAACGTGTAGCGTCTGAGTCCAACCACGAGTCTGGTTCCTGGGAGGGACGCAATATGGAGGCGGTACACGCCAAGGTTCTGGGCAAACGGGTCCGCATCAGTCTCAGCATCCTGATGCTCGGGATGTTTCTGGTCTTCACGATCCTGCCGATGCTGGGCGTCCTGATCTACGGCTACAGCCGCAACGAGGCCTCAGCACTTGCGAACCTGGAGCGCCAGGTGACCCGCAACATGAGCCAGACGGTCCTGGCCTCCGCGGAGATGATCGAGACGGTCGGTCATGTCATCGCCGTCGTGGCGGACTCGGCAGCCATGAGCCCGGTCTATTTCAAGTCCAGCCGCGGCGGTCAGGTGCTCTGGCGCAGCTTGAGGGCGGCCAACCAGATCGATGCCATCTATGTCAGTCTGGAGAACGGCTTTCACCGGGTGGTGTCGCGCATCGACGCGGACCGCCGAAAGTCCGATTCACGGATACCGGAGACAGCCAACTGGCACTCCAGCTACATTGATGAATTCTCGGCAGGTGAAGACAGGGCGCGCCACCGGGAGTTCTTCGAGACCTGGGGCGGCGAGAGCCTCGCGGCCTATTCCGTCCCGACCGATCTCGATATCCGGAAACTGCCCCACTACATCGAAGCCCGGGACACGGGAAGGCTGGCGATCGGCGAACCCAGCATCAATCCCGACACGGGTTTCAGGGTGATCTCGCTCGGTTTCCCGATCGTTCGCAGCGGCAAGTTCATCGGCTTTGTCGGCGCCAACATGACCCTGTCGAACATCTCCGACTATCTGGACAACAACCGGATCAGCGAGAACAGCACCACGATCATCTATGACGGTCAGGGCAATCTGATCGCGAGTTCCGATCTGGGGCTCCTCAACACTGGCCAGAAGGGTGCCGTCACATCAGGTGTCGCCAGCATCGACGACATCTCCATCCGCGAGTCATACGATCTGCGGCATCTGGCGAAGACCTCATCCTATGTCTTCGAGGATTCCCAGGGCCGACAGCTCAGCATCAGGGAAATGCCGTTCCCCGACCGGTTCCGGAAGGACTGGCGTGTCCTTTCAGTCGCGTCCACCGACGACTTCGTGGGCGAACTGATCCGCACCAATCAGGAGATGGCGGCGATCACGGGCATTCTGGTGGTGATTCTGAGTGCAATCATCCTGCTTCTGGCCAACCGGATCCGGCGAGCGGTCAATCACCTGGTCGTGGAGTTCAACAACATCGGTCAGTTCAGCCTGACCGACACGCAGATGCTCGACACGATCGTCCAGGAGCTTGATATTCTCGATCACTCGAAGGAGAGAATGAAGCTCAGCCTTCGGTCGTTCGGGCGGTATGTGCCCACGGATCTGGTCCGCAAGCTGATCATCTCCGGCGAGGAGGCGAAACTTGGCGGAGAGCGCCGACGGATGACAATCTACTTCTCAGATATCGCCAATTTCACGGCCATTTCGGAGAAGCTGACGCCGGAAGAGATCGTTGACGAGATGGGCGACTATTTCTCCCTGATGCGCGACTCCCTGTCCGAAAACCAGGGCACGGTCGACAAGTATATCGGCGACGGCATCCTGGCGCTTTTCAACGCCCCGATAGAAACACCGGATCACGAGGTCGCAGCCTGCCTGGCTGCCATCGAGGGACAGAAACTGCTGGTGCAGGACCGCATCAAGCGGGAGGCCGCAGGCAGGCCGCTGTTCCATGCCAGGATCGGACTGGATGTCGGCGAGGTCCTGGTCGGCAACATCGGCACCGCTGACCGGTTCTCCTACACGGTGATCGGCGACACCGTTAATCTCGCCAGCCGGCTGGAAGGTCTCTGCAAATTCTACGGCATCAGCATCATGGGCAGCGAGGCGCTGCGTGACGCGACCGGCGACCGTTTCGAATGGCGCTTCCTGGACCGGGCTTCGGTGGTCGGCCGCACCAGCAGCACCCGCATCTTCGAACTGATGGGGGAGAAGGGACAGGTCGCCCCGGAACGGCTGTCAGACCGGGACGCCTACGAGGAGGCGATCGGATATTACATGAACGGCGCGTTCGACGAGGCGTCCCGCCGGTTCATGGATCTGTCGCAGAGGAATCCGACCAACCTCGCCGCCGGCATCATGGCGCGTCGCGCCCGCAAGCTGCATCGCTCCCCGCCTGAAGAGGAATGGACCGGCGTCTACGTGCACACCAAGAAATAGGCTGAATCGCGCTCGACGGTTCGGGCGATGAGACACCATGCCTGTCTGAAAATTTCCGGAGAGAAATGGCGGACCCGACAGGATTCGAACCTGTGACCTCTGCCTTCGGAGGGCAGCGCTCTATCCAGCTGAGCTACGGGTCCCGCGTGGCCTGCATGTGCGGGCCAGAGGCGCTCTGATAGACGAAAAGCGAGGCTGGTGCAATCGGTCTCGCGGCCACTCGCCGATCATGGGGCCCGGCGCATGGCCTGCCGTTTCACGCGGGGTTGAACAGGTTCAGCCCGTCCCGCCCCCTGCTGCGACCGGATGCCACGAAGGCGATGGGGACGGGGGCGCCTAAATCCTTCTCCCATGAAACGCACACGCATCTTCGGGATCTCGGTCCTTGTGCTCGCGGCGCTGATCGGCGGCGCGGCAGTCATCGTTGATGGTCTTCGCGCACCGTCGCAGCAGGCGGGTGGAGTGACGACCAGCGGCACGGTTTCCATCGGCGGCCCCTTCACCCTGACCAACGACGACGGGGAACGGGTGACCGAGGCGATGCTGAACGACACCTGGTCACTGGTCTACTTCGGTTACACTTTCTGCCCCGATGTCTGCCCGACCGAGCTGCAGGACATGGCGGCGGTGATGGATGAACTGGGCGCGGATGCGGCCAAGGTGACGCCGGTCTTCATCACGGTTGATCCGTCGCGGGACGATGTCGCCCAGATGCATGCCTACGTCGAGGCGTTTCATCCGCGCATGGTCGGCCTGACAGGATCGGAGGCGGAGGTGACCCGTGCCGCAAAGGCCTATCGGGTCTATTACGCCAAGGCTCCGAGCGACACGCCGGACGACCCCTACTACCTGATGGATCACTCCAACTTCATCTATTTCATGGGGCCGGACGGGCAGAACATCGACATCTTCAACGGTCAGATGGCGATCGAGGAAATGGCAGGCCGGATCCAGGCCGCGATCAAGGGATAGGACGGAGCGGTTCGGCGTCTCTGACTGTTCCAGATCTGGGCCCATTCAGGCCAGCATGCGGACCGCCGTCGCGAACAGGAACAGGGCAAAGGCAAGCTTCAGCGCACGCGGTTTCATCCCATGGGCGAGACGCGCGCCCAGTGGCGCGGTCAGGCTGGCGAAGGGGGCAATCAGCACCAGGCCGAGCAGGTTGACATGACCTGCGCTCGCCTGCGGCAGGGCGGCGACACCCCAGCCGGAAACGATGAAACCGATGGCACCCGGCAAGGCAATGATCAGGCCGATGGCGGCTGCCGTACCCACCGCCCGATGCACCGGATAGCCGAAGATGTTGAAATAGGGCACGCAGAGGGTGCCGCCACCGATGCCCATCATGGCTGATGTGCCACCGATGGCGAAGCCGGACGCCGCCCCCGCGGCCCCGCCGGGCAGCCGGTCCCGCAGGCGGAAGTCGGCCGGGGTGAAGGCCATGTAGGCCGCGACGATCAGCGCGACGATGGCAAAGACCATTGTGAGCGTCGCGCCGCTGACAAGACTGGCGATCAGCACACCCGAGACGGATCCGGCGAAGATGAACGGCCCCCAGCGCCGCAGCAGGTCCGTATCCACCGCGCCCC
The DNA here is from genome assembly GCF_029909415.1 of Minwuia sp. IMCC3009. Taxonomy (GTDB): domain Bacteria; phylum Pseudomonadota; class Alphaproteobacteria; order Minwuiales; family Minwuiaceae; genus Minwuia. The sequence goes on from NZ_CP123781.1 coordinate 2,628,345, forward strand.
TGCGATGATGCGCCCGCGCCGAGCCGATGGAGGTCAGCACGATGCTGGCCAGCGAGGTCCCGACCGCCACATGCATGCGCACCGACGGATCGATCTCCAGCTGCCCCAGCATGGTGTAGAGCACCGGCACCACGACGATACCGCCGCCGACACCAAGCAGGCCGGCCAGCACACCGGCAACACATCCGGTGCCCACCAGAATGGCAGCCAGCGGCAGCAGGTCCATTGTCAGTTCCATCGTTTCTCCCGATGAGTCAGTCGTGGTTTCAGCATTCAGGATCAGCGAAACAGCATCACCGGGACAAGGCAGGACCGGATCATCTCGCTGGTGGTGCTGCCGATGATCAGGCTGCGGATGCGGGAATGGCCGTAGGCACCCATGACCAGCAGTTCGATCCTGTCGATCTCCACCTTGGCGGCGATGACGCTGTCGGCCTGGCCGGGGCGGATGCCGGTTTCCACCTCGTAGCCCGCCTTGCGCAGCATGGTAGCGGCATCCTCCAGATTGCGTTCGGCCTGGTCGGTGCGGTTGCCGACCGTCAGCAGGTGACAGACAGTGCCGGGAAACAGCACACCGTGGGCGATGTGGCGCACCGCCTTCATTGCGCTCTCGCCGCCGTCAAAGGCGATCAGCAGGCTGTTGATCGGCCGGAAGGCGCGGGACGTGACCAGGACCGGCTTGTGACAGGCCCGCACCACCCGTTCCAGGTTCGATCCCAGGTGCAGTCTGGCGAAGTCCGCACCCTCCCCGCGCTTGCCGATGATGACCAGATCGGCATCGGACTCGGCCTCCTGCAGGTTCTCGATCAGATCGCCATGGCGCAGCCGTGCGGTGACATCGGCAACACCTGCCTGCTCCAGCCGCTGCTTCGCCTCCTCCAGCACCAGCCGCGCCCGCTTCTGCGTCAGCCGCGCCTGCTCCTGATCCAGATTTGCGAGTTCGGTCAGCAGATGCTCCTTCGCATCCACATTGATGCTGCCGCTCAGGTCCGTCGGCGCGCTGGACGTATTGCGCCGCCCCAATACCTGCAGCAGTTCCACCGATGCGCCGGTCTGCGCCGCCGCCCATGCAGCGTGGTCACAGACACTGCGCGAATAGACCGATCCATCGATCAGGGCCAGCAGCCTGGTCATCTCTGTATCTCTCCCCCCAAACACGACCGCCCTGCGTCAGCCTCAACGCCGACCATACACGGGAACGGCGGGGCGGGGAGAAAGTGTGGTGCGGACGAAGGATGAACCGGATCGGAGGAAGCAAGCGCGCCGCATGGGCTCCGGCCGGACCGGGACCCTGCGGCGCGCAGTGCAGTTCCGGGCCGGTCAGCGGCCGCTGATCAGTTCCGACTGCTTGACCAGTGCCTCGGCCTGCTTGATGGAGGCAATGTCGATCAGGCGACCGTCGAGGGCGACCGCGCCGCGGCCTTCCTTCTGTGCCTGCTCCATGGCTTCCAGGATGCGCCTGGCCTTGGCGACTTCCTTCTCGGACGGGGTAAAGACCTCGTTGGCCGTTGCGATCTGGCTCGGGTGAATGGCCCACTTGCCTTCACAGCCGAGGATCGCGGAACGGTTGGCCTGGGCCTTGTAGCCATCGGGATCGGAGAAATCACCGAACGGGCCGTCGATCGGACGCAGGCCGTTGGCGCGGGCGGCGACCACCATGCGGGCAACCGCATAGTGCCACATGTCACCCCAGTGATAGTCACGCGCGCCGCCATCCTCGGCCGGGTCAGTCAGGACACCATAGAGCGGGTTCGGACCACCGATCACCGTGGTGCGGGCCTTGGTGGAGGCGGCATAGTCGGCAACGCCGAAGTGCAGCGACTCGTTGCGCGGGCTCGCGGCGGCGATCTCGTCGACGTTGGCCATGCCGAGCGCGGTCTCGATGATCATCTCGAAGCCGATCCGCTTCTTGCGACCGATCGCGGCCTCGATCTGGGTCACCAGCATGTCGACGGCATAGATGTCGGAGGCCGTGCCGGCCTTCGGGATCATGATCAGGTCCAGACGCTCGCCGCCCTGTTCCAGCACGTCCACCACGTCGCGGTACATGTAGTGGGTATCCAGGCCATTGATGCGCAGCGACATGGTCTTGTCGCCCCAGTCGATGTCATTCAGCGCCTCGATGATGTTCTTGCGCGCGGAGGCCTTGTCGTCCGGTGCGACGGCATCCTCCAGATCGAGGAAGATCACGTCGGCGTCGGACTTGGCGGCCTTTTCGAACATCTTCGGGGACGACCCCGGCACGGCAAGCTCGCAACGGTTCAGGCGCGGCGTGGTCTGTTCGACAATCTTGAAGGACATTTTCGGGATTCCCCCCTGGTTTGTGGAATATTTTCCTCTGTCGCTCTCTTACAGACCACCGCGCATGCAGACAAGCGAACTCGCTGCCGTGCGCCCGGCGGCGGTCAGCCGGTCCGGCCCCGTCGCGCCAGCGGATGGGTCTCCTCCACCAGGGCCGTCAGCCGCGCCTCCTGCACGTGGGTATAGATCTGGGTGGTGGAAATGTCCGCATGGCCCAGCATCTTCTGCAGGCTGCGCAGGTCCGCGCCACCGGCCAGCAGATGACTGGCGAAGGCATGGCGCAGCACGTGCGGCGACACCTTCGCGGCATCGATCCCGGCATCCCGCGCAAGCTGCTTCAGCGCGATCCCGAACGCCTGCCGTGTCAGGTGGCCACTCGCCCCGCGGGACGGGAACAGCCAGGGTGACGGCTGGCCCTTCTGCAGGAACATCTCCCGGACCTCGAGATAGCGCGCCAGCGCCTCCAGCGCCTCGGGACTCATCGGCGCCAGCCGCTCCCGCCCGCCCTTGCCCCGCACCTGCAGGAAGCGGGGATCGGGTCCTAGCGGGGGATGCGGCAGGGTCAGCAACTCGCTGACCCTGAGGCCGGAGGCATAGATCACCTCCAGCAGACAGGTCATGCGCAGACCCTTGTGATCTGTCTTCGATGCCGCGCAGTGCAGCAGATCGGAAACATCCTCCACCGTCAGCACCCTGGGCAGCGGGCGTGACAGGCGCGGCGCGTCGAGGGCCTGCGCCGGATCATCCGAACGCAGTCCGTCCTGCACCAGAAACCGGTAGAGGCCGCGAATGGCAGAGAGCTTCCGTGCCTGGGTGGATGCGGCCAGCCCGGCCTTTACCATCCCGTGCAGGCAGCGCCTCAGGTCCTCGGCCCGGGCATCAAGCAGACTGCGCCCGCGTGGCAGACCCTCGGAAATGCCGTTCAGATCCCGCCGATAGGCCGCGAGCGTGTTGGCGGCAGCACCACGCTCCGCCGCCAGCATGTCGAGATAGAGGTCGATCAGCCGACCGTCATTCACCGGACCGCCCGGCCTCGGTGGCAATCAGCGCCTCCACCGCCAGCCGCTCCGCCACCGGCGCGAGACCAAGCCGACGCAGCGATCCGACGACACTGGCAAGTGCGACCGGATCAAGTACGCCCGGCCCGGCGGAACCCATCAGCGCCAGGGCAGCCTGAACCGCCTCCCCCGTCCGGCCCGCGCCGGTCGCCAGCACAAGCTGACGCCAGAGCGCAGCGTCTGTCGCGTAACCCGGTACACCATCTGTCGCGGGTGACTGCAGCGCATCGGTCCAGAGTCCCTCCGCCACTGGCCGCCCCACAGCGTCCATCAGCAACAGGATGCGATGCCACTGCCGATCTGCCCCCTCACCCGCCGGGTTGGCATCACGCCAGTTGCCCAACCGCCTGTTGTTCGCCGGATCGATGCCGGAAACCTGCGCAAGCGGCAGCATGGCGGTCTGGGCCAGGACGGCATCACGCTCCCCGGCCGCAGCACGGCGCCGCAGCAGTTCCAGCCAGCCCCGCGCCCTGTCCCTGTCACCATTCAGCAGGTGCATGCGGAACGCGGCTGGTGCGAGAAAGGCCAGGTCGATGGAGGGCAGCAGGCGTTCCAGCGCCGGCGCGGCCAGGGCCGCTGCCATCGGCGCCTCGCCCTGCGACAGGGCAACCGTCCACATCGCGAGCATCGCCTCCGCTCGGGCCAGCTTGCCCTCCGCCCGTGCGAACGCGACTGCCGCCAGACGGAAATCGTCGGCATTCAGGTCCGCGTCGGGTGCGCCCAGGATCAGGGTAACGGCGGCAGGCTGCAGGGTTCCGGTGCGTATCGCGGAAATACCTGCATCGAGCCGCTGGGGTGTCGTCAGCCGGGGCAGGGTTGCCAGCCGCGCTGCGACGGCAGGTGCCAGCCCGGCAAGGGACTTCAGGGTGACCTTCTGTCCAAGACGGAACATGGCGAGGTGCAGCGGCGAAAGCTGCGCGGCATCCTCCAGCTCGACAGTCGCATCGTCGGCCACCGCGTCGGCGAGGTCATCGAAGACGGGATTGCTCCGCCCGGTCTCGTTCAGGATCGTGCGGGTCAGATCCGCGTCCGGGCGCCGACCCGCCTGAAGGTCGCAGAAGACCGACGCACGCTGCCAGAAATCACGGCTGCCGCCCCGCACCTGGGCACCGACGATGTCACAGGCACGCTCGACGTCGCCGCTCAGCAGCAGGGCATCGGCCAGGGGACGGCTGTAGGCAGGATTGTTCAGGTCACCGCCTGATGCGGCCTCCGCCAGCGCCACCGCCGAATCCGCCTCCCCCATCGTGACCAGCAGGGTCATGCGCTGCCCCAGCAGGGCGGCGCTGTCGCTGCCCGACGGCGGCGTCCCGATGGACAGCAGCAGGCGGCGCGCCAGATCACGGGCCGCAGGCGATTCATAGTGGCTCGGCATCCGCCCGTAGAGCGCATGCACGATCCCCGCGGCGGACCCTTCCCAGAGACCGAGCCCCAGGCCACCGGAAGAAGGGCCGAGCAGGCCAGCCGCCGCTTCCCCCGGAGCATCCAGCCGACCAATGACGATTCCACCGGAGGTGACACTCTGGTCCGACGGTGCCTGGGAGGTGCCCCCGGAGTTCACCGTTGCGGGCAGAAGCGATTTCGGGCCGCTATTCTGTCCGCCATCGGCGCTGGTCTGCGCCAGGGCCAGAACGGGCAGGAAAAGGCAGAGCCCGAGCAGGCTGCTAACGCGGAAAACGCTCATCGGGGACCACCTTGCGGGTTTCCTTCGTGGGGGGCGGGATGTCCCAAGTGGCGACAAACACGGCGCCGGCGGCACCGAGCACAATGACCAGCAGGAACAGGAAGAGGAACAGACGTCGCATGGGGCCGTGGGATACTCCGGTCGGTGTGCGATGACGGTGTCGGACAGGCTGTCCATCACCCTATAGAGCTTGACGGACGGTGTCGGCAGTGTATCGACGGGGTAACAGGCTTTCAATTGCAGTCACCAGCGCTGCATCGCAACTGAAAACGACGAAGGACACTGCAGTTTCATGGTTCGGGAGGCGGCTCAAGGCGTGATGTTCCAGGGCACGGGAGAGGCCCGGGAAGACGACCGGCGCTCCCTGGTGCTTGTCGGTCTGATGGGCGCGGGCAAGAGTACCGTGGGTCGCCGCCTCGCGCAGCGCCTGAACCTGCGCTTCGTCGATGCCGATGACGAGATCGAGGCTGCGGCCGGAATGACCATCCCGGAAATCTTCGATCGCTATGGCGAGGCGCATTTCAGGGACGGGGAACGCCGGGTCATCAGACGCCTGCTGAGCGAACCCCGCCAGGTCATCGCCACGGGGGGCGGCGCCTTCATGAATGATGAAACACGGGCTCTCATTGCCGCCGAAGCAACCTCCATATGGCTCAAGGCAGATCTGGACACCCTCGTCCGGCGCTGTGCCAAGCGGACGGACCGCCCCCTGCTGCGCGGGCGGAACCAGCGTGAGACACTGGCTGCGCTGATGCAGCAACGCTACCCGGTCTACGAGACATCGGACCTGATGGTGGAAAGCGGCGGGGATACCCATGACGTGGTGGTCAACCGGATCATCAGCGCATTGGGAAAGCCTGTCGGTTCCGATGACGGTACGGTGCAGCCATGACGGCCATGGTGCATGTCGCACTGGGTGCGCGGTCCTACGACATCCACATCGGCACGGATGTGCTGGCGCAGGCCGGACAGTTCATCGCCCCGCTTCTGCGTCGTCCCCGCATCGCCATTGTCACGGACGAGAATGTGGCGAAGGCCCAGTTGCCTGCCCTGAACGATGCCTGCGCCGCAGCGCGGATCGAGACGGTCTGCCTGACGCTGCCCGCTGGCGAAGCCACCAAGGACTTTGCCCAACTGGAGCGGCTGACACGCTGGCTGATATCGGAACGCGTCGGACGCGACGACATGGTCGTGGCCCTGGGCGGCGGTGTCATCGGTGATCTGACCGGCTTTGCGGCGGCGATCCTGCGACGCGGGACCGGCTTCATCCAGATTCCGACCACCCTGCTGGCGCAGGTCGACAGTTCCGTCGGCGGCAAGACCGCGATCAACACGCCAGAGGGCAAGAACCTGGTCGGTGCCTTTCATCAGCCGAGCCTGGTGCTGGCGGATACCTCCACCCTGGACAGCCTGCCCGAGCGCGAGGTGCTGGCTGGCTATGCGGAGGTGGTGAAATACGGCCTGCTGGGTGACAGGGCGTTCTTCGAATGGCTCGAAGTCCACGGCAGGGAGGTCATCGCAGGTGATCCCGCCGCACGGGAGGAGGCCGTCGCCAGAAGCTGTCAGGCCAAGGCCGATATCGTGGCGGCGGATGAGCGCGAGAACGATCAGCGCGCCCTGCTGAACCTCGGCCATACCTTCGGCCACGCGCTGGAGGCGGAAGGCGGCTATGATGGACGCCTGCTGCATGGCGAGGCCGTGGCCATCGGCATGGTGCAGGCCCTGGAGTTCTCCGTCAGCCAGGGTCTCTGCCCCGGACAGGACGCGGAGCGCGCGCGCCGCCACCTGCAGGCCGTCGGCCTGCCGACCCGCCCGTCAGACCGGGGTCTGGGCGATATTCCGGTCACGCGATTGCTCGACCATATGGCACAGGACAAGAAGGTACGCGACGGACGCCTCACCTTCGTTCTGGCGCGTGGCATCGGCGAAGCCTTCGTCACGCGCGATGTAGATGCAGCAAGGCTGCAGTCCTTTCTCGAAACGGAACCGAACTGATGGAAAGCGCCGGCACTGAAATGTCCTCGATCGACTGGAGTCTGGTTCTCTCCATTGCCGCCATTGTCCTGCTGCTGGTGATGTCGGCGTTCTTTTCCGGCTCCGAAACCGCGCTGACCGCATCCTCGCGGGCGCGGATGCATCACATGGAACGGCTGGGCAACAAGAAGGCGCATCTGGTCAACAGACTGACAGAGGACAAGGAGCGGCTGATCGGGTCCATCCTGCTCGGCAACAACCTGGTCAATATCCTCGCCTCTGCGCTGGCGACCAGTGTGCTCATCGCGCTGGTGGGCGACGCCGCGGTCGCCATTGCAACGGTGGCGATGACGCTGCTGGTGCTGATCTTCGCAGAGGTGCTGCCCAAGACATATGCGATCCGCAACCCGGACCGTTTCGCCCTCGCCGTCTCCCCCGTCGTGGCCTTTCTGGTCCGCGCCCTCTCCCCGGCCGTGATCGCGGTCGAGGCCATTGTCCGTGTGGCCCTGCGCGTGATTGGCGCCAGGCAGGACGGCGACGACACCTACGACGTGGCCGATGAGCTGCGCGGGCAGATCGAACTGCATCACCGTGAAGGCGGCGTGCGCAAGACGGCCAAGGACATGCTCGGTTCCATCCTGGAGCTGGATGACGTGTTCGTCTCCGAGATCATGATGCATCGCAGGCGCATCAAGACCCTGAACATCGACGACCCGCCGGAGGCAATCGTCGGTGCCGCGCTGGACAGCAACTTCACCCGCATTCCGCTCTGGCAGAACGATCAGGAGAACATCGTCGGCGTTCTGCACGCCAAGGATCTGGCCCGCGCCCTGTCGAAGAACAATGGTGATGCCGCGACACTCGACATTACCGCTGTGGCGCGGGAGCCCTGGTTCGTGCCGGAGACGGCTTCCCTGCGCGAACAGTTGAATGCGTTCCGTCGCAGGCGCGCGCATTTCGCGCTGGTGGTGGACGAATATGGTGCGCTGAAGGGCATCGTCACGCTGGAAGACATCCTGGAGGAGATCGTCGGTGACATCTCCGACGAACATGACGCGGTGACGGCCGGTGTCCGTCCGCTGCCGGACGGCGCCTACGAGGTCGAGGGCTCCGTGACCATCCGCGACCTGAACCGCAGGTTCGACTGGAACCTGCCGGATGAAGAGGCATCGACGATTGCCGGGCTGGTGATCTATGAGGCGCAGGTCCTGCCGGAGATCGGCCAGGTCTTCCGGTTCCATGATTTCACGTTCGAGATTCTGGAGCGTCGGCGACACCGCATCAATCGCCTGAAGGTCACGCCGCCCGAGTGAGGTTACGCCGAAGAACCGACAGCTGACGCGGGCCGACAGTGAGAACGGAACCGTTCAGGCGATGCGCATGCTGTCGGGACCCAGACTGACGCGGGTGGTCCGTCCCATAAGGTCGAGCAGGACCCAGACGCGCTGATCGGGATCAATACGCTCGACCCTGCCAACGAAATCGGTGAAAGCGCCAGCGGTGACCCTGACCGCATCACCGGTCCGCACGGTGACCTCCGCCAGCAGCTTGCCGTCGGCATCACAGCGCCCCAGAAGGGATGTCATCAGTTCATCCGGGACCGGTGCGGGTTTCGCGCCAAAGCTGACCAGCCGGGTGATGCCATAGGTGCTGTTGATGGCACTCCATCCCCCGGCATCCATGTCGAAGGCGACGAAGAGATAACCGGGAAACAGCGGCCGGGAGCGGGTGACGAAACTGCCGCCCTGCCGGGTCGTCAGGTCATGCAGGGGCAGGAATGTGCGAAAGCCCTGCCGATCCAGATTGCGCAACGCGATGCGCTGACAGTTGGGTTTCAACTGCGCCAGATACCACCGCTCAGCAGTTTCGGTCGCCGCCATCGGCCTCTCGTTCGGTCAAGTGATTGCTCAATAATGAACATTGCATCTGCGGTTGTGGATTTGAAGTGCGAAGCGTCACGTCAGGTGCGTCATCATGGCCCGTGAACCGCGGCTCCATAAGCTGTCACAAGGCTTGCCTGCCACATATCGCTCAATTATGAACGCGGCATGATCTGCACCGATTCGCAGGCTCACCGCCCCTATCCGCCCCCGCAACGTCACCGGCGCACCGCAGTGCAGACCGGTGCGGTAGCCGTGGTGAACCAGATTCCGCAGCAGACTACAAGGCCCGTCGCCCGCTGATGGCCGGCAGTCGCAAGACATCGCAGGAAGATGTGCATTTCCGCGTACTTCGCCTGCTGGAGGAAAATCCGGAGATGAGCCAGCGCGATCTGGCACAGGCCGTCGGGATCAGTGTCGGCGGCGCGCACTATTGCCTCAATGCGCTGATCGAGAAGGGGTGGGTCAAGATCGGCAATTTCTCCGCCGCGCGGGACAAGCGCCGCTATGCCTACATCCTGACACCAAAGGGCATTTCGGAGAAATCAGCCCTCACCGGGCGCTTCCTGAAACGGAAGATGGCCGAATATGAGGCGCTGAAGGCCGAGATCGATGCCCTGAAGGTCGAACTGGAACCGGACATCGACCAGTCCGTGCCCCAGAAGCAGGCGCAGCAGAAATGACCCGCGTACTCGTCACAGGCGGCGCCGGCTACATCGGTGCCCATACCTGCAAGGTGCTGGCAGCGGCGGGGCACGAGCCGATCGTGTATGACAATCTTGTCCATGGTCACCGTCACGCCGTCCAGTGGGGACCGTTCGCGCAGGGCGACATCCTGGACCGCGCCAGACTGGATGAAGTCATCGCCGAACATGCGCCGGAGGCCGTGATCCATTTCGCCGCCTTCGCCTATGTCGGCGAGTCGGTGACCGATCCCGGCAAGTACTATCGCAACAATGTGGCAGGCAGCCTGAACCTGATCGAGGCGATCCGCGATCACGGCATTGCGCACATGGTGTTCTCCAGCACCTGCGCGACCTATGGCGTGCCGGAGAGCGTTCCGATCACGGAAGATGCACCGCAGCATCCGATCAATCCCTACGGCCAGTCGAAGCTGACGGTGGAGCGGATGATGGCTGATTTCGAGCAGGCGCACGGTCTGGGCTGGATCGCCCTGCGCTACTTCAATGCCTCGGGCGCGGACCCCGATGGCGAGACCGGTGAGGATCACACGCCGGAAACACATCTGATCCCGCTGATCCTGGATGCCGCGGCCGGGCGACGGGCCGCCATTACCGTCTTCGGCGATGACTACGACACGCCGGACGGCAGCTGCATCCGTGACTACATCCATGTCACCGACCTGGCCGATGCGCATCTGCGTGCGCTGGAGGGGCTGCAGCGCGGCCTGCCCTCCGGAGCCTTCAATCTGGGCAACGGCACTGGCTATTCCGTCTTCGAGGTCATTCAGGCGGTGGAACGCGTCACCGGCCTGACCGTGCCCGTGGAGATCGGCCCGCGCCGCCCGGGCGACCCCGGCCGCCTTGTCGGCAGCGCCGAAAAGGCCCGTCGTGAACTGGGCTGGCAACCACGCTTTGCTGCACTGGACGAGATCATCCGCACCGCCTGGAACTGGCACGGGAAGCTCCACGGTCGCACCGAAGCAACAGGCTTGCGCGCCTGATGCGCATCTATGCCCTGATCACGGATGCCTATGGGGGGCACGGCGGCGTCGCGGTCTACAATCGCGACCTGCTTTCCGCCTTCCTGCAACACCCAAGGGTGACCGAGGTGATCGCGGTTCCCCGGGTGATCAGTCACACCATGGAGGCCCTGCCGGAAGGGCTGACCTATCGCACCGGTGCGGCCGGTGGCGTTGTCCGGTTCCTCGCGACCATCGTCAGGGACCTGCCACGCATCGCGCGGAGCGACATGATCTACTGCGGACACCTGAACCTTGCGCCCCTCGCCTGGGCACTGGGCAAGCTGTTCGGCCGACCGGTGCTTGGCGCCCTCTATGGCATCGAGGCCTGGCGTCCCTCCAGCCGTCGAATGACAGCCTGGGCCAGCCGCCACCTCGCCCGGTACTATGCCATCAGCAACTATACCCGCGACCGTTTCACTTCCTGGTCCCGTGTCCCGGACGCGCGCATCGACCTGCTGCCCAACGCGATCCATCTGCAGGACTATGCCCCGGGCGAGAAATCCGAGGTGCTGGCGGCGCGCTTCGGCCTGCAGAACCGCAAGGTCCTGCTGACGTTCGGGCGCCTGGTCTCGAAGGAGCGTGCGAAGGGTTTCGACGAGGTGCTGCAGGTGCTGCCGACCCTGGTGGCCGAAGATCCGTCCATCGCCTATCTGATCGCCGGCGACGGCGACTACCGGCGGCGGCTGGAAGACCGGGTGGCCGAGCTGCACCTTGGCGAACATGTCGTGTTCACCGGCTTCGTCGAGGAAGCGGAGAAGGCTGATCTCTATCGCCTCGCCGACCTGTATGTCATGCCGAGCCGGGGCGAGGGCTTCGGTTTCGTCTTCCTGGAGGCCATGGCGAGCGGCGTCCCCGTCATCGCCAGTTCGACCGATGGCAGCCGCGACGCGGTGCGTGACGGCCAGCTGGGCGAGATGGTCGATCCGGACCGGCCGGAGGAACTGCTTGGCGCCATACGGCGCGGCCTGAACGCACCGCGCGGGGTGCCCGATGGCCTTTCGTACTTTGCCTTCGGCCAGTTTGCCGAGCGCGTTCGCGACATTCTGGACGGGATGGTGAAACGGTGAGCGGCCAGGTAACGGCCCTGATCTGCGGGGTGTCCGGCCAGGACGGGGCCTATCTGGCCCGGCTGCTGCTGGACAAGGGCTATCGGGTCATCGGCACCTCCCGCGATGCCACGACCAACAGTTTCACTAACCTGGAACACCTGGGCATCGCGGACCGGGTCGAGACCGCCTCCATGGTTCTGACCGACTTCCGCAGTGTGCTGCAGACCCTGAGCCGCTTCGAGCCCGACGAGATCTACAATCTCGCCGGTCAGAGTTCGGTCGGCCTCTCGTTCCAGCAGCCGGTCGAGACGCTGGACAGTATCGCGGGCGGCACCATCAACCTGCTGGAGGCGGTGCGCTTCACCGGGCGTCCCATGAAGCTCTACAATGCCGGTTCCAGCGAATGTTTCGGTGATACCGGCGGCAAGGCCGCAAACGAGGATACCGCCTTCCGTCCGCGCAGCCCCTATGCGACCGCCAAGGCGACAGCGCACTGGGCGGTCGCGAACTATCGTGAAGCCTATGGCCTGCACGCCTGCACAGGCATCCTGTTCAATCATGAATCACCGTTGCGGCCCGCCCGCTTCGTCACGCGCAAGATCGTCAACGGCGCCTGCCGTATTGCCCGCGACGGCGGCGGGGTACTGCAGCTCGGCAATCTCTCGGTCAGCCGGGACTGGGGCTGGGCACCGGAATATGTCGATGCAATGTGGCGGATGCTGCAGACCGACGCGCCGTCGGACTATGTCATCGCCACCGGCACCAGCCATACGCTGCAGGCCTTCTGCGATGCGGCATTTGCCGAACTCGGCCTGGACGCCGCCGCACATGTCGAAATGGATGAAGACCTCAAGCGCCCTTCGGACATCGCGTTTGGCCAGGGCGATGCCAGCCGGGCCGCCCGCGACCTTGGCTGGACAGCGGGATATCGGATGAAGGACATCGTGAAGGCCATGGTCGAGTCAGAGAAAGCCCTGCATGACTGAGACAGACAAGATCGCGACGGGCCTGCCTGCCACGCAGGCTGATGTACAGTGGACCCGTGTCATCCAGCCTCAGCGGGGCCTGTTCTCCGTCCCACTTGCGGAGATCTGGGCCTACCGTGACCTGCTGCTGCTGCTGGTGCGACGCGATTTCGTTGCGCTCTACAAGCAGACAGTGCTGGGGCCGATCTGGTTCGTCATCCAGCCCGTGATGATGACCATCGTGTTCACCATCGTCTTCGGCAACATCGCCAACATCTCCACCGATGGTGTGCCACACACGGTCTTCTATCTGGCCGGGATCACCATGTGGACGTTCTTTGCCGATGCCTTCACCAAGACATCCGAAACGTTCATCATCAACGCCAACATCTTCGGCAAGGTCTACTTTCCCCGCGTGATCGTGCCGCTCTCGGTGGTGCTGTCGGGGCTGCTGAAGTTTGCGGTCCAGTTCACCATCCTGGTCGGTTTCGTCGCCTATTTCGCGGCGACGACGGAGATCGTGCGTCCGAACTGGGCCGTGCTGCTGCTGCCGGTCCTGTTGCTGATGATGGGCACGCTGGGTCTCAGTCTCGGCATGATCATCTCCGCCCTGACCACAAAGTACCGGGACCTGCGGTTCCTGATGCAGTTCGGGGTCCAGCTGCTGATGTATGCGACGCCGGTGATCTATCCCGTCTCGTCCCTGCCCGAGGCCTATCGGGTCTACATCCTCGCCAACCCGATCACGCCCATCGTGGAGACCTTCCGCTATGCCTTTGTCGGCCGGGGAGACTTCGACCCGATGCATCTGGCCTACAGCGGCGGTGTGATCCTGGCCCTGCTGATCCTGGCGACGGTGATCTTCAATCAGGTCGAGAAGAATTTCATGGATACCGTCTGATGAGTACCCCGGCACTCAGGGTCGAGAACGTGTCCAAGATGTACCGTCTTGGTGAGGTCGGCACGGGCTCTCTGTCGCACGACCTGAACCGGGCCTGGGCACGTCTCCGCGGCCGCCCCGATCCCTATGCCCTGGTCGGTGCGGTCAATGACCGGGCCTCAGAAGGTACCCGCGATTTCGTCTGGGCCTTGCGTGACATCAATTTCGAAGTCGGCCAGGGAGATATCGTCGGCATCATCGGCCGCAATGGTGCGGGCAAGTCCACACTGCTGAAACTGCTCTCACGGGTCACTGCCCCTACCGAAGGCAGCATCTACATCAACGGACGCATCGCCAGTCTGCTGGAAGTCGGCACCGGGTTTCACCCCGACCTGACGGGGCGGGAGAACATCTTCCTCAACGGTGCCATCCTGGGCATGAGCAAGCAGGAGATCCGGTCCCGCTTCGACGAGATCGTCGAATTCTCCGGCTGCGCGAAATACATCGACACGCCCGTGAAGCGCTATTCCTCCGGCATGCACGTCCGCCTCGCCTTCGCCGTCGCCGCGCATCTGGAGACCGACATCCTGATCGTTGACGAGGTGCTGGCCGTCGGCGACGCCGAGTTCCAGCAGAAATGCCTCGGCAAGATGAAGGACCTGAGCACGAAGGGGCACCGGACCGTGCTGTTCGTCAGCCACAACATGGCCGCCGTCAGGCAGCTCTGCCCCCGCTCGATCCTCATGAACCAGGGCACGGTGGTGAACAGCGGCGAAACCAATGCGATCATCGAACAGTACATGACGCTGGGAAGCACCGCCGCGCGCATTGTCACCTGGCCGAAGGAACAGGCCCCGGGCAGCGAGGGAGTCAGCCTGCGCGGCATCTATGTGAAGAACCATCTCGGCCAGACCGAGGGTGCCCTTGGCAGTGACGAGGACATTCTTGTCGAGGTCGACTATGAACTCGACGCCCCACGGGGCGACTTGCGTGTCGGCATCAGCCTGTTCAATTCCGAAGGCACCCTGATCCTGATCAGCAGCGACTATGAAGCAGGCGGTTCCGGCGCCATCCGTCCGGAGGGCCGCCACAGCAGCACGGTGCGCATCCCGGGCCACATGCTTCTGGATGGCAAGTACACCGTGGGGGTCGGCATAGAGACCCCCCGCATTCAGGATTTCGTGAGCGGGGAGACCTGCGCATTCGAGATCGACGAAATGGTTCATGACGGCTGGGGACCAAAACATGCAGTCCGGATGCCCGGGGTGATTCATCCCAGTCTGGAATGGACAGCAAGCCAGGCATCCGAATGAAACTGCAGTACCGCAACAAGTTCGGGTCCCTGCCCGTTCGCATCCTGCGGCGGTTCGGGCGCGCATTGCGGCGAACGGGCTACAATGCGCTCGTCCTGTTGCCAGGATTCCGTTTCCTGAAGGCATACGAGGGCAAGCAGGGTCCGATCACGCTCTCGATCTGGTTCATGCAGAAAGTGCTTGGTTTCAATCGTGCCGCCTATTGGGGTGTCCATTTCACCAGCAAGGTGACCCAACCCAAGCAGATCATCGTCGGCAGGAACACGAACCCCGGGATAGAACCAGGATGCTACATTCAGGGCATCGGCACCGTGATCATCGGAGACTATACCGCGATCGCAGCGCGCACTTCGATCATCAGTGCCAATCATGACCTGTACGACCTCAACAAGCACCTGCCCGGTCGCGTCGAGATTGGGTCGAATTGCTGGATCGGGGTCAATTGCGTGATCCTGCCCGATGTAACCTTGGGTGATTTTACGATCGTCGCCGCCGGCAGCATCGTCACAAAGCCCTTTCCTGAAGGCTATTGCGTCATTGCAGGGAACCCTGCCCGGAAGATCCGGGACCTGGATAGGGAACGCTGCCACCCGCGCAACGAAACCGACCCCTACATCGGCTATATGCCTGCGGCTGAATTCGAAGCCTACCGGGCGGCCTATCTATGGACCTGAAGGATCAGCTTCATGGTTTGCCAGCCAATGCCGCTGCCAGAGCGGAGAATGTGAAGTGACAGTTCCAGAGCAGAACCATTTCGCCTGTTCGCGCTGCATCCTGACGAAGGCGGACGCTCCAAACCTGACCTTCGACGAAGATGGTGTCTGCGACCAGTGCCGCAGCTTCGATATTGCATATGCCAAGGTGCCGAGAACCTGGGACGAGGCCGAACCGGAGCTCAACCGGACCGTCGAACAGCTGAAGGCGGCGGGAAAGGGAAAGCCCTACGACTGTCTGATCGGGCTCTCCGGCGGGGTGGACAGCACCTATATCGCATACCTGATGAAGCAGCATGGGCTGCGGCCGCTGGCAGTACATTTCGACAATGGCTGGAACACGGAGCTGGCCGTCGAGAACATTGACCGCATCGTCACCAGGCTGAACATCGATCTGGTGACATATGTCATCGATATCGAGGTACTGACCGACCACGCGATCTTCTGGGCACTGTACGACATCGCGATGCGCAACCGCATCAAGTACATCATCAGCGGAGTCAATGTCGCTACCGAGCACATCATGCCGGATGGCTGGAACTACGAGAAGTACGACGCCTACAACATCATGGACATCTATCGAAAGCATGGTGGTGCGAGAAAGCTGAGCAACTACCCGCTCATGGATCGACGGAAGTGGCGGAAGCTGATGCGATCCGGCATCGAGCAGATCCAGATCCTGAACCTGATTCCCTATGACGTGGCCGAAGTACGCGAGACCATCGAGAGGGAACTTGGCTGGCGCCCCTATACCGGCAAGCATCACGAGTCGATCTTCACCCGTTTCTACCAGGGCTATCTGCTGCCCAGGAAATTCGGTGTCGACAAGCGAAAGGCCCATCTGTCCAACCTGGTGTGCAGTGGCCAGATGACCCGTGACGAGGCCTTGCGCGAGTTTCAGCAGGAAATCTATTCGCCTGAAGAACAACGCGAAGATCTGGAATTTGTCTGCAAGAAGCTTCAGATTTCGCAAGAGGAATTCGAAGATTTCATGCGCGCGCCGCCGCGGCGGCATCTGGACTTCGAGAACCACAAGTGGTTCTTCGCACGGTATCCGATCTTCAAGCCCCTGCTGCCGCTGTGGCGCCTGTACAAGCGGCGCACCGCCTGAGCCATGCCCCCCGTCGTCTCCATCCTGACCCCCAGTTTCAACCGCGAGGACCTTGTCGCGGAAACGCTGGACTCCGTGCTGGCACAGACATGGCCCCACTGGGAAATGCTGGTGGTCGACGATGGCTCGACGGACAGGACCAGAGATGTCGTGGCGGAGTATGCCGCGCGGGACAGCAGGATTCGGCTGTTCGATCGCACATGGCAACCCAAGGGTGCATGCACCTGCCGGAACGAAGGCGTTTCGATGTCCACTGGCGATTACGTCATGTTCCTGGATACCGACGACATCATCGAACCCTTCTGCCTGGAGAACCGGGTGAAGGCCATGGAAGGCGATCCGGACCTCGATTTCGCGATCTTTCCCGGGTTGATGTTCGCGCATGTACCGAATGACCTCGGCCTCTGGTGGAACACCGACAAGCCGGAAGATGAACTGACCCGGCAATTCCGCGGCGATGCCATCGCACAGGGGACGGGCGTTCTCTGGCGCAAGGACTCCTTTGTCCGGATCGGCATGTGGGACCTGGAACTGATGCTCTGGCAGGATATCGAGCTGTTCTTCCGCGCCTACATCCAGGGCTACCGCTATCGCAAGTTCTTCGACCTGCCGCCTGACCTGCACAACCGCGTAAATCCGACGAGCCTGAGCCGCGGCAATTTCTTCAGCCCGGAGAAGCAGTTGAGCCGGATCAGGGTAGCGAAACAGGCCGCGTCAATGCTGCGTCAGAACGGTCAGCAGCATCGGCTGAACGAGCTGCGCTACATGGTGGCGGAAATCGTGGCCGGTGCCGCCCGTTCCGGGCAGCCACGCCTCGCTGTCTCATTCCTGCTCTGGGCTTTCAGGGAGGGTGCAGTCAGCACCCTGGAGGCGTTGCGCATCGCTGGTGTCATCTGCCTCTACGGCGGGCGCCTGACGCGGTTCACGCTGTTTCGCCGCTGGGCCGAAGCGCTGCAGACCCCCTTCGTCGGGAATGGAACAATCGGCCAGATCCCGACCACCACTCCAGTCACGAAAATGGCAGGCACACCCTCATGACGAGATCCCTCGCTGCAATCATTCCGGCCGCAGGTCGTGGGTCACGGCTGAAGCCGTTTCCCTGTCCGAAGGAACTCTTCCCGGTCGGCTATCAGGACGTGATGATTGATGGCGTGCTGGAGAAACGGCCGAAGGTGGTCAGCCAGTACCTGCTGGAACACCTGGTCTCGGCCGGCGCGGAGCAGGTGTTCATCGTCCTGGGCGAAGGCAAGTCCGATATCATGCAGTATTACGGCAACGGCACCCGCTTCGGGGCCCATGTCAGCTACCTGTTCCAGGAAGAGCTGCATGGCATGCCCTACGCCATTGATCTGGCCCGCCCCTGGCTCGACGACCATACGGTTCTGTTCGGGATGCCGGACACGATCATTGAACCCGCCGATTGTTTCAGCCAGTTGCTGGCGTTTCATGATCGCCACGAAGCCGATCTGACACTGGCCCTGTTTCCGACCGACAACCCGAGCAAGTTCGGCATGGTCGACATGGATGCGAACCACGACGTCATCTGGACCTACGACAAGCCGGAGACATCGGACCTGCCCTGTACCTGGGGGGCCTGCTGCTGGTCGCCTGCATTCACCGCATTGATCGGCGAGTATCTCGGCAAACTGACGCCTGGCACGCGCGAGGTCGTGCTGGGGGACGTCTTCAATCATGCAATCGAGCGGAAGATGCGGGTCAAGGCCACCTCGTTCGAAGGGGCGAAATACATCGACATCGGCACCACCGCCGAACTCAACCTGGCCCTGCAACAGTTCAATCTCTGAGCAGCATGACCGAACAGCCCACGATATCCGTCGTCATCCCCGTGAAGAACGAGGCCGCCGGAATCGCCGCCTGTCTTGACGGAATCCTGAGCCAGACCGTGCCGGTGAAGGAAATTCTGGTGATCGACTCCGGGTCCACTGACGGAACGCAGGAGATCGTGCAGGGATACGACCTTGCCCGTCTGCTGGAGATCGAGCCAGGCGATTTCAATCACGGCGACACTCGCAATCTGGGCGTTCGTGAGACCAACGGCGAACTCATCCTCTTCACGGTTGGCGACGCGCGCCCCGTGGACGACCGCTGGATCGAGCGGTTGCAGGCCGGCTTCGTCGCCGAAGACGTTGCGGCAGTTGGCGGCATCCAGATCGTCGCCCACGATCCCAGCAACAATCCGCTGGAATGGTACCGGCCTGTTTCCGAACCGGTGCGGTCCGTCCACCGGTTCGGCAGCGCTGCCGAATTCGATGCGGCGGACGGTGCCGCGAAGCAGTCGGCCTGCGTCATCGACGATGTGACGTCGATGTATCGACGCGCGTTCCTGGAGGCTGTCCCCTTCCGCAGGACGGTCTATGGAGAGGACATGCTGATCTGTGTCGATGCCCTGCGCGCGGGTCATGCGCTGGTCAGGGACCCCGCAGCCTGTGTATTCCACTATCATCTTCAGAACTACAGGACGACATTGCAGCGGACTGTCGCTGTCTGTCTCATGCGCCATGACCTTTTCGGTACCACGCCGGGGGTACCGGTATCGCAACCCGCCCGGGAAGCAGTGCGACTGATGCGGGAACCGTCACTCTCGCTGCGTCAGAAAGTGCATTGGTGGCGCAACCAGCGCCAGTGCTTCCGCGGCATGATGGATGGAATCGCATTGTTCGAGAAGGCAAGATCAGAAGGCGCAGCGGCGCTGGCCGCCCTGCATGAGGAATACCTCGGAACACCGCCGATCCCGGTCAAGCGCGGGCAGGCGAACGCCGCATGACCGCAGGAATGATCACAATCGTCGACTATGGCTGCGGAAACCCCGCCTCCATCCGCAACATGCTGAAGAAGCTGGGTATCAAGGCCACGATCACGTCGGAGGCGGAGGATATCCTGACTTCCGACCGGATCATCTTCCCCGGCGTCGGTGCTTTCGACTACGGGGCCGAGAGCATTCAGTCGAAGGGCATCGCAGAGGCGCTGGAACAGCGGGTGATCCGCGACGGCGTTCCGATCCTGGGGATATGTGTCGGCATGCAGCTGTTTGCCCGACGCAGTGACGAGGGCGAACTGCCCGGTCTCGGCTGGATCAATGGCGATGTCCTGGCGTTCGACCGCACCAGACTTGGACCGACCGACCGGGTGCCGCACATGGGCTGGGCCAGCCTGGACGTGAAGCAGCCGGAGAAGGCATTGCACGGCTTCCACGAGGATCCGCGCTTCTACTTCGTGCATTCATTTCACATGACGTGCGATGACCCGGCAGATGTCGCTGCGACGGCCCATCATGGCTATGATTTCTGCGCCGCAGTCGCGCACGACAATCTGATCGGCGTTCAGTTTCACCCGGAGAAGAGCCATCGCTTCGGCATGACGCTGCTGCGCAACTTCGCCGAAGGAAAGACAGGCGCCGAATGAGATCTGATCCCCGATGAAACGTGTGCGCGTCATACCCACCCTGCTGATCGAGCAGGGGCGTCTGGTAAAGACCATCAAGTTCGGCAAGCGGACCTATATCGGTGATCCGGTGAACACGGTGCGCATCTTCAGCGACAAGGAAGTCGACGAACTGATGCTGCTCGACATCGGTGTCGCGAAGGAAGGCAGGGAACCGGATTTCGACCTGCTGCGCGAGATCGCCAGCGAATGTTTCATTCCCTTCGGCTACGGCGGTGGCATCCGCACACTGGAGCAGGCGCGCCGGGCCTTTGATGCCGGGGTCGAGAAGGTCGTGCTGAACACCGCCCTGCACCGTGCGCCGACACTGGCGAGCAAGATCGCCCGCATGTACGGCAGCCAGGCCGTGGTTGCGAGCATTGACGTGAAGAAGGGCCTGCTGGGCGGCCCGAAGGTCATGACCGAATGCGGCTCCAGGCGCGTTTCCGGGGACGTCACGGAGATCGCGCGCAACGCAGTCGATGCCGGGGCGGGCGAGATCCTGCTGACGGCCATGGATCGCGACGGAACCTTCGATGGCTACGACATGGAACTGATCAAGCGGGTCACTGCCGCTGTCGATGTGCCGGTCATTGCCAGCGGCGGTGCACGCGGGATTCCCGATTTCCTGGCCGCGATCAAGGAAGGCGGCGCCTCCGCTGTCGCGGCGGGTGCCCAGTTTGTCTTCAAGGGTCCGCACAGGGCCGTTCTGGTCAACTACCCCAGCCAGGCCGTCCTGCGCGAAGGGCTGTTCAATCACCTTGGTCCCGAAGACATCACTGTCTGACCCCTTTTCATCCTTGAAACACTAGTCTGAAAGAGAACATGCAGCAGGTATCCCCCAACAGCACAGGCTTCGCCATCGTTGGCTGTGGCCGGATCGGTCAGCGTCACGCCGGCCACGCCCCCAAGTTCGGTCGCCTGACCGCCGTCTGCGATATCGTGCCGGAGAAGGCACAGGAGGTTGCGGCCGAGCAGGGGGCCGAAGCCTTCACCGATCTGGACCAGATGCTGAAGGACATGCGCGGCAAGGCGGATGTGATCGCGATCTGCACCCCGAACGGCCTGCATGCGGAGCACACGATCAAGGCGTTCGAGGCGGGGTACCATGTACTCTGCGAGAAGCCGATGGCGCTGACCGTTCACGAGTGCGGGGAGATGATCAAGGCAGGCGAGAAAGCCAACCGTCGTCTCTTCGTCGTCAAGCAGAACCGCTACAACCCGCCTGTGGAACACCTGAAGAAGCTGCTGGACCAGGGATCCCTGGGGCGCATCTACAGCGTGCATCTGAACTGCTTCTGGAACCGCAATGACGCCTACTACGCCGACAGCTGGAAGGGCAGCCTGGCGATGGATGGCGGCACGCTCTACACTCAGTTCAGCCATTTCATCGATCTGCTCTACTGGCTCGCCGGTGACGTGCAGGACGTGGCCAGCTTCATGGACAACTACTGCCATGCGGACTCGGTGGAATTCGAGGACGCCGGGGTCGCGATCCTGCGCTTCTACAGCGGTGCCATCGGCAGCGTCAGCTTCACCATCAACAGCTTCGGGCGGAACATGGAGGGGTCGCTGACGCTGTTCTGCGAGAAGGGCACGATCAAGATCGGGGGCCAGTACCTGAACGAGATCGAATACGAGAACATCGCCGGCATGGACCCGGCGGAGTTGAAGCAGGGCCGCCCCCCCAATGAATACGGGGCCTACCAGGGCTCCATGTCGAACCACGAGGATGTCTACCAGAACATCCAGCAGGTTCTGACTGCCGAAGGCTCCATCGGCACCATCGGCTTCGAGGGGCTGAAGACCGTCGAGATCATCGACAAGATCTACAGGGCGGCCAGGATTGCCTCCTGACCTGAAGAGCGTCGGCATTCGCGACGTCACCTGCGGCACGGGCGTGACGATTGTCGAACCGTCGAACATCTATCGCTGCACGCTGGGCGACGATTGCTTCGTCGGTCCGTTCGTCGAGATCCAGGCCGGAGTGGAGATCGGGGCGCGGACACGGGTGCAGTCGCACGCCTTCATCTGCGAACTGGTGACCATCGGTGAAGACTGCTTCATCTCCCACGGCGCGATGTTCATCAACGACAGCTTTTCCGGCGGCGGGCCGGCGCGCGGGGACCGCACCCGCTGGGGCCACACCCGTATCGGCAACAATGTCTCCATCGGCACCAACGCCACGATCATGCCCGTCAGCATCTGCGACAATGCCGTCGTCGGCGCCGGAGCAGTGGTGACGAAAGACATTACCCAACCCGGCTTCTATGTCGGGAACCCTGCAAGACGTATGGAGCGCTGACTGATGCAGTTCGTAGACCTGAAGGCGTTGCACGACACGCTGCAGCCTGCCCTGAACGACGCGATCACCCGCATCATCGACACGTCCGCGTTCATTCGCGGCAAGGATGTCGACGATTTCGAGCAGAATTTCGCCAGCCTGACCGGCGCGAGGCATTGTGTTTCCTGCGCCAATGGCACGGACGCGCTCTATATCGCGCTCAGGGCCCTGGGGGCCGGACCGGGTGATGAAGTCATCACCACGGCGCACAGCTGGATCGCCACCAGCGAGACCATCACCCAGACCGGGGCGAAGGTCGTGTTCGGCGATACGGAAGACGCCTACTTCTGCCTTGATCCCGCAGAGGTCGAGGCGAAGATCACGCCCCGCACCAGGGGGGTGGTTGTCGTGCACCTCTATGGACAGCCTGCGGCGATCGGCGAGATCAAGGCCATCTGTGACCGCCACGGACTCTGGCTGATCGAGGACAGTGCCCAGGCACATCTGGCCGAAGCGGACGGGCAGCAGGTGGGTCGCTTCGGCGACGTTGCCACCTTCTCCTTCTATCCGGGCAAGAACCTGGGGGCGATGGGCGATGCCGGGTGCCTGATCACCGATCGCGACGACAGCGCGGAATTCGCCACCCTGTTTGCTCGCCATGGTGGCAAGAACAACCACGTCATGGAGGGGATTTGCAGCCGCATGGACGGGCTGCAGGCGGCCGTCCTGAACGTGAAGATGCCCCATCTGCCTGGCTGGAATGATGCCCGCCGCAAGGTTGCGGCCCGCTATGATGCCCTGCTCGACGGGGTCGGGGACCTGATCCTGCCGGCGCAGCGTCCCGGCGTGCGCCATGTCTACCACCTGTATGTGGTCCGCACCGGAGACCGTGACGCGCTCCAGAAACATCTCTCGGCAGCGGGCGTACCGACAGTCATCAACTACCCCCGCGCCCTGCCCTTCTATTCGGCGTACGACCGCCTGGGGCACACACCATCCGATTTCCCCGTGGCACATGCCCATGCGTCGGAGATCCTGTCGCTGCCGATCCATCCGCTT
This sequence comes from Minwuia sp. IMCC3009, assembly GCF_029909415.1. Lineage (GTDB taxonomy): Bacteria > Pseudomonadota > Alphaproteobacteria > Minwuiales > Minwuiaceae > Minwuia. The sequence goes on from NZ_CP123781.1 coordinate 2,651,762, forward strand.
CTGACCGAAGAGGAGCAGGATCAGGTGGTCGCTGCCATCAGGGACTACTTCACGAAGACAGGCGATCAGGACTGATGAGCCAGGAGAACGGCACGACGAAACCTGCCCCGACGGTCAGTGTGCTGATGACAGCCTACAACCGGGCCGACTTCATCGCCGACGCGATGGGCAGTGTTCTGGCCTCCGACTTTATCGACTTCGAACTGATCGTGGTCGATGACGGGTCGAGTGACAGGACGGTCGAGATCGCACGGAAGCTGGAAGCCACCGACAGCCGTGTACGGGTCTATCAGAACGAGAAGAACCTGGGCGACTATCCGAACCGCAAGCACGCCGCCAGTCTCGCAGAAGGAAAGTACCTGAAGTACGTCGATTCCGACGACATGATCTATCCGTGGGGTCTGGGTGTCTTCGTGCGGTGCATGGAGCAATTCCCGGAGGCCGGTTTCGGCCTGTCAGCCCATTCCGCGCCCGATCGCCCGCATCCGATGATCTTCTCCCCCGCTGAAGCCTACAGGGAAGAGTTCCACGGGCGCGAACTGTTCGGGCGAGCGCCCGGATCCGGCATCATTCGCCGCGACGCCTACGAGGCCGTCGGCGGCTTCAGCGGCATGCGCCAGTTGGGTGACATGGAATTCTGGCTGAAGATCGGGGCCCGCTACCCGGTGGTGACCCTGCCGCCTGCCCTGGTCTGGGACCGGGTGCATGGCGGGCAGGAGAAGAACGCCGACTCCGATACCGAAAAGGCCGCGATGCGAGCAGGTGTGGTGATCGCCGCGCTCGAATCGCCGGATTGCCCGCTGGACATGGCGGAAAAGCAGGCAGCCCTGGAAGCCTACCGCAGCAAGCTCCACAGACCACTCTGGCGCGAACTGCTGCACCCTGACCGCATTGGCAACGCGCTTGCCTACCGCCGTACCGTGCTCGCGCGCCTGCAGCGTGCAACGCGGCAGTCTGCCGGAAAGTTCCAGAAATGAATGACCAAGAGCCGTCTGACGACGGAGAGAAGTCAGCCTTCAAGGCTGGAGACTACTGGGAGAGCAGGCTCTCGCAGCATTACACCCTGCAGGGGGTCGGCGATATCGGCCTGCCGCTCAGCTACAACAACTGGCTGTATCGTGTGCGTGCCAGCGCCTTTCGGCATGTACTGAAACATTTGCAGGGCAATCCCGGGGACTGGTCCATTATGGATGTCGGTTCGGGGACCGGCTTCTATATCGAGCAGTGGACACAGCGCCGCCCGCGCATGCTTGCGGGCGCCGACATCACCGCGACGGCCGTCCGGAATCTTTCAGGCCGTTTTCCGAACGCCGTGTTCATGCAGATCGACATAGGCAGTGACCTGCCGGAAACGTTGCAACCGGGTTCGCTGGACGTGATCACCGCCTATGATGTGCTGTTTCACATCGTGGAGAAGGAACCCTACGCAAGGGCGATGCGGAACTTTTCGGATCTGATCCGGCCCGGTGGCTATCTGATCTTCTCGGACAACCTGGTCGATGACGGTCGCAATCACGACACGCATCAGATCTCGCGAACAGAGGGCGATGTCCGTGATCTGCTGCGCCGGAATGGTTTCTCTATCGAGAAGGTCGTGCCCATGTTCGTCTTCATGAACGACCCGGTTCGCAGCCGCAGTCGGATCATGCGGGCCCTGTTCAACCGGATCTATCGGCTGGCCGCCCGCAGTGAAACCTGGGGCCAAGTCGTCGGAGCTGCACTCTATCCAATAGAAGTTGCGGCACTGCGATTGCTGTCGCGCGGTCCCTCGACAGAGATCTTCATCTGTCGGCGCGATAGCTGAGCATTCTCACCCGATGCCACTTCATGTCCTCATCCTGCCAACCGAGGAGTTCCTGCCGGCTCATGCACCACTGGCAGGAATATTTCAGGGACATCAACTGGAAGCGCTGCGGATGACCGGCAACGAGCGGTTCGGCGTTCTCTCCGTTCGCCTGCGCCATTCCGTGCCCATGTACATCCGCAGCATCCTGCGCCGCCTCGCCCTGCGTCCGGCCGATCCCGCACTGCCGGGCACACGCCTTTCGACCCTGTGCCGGGAATTGACCCGGCGGTGGTTCGAGCCGCGGTCCACAGTGACCGTCGCGGAATGGCAAGGCACACCGGTCGTGAGGGTGGAGGGGCTTTACGGCACGCCGCCGTCCCGCAGGTACGACCCGATCTGGTGGCAGCGGACAGGCTGGGCAGGCTATCGCGAATATTGTGCACGCTACGGTCGCCCCGACCTGATCCATGCCCACAACACCATCTCAGCCGGTCTGCTGGCGCACCGGATCTCCCGACGGGACGGCATTCCCTATGTGCTGACCGAGCACAGCAGTGCCTACCAGCTTGATGAGGTCCCGGCTTCCCTGTTTCCCGCGGTTCGCGCCGCCATCGCGGGGGCGCGGGCCTTCCTGCCGGTCAGCAAGGCCTTGCTGCAGTCCATGGTCACCCGTATCGGCCAGCCGGACACCGAAGTCACCGTTCTCGGCAATGTGCTGCCACGTGCCTTCATGGCTGTTCCGCCGAGAGACAGAGCAGGCAGTCCCTTCACGTTTCTCACCGTTGGCAGTCTGCTGCCGGTCAAGAACCAGACCCTGCTGCTGTCCGCGTTCGCGCAGGTTCTCAGTACCCGCCCCGACTGCCGCCTGGTCCTGGTTGGTGACGGGCCGCTTCGCCAGTCACTGGAGCAACAGTCCGCCGAGGCCGGGCTGGGTGATCGGGTCGAATTCGCGGGACTGTTGGAACCGGAACAGGTTCGCGCGCAGATGCAGCAGGCTGACGCCTTCGTCTTTCCCAGCCAGTTCGAGACCTTCGGCGTTGCGCTGATCGAGGCCCTGGCCTGCGGCCTGCCGGTGATTGCCATGGCATCGGGCGGCCCGGAAGAAATCGTCACGCCCGCGAACGGGCGGCTGGTCGCGCCGGCCGACGCGGCCGGTCTGGTCGCGGCAATGGTGGAGGTCGCCTCGGCGTCCGGAAGCTTCGATGCCGAGGCCATTCAGGCCAGCGCACGGACAACCTGGGGACCACAGGAATTTGGTCAGAAGCTTCGTGCCGTCTACGCCAAAGCATGTGGGGCCTGAAATGAGCAGGACAGAAGAGCCGGACCTGAACCAGATCCAGAACCATCGCCAGTGCAGCGTCGGTGTACTGGATACGGGCGACGATCCGGACATGCGCTTCGATGACGAAGGGCGCAGCCACTACTACCACGACTACATGCGCGCCGCTGCCGAGCTGGTTCACGAGGGACCAGAGGGCGAGGCCATGCTGCAGGCACTGGCCGAGCAGATCCGTGCGGACGGCAAGGGCAAGCCCTACGACTGCATCATGGGTCTGAGCGGTGGCGTCGACAGCACCTATGTGGCACTGCAGGCGCGCCGTCTGGGACTGCGCCCCCTCGCCGTTCATCTCGACAATGGCTGGAACGCGGAGCTTGCGGTCCAGAACATCGAACAGATCGTCAGCCGCCTGGACATCGACCTGCACACCCATGTCATTGACTGGAACGAGTTCCGGGACCTGCAGCGCGCCCACATCAAGGCATCCGTGATCGACATCGAAGTCGTTTCGGACCACGCGATATTTGCTTTGCTGAACCAGTTGGCATCGAAGTATGGCATCCGCCATGTCCTCAGCGGCACCAATGTGGTGACCGAATTCGTCATGCCGCCGCACTGGATCTATGCCAAGACCGATCACGTGAACATACAGGCGATCCACGCTGCCTATGGCGAGGTACCGCTGAAGACCTACCCCTTCATGTCCTTGAAACAGAAGAAGTGGGACATGATGTTCCGGGGACTGAAATCCCACTCCATCCTGAACCTGATGCCTTACGACAAGGCTGCGGTGAAACAGCGGATCATCGAGGAACTGGGCTGGCGGGACTATGGCGGCAAGCACCACGAGTCGATATTCACCCGCTTCTACCAAGGCTACATCCTGCCGGTGAAGTTCGGTGTCGACAAGCGCAAGGCCCATCTGACGAACCTGATCTATGCCGGACAGATCACCAAGGAAGAGGCGCTGGCCGAACTGTCCGCGCCCCCCTACGATCCGGATCAGATGGAGGAGGACCGCCAGTTCGTCTCCAAGAAGCTGGGGTTCACCCTGGCGGAGTTCGATGAACTCATGCGGGCGCCGCCGCGGCCCCACAGCGACTTTGCGGTCGAGCGTTCCGTCTACGAGATGTACCCCGCGTTGCGCCCGCTGCGTGGTGCCTTCAACCTGATCAAGCCCCGTGCCGGGAAGCGTACCTGAGTGTCGGGATCGCGTGTCCCCGAATGACCGGAACAGACGTTCGGTGGCTTACGGACAGGCAGATCCTGCTGATCTCACCGCAGGTCTGGGACCACATACCGATTTCCAAGCATCACTATGCAGAGGCGCTGGGACTTTCGAACAGGGTCTTCTTTCTCGATCCTCCGGACTGGACCATGCGTCCGGGCGCAGTGCGCCGCACGGCAACGGAACGGCAGGGCGTGGAGCGCATCATCTGGCGACCCTGCCTGCCGAGGGCACTGCGGTTTCATGCGCCCGGGCTCTATCGGATATGGATCGGACGGGAGGTCCGTCGGCTGGTCCGGACGCTGCGGGCCAGCCCGGATCTGGTCTGGTGCTTCGATTTCAATACCTACCCCGACCTTCGTGCATTCGGTGCGCCGCGCGCGATCTTCCATCCGGTGGACCCCATCAGCGATCCTCGGCAGGCCCGGATCGGTCGTACCGCCGACCTCGTGCTCAGCGTGTCGGAACGCATTCTGGAGAGTGTGACGGCACACGCGCCGTCCCCCGTCAGCGCCGTGATCAGTCATGGCACCGGACCGGAGTTCGAGGCACTGGCGCGCGCGGAGGTGAGTACACAACAGATGGATGGCAGCATTCACTGCGGTTACTTCGGAAACCTCGACCGCCCCACCATCAACGTGGATCTGCTGAGGGCAGTGGCGCGGCAGCATCCGGATATCACCTTCCATTACTGGGGCCCCTTCAGCGAGGGTTCCCCCCTGGCGGCGGCATTGGCGGATTGCGGGAACTGCCTGTTTCACGGCGCGCTGCCGAAGGCGGAACTGGCGAAGGCGGCGGCGGACATGGATTGCCTGTTGCTGAGCTATCAGGATCATGAAACCGAGTCGGACCGTTCGAATTCGCACAAGTTCCTGGAGTATTTCGCGACGGGGAAGGTGGTTGTCAGCAGCCGCATGTCGATCTATGCCGACGACCCGGAACTGGTCCGCATGTCCGGTGCGGTCGATGACAGTGACTTCTGTGATGTCTTCAGCGAGACGGTGAACACCCTGGGCACCCACAACGCGCCGGAACGCCAGATGCGCCGCAAGGCACTGGCACTGCAGAATACCTACCCCCGCAACATTGCACGGATCGACAGCATTCTCTGCCAGATCGAGACGACCACCGGCCGCAGCAAGGAAACGAGATCATGAGCCTGAAACGATTGATCGCCCGCAGTGTCGATGTGCTGCCCTGGGGTGTGCGCAACAGCATCAAGTCACTGCCACTGGTGGCACCGCTGCAGCGCTGGCTGGTCAACTCGGCGATGAAGGATGCCGAGTTCGTGCACCGCATCACCGCCGGTCCCGCGAAGGGGCTGTCCATGCGGATCAGACTGCCGGAGGACAAGCTGTACTGGACCGGCACCTGGGAGCAGGATGTGACAACCGCCCTCGCGGCAGAGGTCGCGCCGGGGATGGTCTGCTACGACATCGGCAGTCACAGGGGTTTCATGGCCGGTGTCATGGCCGCGAATAGTGCGGGCGAGGTGATCTGCTTCGAACCCAATCCGCAGAATGCGGCAACGATCGATGACCTGATCGCGCTGAACCCGCAGATGAAACTGTCCCTGCAGACTCTTGCCGTCGGCGCAGACGATACAACCGCCACGTTCGAGATCATGCCCGAGACAAGCATGGGCAAGCTTTCGAGTTCCAGCTTTCAGCACGGCACCGACGGGCAGCAGCGTATCGAGGTTCAGGTCGCGCGTCTGGATACCCTGGTCGACAGTCAGGTCGTTGCACCGCCAGACCTGCTGAAGATCGACATCGAGGGTGCGGAGCTGGATGCCCTGCAGGGTGCGACCGCCACCATCGAGAAGTTCAGACCGACCCTGCTGATCGAGGTCCACTCCCACGATCTGCTGACCGGTTGCCGCCAATGGCTGGCGGAGCGGAACTACCGGATGCACGTCGTGCAACAGGATCTGGACACCATCACCGCTGCCAACTTCCATGTCTGCCACCTGGTCGCCAAGCCTTCCTGATGGCGCATCGCTATGTGATCGTCTCCGGTTTCCAGGTGATCAACAATCCGCGCGTGGTCAAGGAAGCCGACGCCATCGCGGAACTGGGTCACGAGGTCATCGTGCTGGCTGCCATACATCGGGCGCAGGACCTGCCGCGCATCAACGCGATGGTACGGGAGCGGAAATGGCAACATGTGCCCGTGGTGGACCTGACCCGCACGGGGCTGATGAATCGGCTGCGTGGCACCGGGCTGCGGGCGATGGCGCGACTGATGCGGGAGGCCGGGCAACGCTTCGGCTACGAACACCCGATGCAACTGGGGTATGAAGCAGGTTCGCTGCTGCGCACCGCGCGTCGGCTGAACGCTGACCTCTACAGTCTGCATCTGGAAAAGGCACTCTGGGTCGGCACCAAACTGATCCATGATGGCCGCGCCGTGCGGATCGACATGGAGGACTGGTACACCTGTGATGGTCTTCCGGTCGATCAGGCCAAGCGGCCACTGGCGATGATGCGTCGGGCCGAGTCGTTCCTGCTCAACAATGCCGTCCATGCAACAACGACGTCCCATGCTCTGGCAGATGCCCTGGTGCAGGCCTATGGCTGCCCGAAGCCGGACGTGATCCACAACAGTTTTCCGTCCGGGGAACGTCTGACGACGGACGGCAGGATCGTGGACCGTACAGATACCGCCATTCCGTCAATCACCTGGTTCTCGCAGACGATAGGTCCAGGGCGCGGACTCGAGATCCTGATGAAGGCGATCATGCTGATCGATGCACCGTTCGAACTGCATCTGCGCGGAACCCCTCGCCCCGGCTTCGTGCAGGAACTCATGGCCCCGCTCTCACCGGAAGTCCGTGGTCGTGTCCATGTCCATGCCCAGGTCCCGCAGGAAGAACTGCTGTCGCGGCTGAGCGAGCACGATATCGGCTATTGCGGGGAACGTTCGGACAAGCCCAACAGCGATCTGACCATCGCAAACAAGGTCTTCGAGTACATGCGCGCCGGCCTCGCCATCGTGGCCAGTGACACTGCCGGACAGAAGGAAGTCGCCGCGACGGCGCCCGAAGCGGTCCGCATCTTTCCGCAGGACGATGCGCAGGCCCTTGCCAATGCCCTGCGCCCGCTGATCGAGG